>JAADHH010000081.1 GCA_013151955.1 Chloroflexota bacterium
CCTCGTTTAGCTGCCGCAGGGCAGCTTCGCCCCACGTAGCCGCGAATTCATTCGCCAGGCGTTCGAATGTGACATTGTCAAACTACCCAGGGCCGTCTTCGGAAATGGGGTTCGACCTCACCAGCGGCGTACCGCGTTGTCATACCCCCCACAAAACCGGTCAGGACTCAACGCTCCAACACGCATTGCGTAACACGCGACACTTATTTTCACAGGAGCGATCACGCGCCAGAATCGGTTTAACTCAGTCCCGTTTCGCGGCGCAAGAAATCGACTTTGTCCGTGCGCTCCCAGGGCGCATCTATATCGTCACGCCCAAAATGGCCATACGCTGCTGTAGCTTGGTAGAGTGGACGGCGCAAGTCCAGGTCTCGGATGATCGCGGCCGGCCGGAGATCAAAGTGTTCATTGATCAGCTCGGTGATCCGTTCGTCGGATATCTTGCCTGTGCCATACGTTTCTACGCTGACCGAGAGAGGGCGCGCTACGCCAATGGCGTAGGAAATCTGCAATTCGAAGCGGTCGGCCAGTCCGGCGGCGACGATGTTCTTGGCGATATAGCGAGCCATGTAAGCGCCGGAGCGGTCCACCTTCGTGGGGTCCTTGCCGGAGAAAGCGCCCCCCCCGTGGCGGGCAACGCCACCATACGTGTCGACGATGATTTTGCGTCCGGTCAGGCCGGCGTCTCCCAGGGGACCTCCGGTCACAAACCGGCCCGTCGGATTGACGTAAATCTTGGTCTGATCATCGAGCATCCCGTTGGGTACCACGTACTTGATCACGCGATTGATCATGTCGTTCCGAATCTTTTCTTGGGATACATCAGGGCTATGTTGCGTAGAAATTACAACCGTGTCCACACGTACGGGCACACCGTGGTTGTATTCCACCGTCACCTGGGATTTGCCATCGGGGCGGAGATAGGGCAGGGTGCCATCCTTGCGCACGTGCGACAACCGTTTGCAAAGCTGGTGGGCCAGGGAGATGGAAAGGGGCATGTATTCGGGGGTTTCATTGCAGGCAAACCCAATCATCATGCCCTGATCGCCGGCGCCAATGGCTTCGATATCATCGTCTGACATTTCACCCTGTTTCGCCTCCAGCGCTTTGTCCACGCCCAGGGCGATGTCTTTCGATTGCTCCTTTATGCTGACCACGACGCCGCAGGTTTCGTAATCAAAGCCATATTTTGCGCGGGTATAGCCAATGTCGCGGATGGTGTTACGCGCGATTTTGTTGATGTCCACGTAGGTGGATGTGGTGATTTCACCCATGACGACGATGAGACCGGTCGTGGCCGCCACCTCACAGCCCACGCGCGCATCAGGATCGCTGGCGATGATGGCGTCCAATACGGCATCGGAGATCTGGTCACACATCTTGTCTGGATGCCCTTCGGTCACCGATTCAGAGGTGAGGAATAATTGTTCCGAAGTCATAAATGTATTGCTCATTCGTTTCTTCTCCTAACATGAAAACTATCATGAAATAAAGTGACACGTGTCACGTGGCCCCGGAATTCTCATCCCGGAGTGGGCTGCATTGTAATGCGTGACACGTGATGCGTAAAACGTGCAAAGAGCCTTCTTTCACGCATTACGATTCACGTTTTCCGCAGATTCTCCCCGGCGACAAGGCTAGATTTGTCAACTTGCTTTTGTACGATGCTAAACCATGCCTGAAATTCTCAGAGGCAATGACCTACGTACCAACGGGCCTCTCTACGCCCGTGGAAAACGGTACGATAATACACGATTTTCTGTCGTTTGTCCAATCTGGGTGTGGCGTGGCCGGGCCGGGTACTGCCATCCAAAGGACGCTGCGGAATTGTCAAACATGCCCTTTGTAGTATAATTGGAGGAGAGAGAAAGAACAATCTGCACCCAATCGAGGAACTACAATGACCTTTCAAGAGAGAATCGAACGTATCGAACAGTTGACGGAAGCAATTGCCAGACATCGCGATGAGTTCGTTGATACGACCATCGCCGACCTGGGATTCACATATCGCGATTGCCGGCGCGAGGTTGACCTGACCCTGGAACGGTTGCCCGCTTTTGCCGAAACGGAGTCACTTCTCGCGGGCCGCAGGCCCCTTTGCCAATCTCCACAAAACGAGATTGCGCTTCTCTTACCTTATGATGGTAGTGCCTGGCTCAACGTAGCCATTCTTTCCATCTGGCTCGTCGGCAACCGCGTCCGGGTGAAGTTTTCCTCCAAAGGATCGCGCATTGCCCGGCTGACCGAGCAACTGTATGGCCCTCTTTTTGGAGACGAAATTCGTTTTGTATATGAACCGGGCAAACAGTTCCTTCACCAGGCATTAGAGGACCCCCACGTGCCGGCCATTGTCGTCTTTGGGGCGGACGGCAACACGCTGCCCTATCGCGACGCGGTACGGCGTACCGGAAAAAAGCTGGTTTTCGAGGGGCCGGGGAATGATCCGTTCATTGTTTTCGACGATGCAGACCTGGATGCGGCGCTGGACGATCTCGTGGATGGGAAGTACCGTTACTCAGGCCAAACATGTACAGCGCCGGAGCGCGTGCTGGTGCAAACCGGAATCTACGAACGCTTTCTCCGTCGCTACGTAGCCCGCAGCCGGGCGCTACGTAGCGGGGACCCGGCCGATCCGGAGACCGACCTGGTGCCCCTGGCCAGCCAAGTCGCTGTCCGGCGAATCAAGACCTACCTGGCCGATGCGGTACGACAAAAGGGAAGAATTCTCACCGGGGGCGAGGTTCATGGGCAAATGGTGCAACCGACGGTCATTGCCGACGCCACGCCCCGGATGAAAGGGATGCGCGAAGAGATATTTGGGCCGGTCACCTTTGTGACCTCTTTCGAGAGCGCGGACGAAGCCCTTTCTCTGGCACGCGACAATCGCTACGGCCTGCGCGCCACGGTTTGGGGTGGCGCGCAAGCGGCCGCCGTGGCTTCGGCGCTGCGTGGCGCAGATTATCTGGAAGAGGTCGCCGATTATACGTTTGGCAAGTTCGGCACTGTGGCGACCAACGAACCACGAAGCAAATCGTGGAGGCGCGCGCTCATCACCAAACCGATTGGTGGATATGGCTATTCCGGTTGGGTATGGGAGACGCGAGAGGGTCGTTTTATCCTGCGACAAGGCCCCAAGCTGATGAGTCTCGAAACTTCCACCACACGTGACAAATAACGCCAATGATGTTATAATACAAGATGTGCATTGCATAGAACGGGCAATATCACAAAATGCTGTGAGCAGAGTGTCCGTGAAAAAACCTTTACGTTAAGGAGTCCTATTTCTTATGCCTACCGACATCAGCGTAAACCTTGCAGTAATCTTACAAGTCGTTTTGGCCTTCCTGGGAGCATTTGTGCTGGCCTTTTGGGTCAGTCTGGCTATCTGGACGTTTCGGGATATTCGGGCACGCTCGCGAGACATTTTCGCCGTTCTTTTGGCTACATTGCTCGTACTCGTCTTCAACATTCCGGGAATCCTGCTCTATTACATCTTGCGCCCCCCGGAGACTCTGGCGGAGGCTTATGAACGTTCCCTGGAAGAAGAAGCGCTTTTGCAGGACATCGAAGACCCAAACATCTGCCCAAGTTGCAAAGCGCCTACCGAAGATGATTTCGTGATTTGCCCCAACTGTCACACACAACTCAAGAATACTTGCCCCAATTGTAAACGACACCTACAGTTGAACTGGAATGTTTGTCCGTACTGTGGCACATAGAGAAGAGGACGCAGTGAAAGATGGCCGCAAGATGATCTATCTGGACCACTCGGCGACGACGCCGGTTCATCCGCGCGTACGAGAGGCGATGGCTCCCTACTTCGGAGATTCCTACGGGAACCCGTCCAGTTTGCACCGGCTGGGGCAGCGCGCGCACCGCGCGGTAGAGGATTCGCGGAAGCAGGTTGCCGAAATCTTAGGCTGTCATGCCGGAGAAATTGTCTTCACCTCCTGCGGATCGGAAAGCGACAACCTGGCCATTCGCGGGGTCGCCTTCGCCAACAAATCACGTGGCCGGCACATCATTACTTCGTCTGTCGAGCACCACGCCGTACTCTATACCGGTGAGCAATTGGAGCAACACTTTGGCTTCGAGGTTACGTATCTTGCGGTAGATCGTGACGGGCGGGTGAACCCGGACGACGTGGCCGGCGCAATCCGTCCGGATACGATTCTGATCAGTGTGATGTACGCCAACAATGAGGTCGGCACGATCCAACCCCTTCGAGAGATCGGGACGATTGCCCGCGCCCACGACATTCCCTTTCACACCGATGCGGTCCAGGCCGCAGCGTATCTCGACCTGAATGTAGATGAATTGCAGGTAGACCTGCTCTCTCTCTCCGGTCACAAGTTCTATGCCCCGAAGGGGGTGGGCATCTTGTATGTGCGCAGAGGCACGCGCCTTTTGCCGATGCTCACCGGGGGGGGACAGGAGCAGAACCGTCGCGCCGGCACGCACAACGTGCCCTACATCGCCGGCATTGCCAAGGCCCTGCAAATCGTCGCCGAAGAGAAGGAAGCGGAAGGCCGCCGTCTGTCCTTGCTGCGCGACCAATTGGCCGGCCGGCTCTTCGCGGCGATACCCGAAGCACGCTTGACCGGTCCACAGGACGCCCGTCTGCCCGGACACTTGAGCTTCACCCTGGAGGGACTGGAGGCCGAGGGTATCTTGATGGGGCTGGACCTGGCAGGCATCTGTGCGTCCAGCGGGTCCGCCTGTACGTCGGGCGCCAGCGAGCCTTCGCATGTTTTGCGGGCCATGGACGTGCCGCTGTCTCGCTGCTATGGCGCTTTGCGCTTCACGCTGGGTTACCAAAACACCATGCAAGATGTCGAGCGGGTCATTGCCACGCTGCCCCCCCTGATTCGAAGGTTGAAGGAAGCGGGCGGTCACCAGTGAAGTACGACAGAGATTCCGGCCAACAGGTTATGGACTAGGCGCTTAGGGCGTCAAGATCGACAAAAAGTTGTCTATGTTTCTGTAGGACAGGGAGGAGAACGCTATCATGAGTGCAGAATATCCAGATGCCATCTGGCGTCCATCACCCAACTTCGGCGAACGGCCGGCAGATACCACCATCGACACCATTGTCTTGCACGCGACCGCAGGAGGATTAGACGCTACATTGGCGTGGTTCGCGAACTCCAAGTCTCGTGTATCATCTCATTATGTCATAGACAAAGACGGTTCCATGTACCAATGCGTCCGTGAAGTTGAACGCGCGGCACATGCCGGCGTCAGTAAAATGCCGGATGGACGAGAAGATGTCAATGATTTCTCCATTGGCATCGAGCTCGTCAACTTGAATGATGGCCAAGACCCCTATCCTCCCGAGCAGATGGATAGCGTGGTTGCTTTGGTGCAGTATCTGGCCGACAAATACAAGATTCCGGCAGAGAATGTGGTTACCCACGCGGAAATTGCTCCCGACCGGAAGACAGACCCCCTGGGTTTTCCCGTTCCAGACTTGCTGGTACGCGCCTACAATTTAACCACACCACCGCCCGAAAGCATCGTTCGCAGTGCTGCTTGGCAAGCAGGGGGGGTGCCCTACAACCCAGACGCCGCCTTCCCCAAGTTCGCCCGCCAAAACGACCTGGGCAATCCCGAAACCCCCGAGTTTGATTTCATCCATCGCGGGCGGCAATACCGTGGGCAGGGCTTCAGTAAGGGCATCGTCTATACGGCTGTTGGGGAGTGGGATAAGATTCAGACGGCATCCTGGTAGCATCGTCTCCAAGACTCGATCATGTCCCAGGCTATCGTTCACGTAACCGTTCAGCGCCCCATGAATCTGCCACGGATTGCACGGATTAACACGAAAAAAACGTATCTTCTCAATAAAACGGGGTGGGGCGACCCAGAAGTTCGACTTTTGGTAAAAGTCGAACTTCTTCGCCCCGGAATATTGAGAAGAAATATTGAGAAGATACAAAAAAACAAAAAAATCCGTGAAAATCCGTGGCAAAAAGGGGCGTGAAGCAGGTGTTTCCAGGGTAGTCCCTGAACGCTTACCAGTTCACGAGGAGGAGGTCCGGGCACGCCCGCGTCCGCGGGTCGTTGTGGCGATGAGTGGCGGTGTGGACAGTTCCGTCGCTGCGGCCTTGCTGGCCCAGGAGGGTTACGAAGTCGCCGGCATCATGTTGCGCCTGTGGGCTGCCGAGGCTTCGGCAGAAGAGGTTTGTGACCCAGTCACTCGTTCTTCGAATGGGCGCATCCAACACTTCGTCCATAACCGTTGTTGCACGCCAGACGCCGTCGAGGATGCGCGAAAAGTTTGTGCTTTGCTGGACATTCCTTTTTACTTGCTAAATGCCGAGCAAGCGTTTCGCCAACACGTCGTGGAACCGTTTGTCTCGGCCTATGTCGCCGGCCAAACGCCGAATCCCTGTTTGGCCTGCAACCGGCACATCCGGTTCGGTTTCTTGTTGCGATATGCCAGGGCGCTTGGCGCTGAATATCTGGCCACCGGCCACTATGCCCAAATACAGAAAGAAAACGGCCGTTACCGGTTGATGAAGGGCGTCGATGTGCAGAAAGACCAGTCCTACGTCCTCTATATGTTGGGGCAGGAGGATTTGGCCCACGTACTCTTTCCCGTGGGACACTTTCGGAAGCCGGCCATCCGCAAACTGGCCCACGAATTCGGTCTGCCGGTCGCGGAGAAGGGGGATAGCCAGGACCTTTGTTTCGTAGCCGGGGAGGGCTATCGTCAGTTCCTCGGCGAACAGGTCCCCGAGGCGCTGCGGCCCGGCCCCATCTTTGACCAGGCCGGGCATCGTTTGGGTACGCACAATGGGCTGCCTCTTTACACAATTGGACAACGCCGGGGCCTTGGCTTGCACACCGGCCACCCTTTGTATGTCTTGCGTTTGGATACGCAGGAGAACTGCCTGATCGTTGGCCCGCAAGAGGCTCTCGACCGGCGCGAGGTTGCGGTCGCAGCGGTGCGTTATGTTGCCGGCCGGCCACCACAGCGCTCATTGCGCGTGACGGCCAAACTGCGGTATGGTGCGCCGCCGGCGCCGGCCACCCTGGAACCCCTCGCGGGGGATGCCGCCCGGCTGACCTTCGACAAAGCCCAGCGCGCGGTTTCCCCCGGCCAGGCGGCCGTCTTTTACGATGACGAAGAACTCTTGGGTGGTGGCCTGATCGGCGGAGGAGCTTGACAATGGAAATTATGTGGCCTTCGCTCATCTTTGCCGCTGTGGTTTGTGCATTCTATGCCGGCTTGTTTCACCTGATGACCAGGCAGGGCGCGGCGTATGTTCTTGTTTACTGGATGGCTGCGTTGCTGGGGTTTGGCCTTGGACAGTTGGCCTCTGTTTTCTATACACAAAGGCCATTCATGGTTGGCCCCATTCACTTTGTCGAGGGCACAATCGGTGCCTGGATCGTTATGAGCGTTGTAAGCTGGCTAAAAACGTAGCCCCTTTGGAGGACCGTACTATGAGCATAGCATCAATTCGGGACATGGCCATTGTTCTTCTGGCCATAGAATCTCTCATCATCGGAGGATTACTCATTGTCCTGGTATTACAAATTCGCAACTTGATCAACCTGCTGAAAGATGAGGTCAAGCCGATTTTGGACGAGGCCCGCGACACCGTCTCCACGGTCAAAGGCACCACGAGCTTTGTCAGTGACACGGTGATCACGCCGATCATCAATGTGGCCAGTTTCGCATCGGCGGTCCGCCAGGGGGTGGCCACGTTTCGGTCGCCCACGCGGAAACGGGCGGAGAATGGTGAGCAAGGCACAGAGTGAAGAAGTGAGCGAGCAATGAATTGCTCGCCTGTTATCGCGAAAACCGTTGCCGTGAGAGAGATGCCAACTTTCCGGAAAGTTGGCATCTCTAGCCACATACAAGGAGGATGCTTAGGATGTCAGAAAAAGATGGAGGGGGTGGGTTTCTGTCGGGTTTCGTAGTTGGTGGATTGGCCGGTGCAGCAATCGCCATGCTGCTTACCCCGCGCCCGGGTGAGGAAACGCGAACTATGCTGGCGGAACAGAGCAGCCGGATGCGGTCTTGCGTTGCCGATATGCCGTACCCTGAATCATTGGAGGACATGGCCGGGCTGGCTGCTTCGCAGTCCGATCAATTGCGGGGGCGAGGAGCTTCGGCGCTGGAAGCGCAGGTCGCGGCTGTGCAGGATGTTGTCAAGATCATCCAGGAGCAAGTCCACGAACTGCTGGAAGAGAAGAAATCCCGCGTGCAGGAGGCAGTGGAAGAGGGCAAGCAAGCCGCAGCCAAAACAAAGGAAGAGTTACTGCAAAAGATAGAAACAGACGCCAGGAGCTGATCAAGCCTGGCGTATATCTTCCTCCGAATTTGTGGATTGCCCAAGTTGCTGGGACCGTATCACGCACCATTTGTCGTGACGTTCGCCGGCTTCTGGCGACATACCCCGATAGGGTGTGAGCACCAGGGGGCAAGGAAGCCTCTTCCCTACCTGAAAAGCTAGGTGTTCGGAAGTGTACCCGAGTACACGCTTGTCCTTGTGGCCTCTTCCACCGGCTCCCAATACGACGAGTGATACTTCTGGGTGTCCCTGCACAAAGCGGCAAATCTCGTCGGCCGAATCCCCGTAACGGATTTCCAATTCTATAGCCACGTTGTAGGCTTGTGCCTGCTTTCGTGCATCGCGCAGCGTTTGGACAGCGTGGGTCTCCAGTTCTTTCTCAATCGTTTTCTCGATGCCGTGCCAGAACCCCGGAAGGTACTTGCCCTTATCTATGACGCGAAGTGCAATCACGTCCATTTCTAACTGCAACGCCAGACAACAGGCGTAATCCACCGCTTCTGTTGCCGATTCTGAGCCGTCTATGCCAACCAAGACTTTTCTTGCCATCATCGCCCTCCACGAATTCCAAACAATCCAGCAACACCAAGACCGGCAATGGCCGGCAACAAGACTGCCAAGATCCCTGTCAACAACGGTTGGGTTTGTGCCTGTTGTGCCAAAGTTTCCACAAGTCCTGACTTTTCCACCATCAATGTGGCATGGTTAGTGTAGATGACTTCCTTGTTGCGAATGGCGATTACTTCGATGTCGAACGCTCCTGTAGGTGCGTCGGGTGGCAACCACAGAACAGCCTCAAAGTCCTGTCCCGTGATGGAAACAGCTTTTTCGTTCCAAAGATAAAATCGTTTGCTTCGTTCCACCTTCAAGATGTCATTCACATACGTGTCGAACGAATCGCCCGTGAGTTGCTCCTTGTCCGCCACCCGGTGGAGGACAATTTGCCGGCGGAGACCTATGTTCTTCGGATCGAGTGATAGGCGACGTTGGTCTGGTACGGTCAAGATATCGTCCAACGGTGCGGACGAGAGGACGGCGTAGAAGGACGGAATCCCCGAAGTTTCCACTTGCTCGACCGGCATCCACAGGAGACCGGCAACGTGCCCCTGCCGGCTCACTTTCGTCGGCAGCGTGGGGCCGGCAACACGCAACACGATGTCCGAATTCGGTGGCGCGACTCCGAACAGGAAGAGCGACGCGCCTTTGTATCCCGTGTCAATCGCTATCCGGTGGGGAAAGACGCGCACCCGCAGCGGGGTGTCTTCCTGACCGGCCTGCCCGCTGACGGGAAGTATAAACAAGAGTAACAAGCCTGTTACGAGTAGAATCGCACTGAAAATTCGCCGGGTCATTTAACCTCCCAGGATAGCGATAGGTGCTGGCCGTGTGGGGGAGCCAGTTATCACCTATCAGGGTCTCTGCATTACGCCCTCACGGGGTAATCATACCACAGATTGTCATTAACCGCAACAAGAATTGAGGGTGTCCGTCAAGTTTTCGTGCTTGCTGTATGCTGGCTGAAACATCGGCCCCCGAATGAATTCGCCGCGCCTGTTATCGAGAAGGCGCTCGAGGCGTTGGCGCAGCGCGCAGGTCGCTCATTGAATTTTCCCAAAAATAAAATATAGGCCGATGCCAAGGGAAAAAGCCACATACCCGATTACAAGGAAACTGATGGTAAACAATGCAGGATTGTTTGTATTTTCATGCGTAATGTAAAGTCTGTATGCGATCAAATTGGCCAGCGATCCAAAAAGACTACCAAAACCGCCGACGCTCGTTCCCCAAAGCAGAGCTTTCCAGTGTGTTGTGAACTTTGCAAAGAGTAGGGCTGCTGGAACATTGCTCATGATCTGGCTGGCAAGGGCAGAAAACAGAAATACATGCCCGGAATGTCTCATCTCAGCGGCCAATAAGGTTTTCATATTTTCAGCAAGGCCAAAAAGGAAAAAGAAGCTGAGCAAGAGGGCATAATCGACACGCAGACTTTTCCGGTCGAACAGAAGCACATAAAGAACCACCAGAATACCGGCTGAAACCGGCAGTACATGAAGCACTGTCAAAAAAACAACGATCAATAGCACGCCATAAATATATGAAGACTTCCTCACTTCCTGCGCTTCAATCGGAGGTTTTTTGTTGCTACTCGTGTTGACAGCCAGTGAGCAAATGACCAGAAGGACAAGGAAAACGAGTGAAAATGGCGCAATCGCTGTAATGAATTCCGCCGGAGACAGATTATAAAACCAGTAGATGAAAAGGTTCTGTGGGTTCCCGAAAGGGGTTAGTGCGGAACCGGCATTGGCGGCTAATGCTTCCAGAATGACCAGAATATCCCTGCGATTGATGTTGAGCGCCAGGGTTAGCGGTACGATAACAATCAGGGCAACATCATTTGTAACCAGCATGGAGAGGAAGAATGTTATTACTACCAACTTTAGGGGTATAGCTTTCCCTTTTTCGATACTTTGGGAAAATTTTGATATAAGTCCACTGTGCTGAAGTCCCTTGACGGCAACAAAAAGGGCAAAGAGGACGAATAGCACTTGCATTTCCAGAATTGAATATGCGGGGAGATGCTTGGTATAAGCCGATGTCAGCACAAGGCCAACACCAGAGGCGATCAGGAGCCATTCTTTCAGGATAAAATCAGTCAATACACTTTGAGCCTTCAACCGTAGGGGCCGGTCGACGAATGAATTCACCGCCTGATATGAAAATAATGTGTCAGGTGTCAGGTAAAACGTAAAACGTGATGCGTAAGACGCAATACGTTTCACGTCTTCACGTTTCACGTCCCGCCATTTTCATCCTTGGTGGCGAGCAGCCGCTCATGGGCACTATTTTGCGCATCTCTCAAGATGGTTTTGACGCGTGGTCATTGCAGGGCGAGTCTCAATAGAACTCGAGCTGGTAGTCCACCACTTGCAAATCCAGCCGGCTGCTCTCGACAAATCCCACGGCTTTGGTGAGCAACCCGTGCGCGTACTGTTGGTCGGTGCTGACGCACACAACGGCCAACTGTGCCGACTGCCAAAGGTTCTGGTCGCCGCTCTCCGATACGGAGACATTGAAGCGTTGCCGAAGACGTGCCGTCAGCGAGCGTATGACTCTCCGTTTGTCTTTCAGGCTGTGGGCTGCAGGCAGATATAGCTGGAGACTGCAAACGCCTATGACCATTGGGACCTAAAGGCTGCTGCGATGTTGGCCACCGTCGATGAGAATGCTTTCACCGGTGATGTAGCCGGCGTGTGCCGAGGCCAGGTAGACGACCATGCTGGCAAATTCTTCTGTCGTACCCATGCGCCCGACCGGAATCTTTTCGATGATGGCAGCCTCGGCTTGCTCCACGGTGATGTTTTGCGCTGCGGCCCGTTGATTGAAAAGTTCGGCCACGCGACCGGTGCGCGTCCAGCCGGGACATACGTTGTTGATCGTTATGCCGTAGGGCGCAATCTCGTCGGCAAGTGTTTTGGCGAACCCTACCACGCCCATGCGCACAGCGTTGGAGAGGATCAGCCCCGCCAGCGGCTCCTTGACGGTGACGGAGGTGATGTTTATGATCCGTCCCCATTTATGGTATGACATGTAGGGAATACAAGCGCGAATCAAACGTACCCCACTGAGAAAATTCAACTCGAATGCCTTGTGCCAGTCTTCGTCTGAGAAAGAGAGCGGCGGGCCCGCCGGCGGGCCACCGGCATTCGTTACCAGGATGTCTGCCCCGGTATGCGTCGGTGGCGGCCTGGATCATGTACTCCACAGCATCGGGGTCCGTCAGGTCTGTGGGCACCGTGATGATGCGCGCCCCGGTCTGCTCCCGAATCTCGTCGGCTGTATCGCGGAGCGTTTCTTCGTCCCGCGCACAGAGCACGAGGTTGACGCCCTCATTGGCCAGCCCCGCGGCGACCGCCTTGCCCAAACCCTTGCTGGAAGCGGCAACCAGGGCCACCTTTCCTTTGATGTTCATGTCCATATCAGCATCTCCTTTTCGGCAATACTCATGTTTGATCCAGGTGCCTCTGCCACGGGGTGTCCGGCAAAGTTTTGCGTCTGGAGAGCCCATCCCCGTCCGCTTGCAGCGAATGACAATCCGCCGCCGCGGGGACGCGGACTGTCGTCCGCCGCGAGCAAGTAAGGCAGCAACCCCCAATGCTCCCCCCTTGCCACGTTAGAGCTTTACGAAATAGGCGCGACATGCCTGATCCAACAACTCTTTGGTCAGACATGGACGCACCCGGCGAAAGCGGGCGATGTCTACCAATTCCTCCAGGACATCACGGGGGTGTACGGCCCGCAAAGGACGTTCGAGTTTGATGTAGTGTTCCTGAAGCAGATAAGCCAGCGCGCGATCTTCGTAGGGGATACCTTTTACCTGACAGACCCGCCGGAAGATTTCTCTGTATTCCTCGAAGGAGGGATCAACGATGGGAATCTTGTATCGAATGCGGCGCAGGAATGCTTCGTCCACCAGGTCGCGCGGTTCCAGGTTGGTCGAGAATACGATGAGCAAGTCAAAGGGGACTTCGAGTTTCTTGCCTGTCTGCAGGGTCAAATAGTCGACACGGCGTTCCAGGGGCATGATCCAACGATTGAGGAGTTCGCGGGGCCGTGCTTGTTGGCGACCAAAGTCGTCGATCAAAAGCATACCATTGTTGGCCTTCATCTGAAAAGGAGCTTCATGCGTTTTGGAGACTCCGTCGTAGACCAGGTCCAGGTTTTCCATGTTCAGCTCCCCCCCCACAATGATGGCCGGACGCCGGATCTTGATCCAACGTTTGTCTACCCGTTGCCGTTGGGTGGTTCCGTTTTTGGGTGGGTCGGCGGGAGGGAGGGCATCGCCCGAGTCTACCGGGCGGTGGTTGTGCAAGTCGAACACTTTGATGATGTGGCCCTCCACATGAACTGTATAGGGGATGTAGACATCGCCGGGGAGCAGGCGTCCAATTGCTTCGCCGATTGCCGTCTTGCCATTGCCGGGGGGGCCAAACAGGAACATGGACCGGCCCGAGTTGATGGCCGGCCCAAGCTGGGAGAGTGTTTCTTCGTTGAGTACCAGGTCGGAAAGGCCCTTGCGAAGTGTGCTGTCACTGATGATGTTTCCCTGGACGGACTGTTGCCGGATGGCATGAACGTAGGCGGTAAGGGGGACGGGAGCCTGCCCGACATACTGGTTGCGGTCCATGCTTTCCAATCCACGGTGCCGTCCTTTGTCGGTCAGGATGTACCGGTAGTTCGATTCTCCGATTCCGCCTGTCCCGGTAACTTCGCAAAGGTGTTCGCGCCGCAGGTACTCCAATATCGGGGCGGTAACATTGGAAAAGGGCAGGCCCAAAGCGTTCGCCACTTCCGCGCCAGAAGTGAACCCCACGGAGTACATGATCTTGAGGGCCAATTCGGCCAGGAATCCAAGGCTGAGCCCTGTTTCTTCCAGTGTCTTCGGCTCGCTGGGTACAAATGACGGTTCAGGCGCAGGTGATTTCGCAATGTGAGTGGCTGCTTGTACAGTCATGAATAGCTCCCGGCATTAGGCGGCTTTGTCGAGCCAGGTAGGAATCACGTTCCCCTGGCGGTCGTAGAGGATGGGGCCGGCATTTTCTGTGATAGTTTCGGCTGTGATCTCACAACGTCCTACATCGATACGGGAAGGAATTTCATACATCACATCGAGCAAGACAGATTCGATCACTGTACGCAAACCACGTGCGCCCGTGTGGTACTTCATCGCTTGATGTGCTGCTGCTTTTACCGCCTCGGGAGTGAAGACAAGCTCCACTTGATCGAGGCCGAAGAGTTTTTGGTACTGCTTGACTACAGCGTTCCGCGGTTCGGTGAGGATTTGCACCATTGTCTGCCGGTCTATCGGGTCCACACTCACCACGACCGGAATCCGGCCAACGAACTCCGGAATCAGACCATAGCGTACCAGGTCGTCCGGAATGATCAGCTTGAGCAGGGCCGCTTTTCGCTTCATCTCATGTTCTATGCGGTCCAACTCTTCGTCTGCGGTCTCTTCCTGAATGGGAGGAGCCAGTTTCGGGCGCGGAATGGGCGAAGCGACGGAAAGGCGTCGCCGAATGAACCCGATCTCCGACTTCGCTTCGGTGCGTTCGCTGACGATTTCGTCCAGCCCTTCGAAGGAGCCACCACAAATGAAGAGAATATTGCTGGTATCGAGGTTGATGAACTCTTGCTGGGGATGTTTCCGTCCCCCCTGGGGGGGAACACTTGCCGTCGTGCCTTCGACGATCTTTAGAAGCGCTTGCTGCACGCCTTCGCCAGACACGTCCCGCGTAATGGAAGGGTTGTCGCCCGTTTTGCGGGCCGTCTTATCTATTTCGTCGATATAAACGATGCCAAGCTCTGCTTTCGGTACGTCAAAGTCGGCCGCTTGCAGGAGGTGCAGCAAGATGTTCTCGACATCCTCGCCCACATAGCCCGCCTCGGTAAGGTTGGTCGCATCAACAATGGTGAACGGAACGTCGAGGATCTTGGCCAATGTTTGAGCCAACAAGGTTTTGCCGCATCCGGTGGGGCCGATCAGGAGGATGTTGCTTTTTTCCAGTTCAACGTCATCAATGCGCGCGCCGACTCTGATGCGTTTGTAATGATTGTGTACCGCAACGGCCAGCACCTTTTTGGCCAAGTCTTGCCCGACGACATAATGGTTCAGCCGGTGATAGATGTCTTTCGGTAGGGGGATGTGTTTTGTGCCGGAGGAGGAAGAAGCTCCGGAGTTGTGAACATCGTCTTCCAGGATTTCTTTGCACAGGTCTACGCACTCATCGCAAATGTAGACCGAATTGGGTCCGGCAATCAACCGGTTGACTTCGCGCTGTTCGCGGCTGCAGAACGAACAACGTTGCACAGTTCGTCGTCCCCGTCTGTCCATGCTTCCTCCTACCCCAGATTGTGGGTAGCCTCCCCGTTACGTGTTGGTCCGAAACCATGGGACGTTCGACCACAGATTGCACGGATTTCACAGCGCATAAAGCAAATGAATCGTGGTCAAGTATGTTTACCAACACCCCGGTGAGAGACTACCAGATTGTGCTCTACGAATGGCGCGACCTTCACAGCCGGCCAGAGGCCACGCGCCCAACGCGATGACCGTTGTCCGCTACTGCCCGGGCAGAAAACCCGACCGGCCGGCGGGTCAGGCGTTTCGGTTGGAGGACTCGCCCGGTGCCTTGCGGCAGAGGGGGTGGCCCTCAATCATTGCCGGTTTCTTCCTTCTGGCTTGTCGGGATCGAAAGTACCTCGTCAATCAGCCCGTATTCGACGGCCCCGGCAGCATCCAGGAAGAAGTCGCGGTCTGTGTCTTGTCGTATTCGTTCCAGCGGTTGTCCGGTATGGTGAGCGAGCACCTGGTTCAGTTTGTCGCGCAAGCGCAAGATTTCTTTGGCCTGAATCTCCATGTCCACAGCCTGACCTTGCATACCGCCGAGAGGTTGGTGCAAGTGGATGGTGGCATTCGGCAACGCATACCGCCGGCCGGTGGCACCCGCCGTCAGGAGAACTGTGCCCATGCTGGCCGTCGAGCCAACCGCAATGGTGGATACGGGAGCCTGCACAAGCTGCATCGTGTCGTAGATAGCCATGCCGCTGTAGATCACCCCACCTGGGGAGTTGACGTACATCTGGATTTCTCGTTCGGGATTTTCGCGATCGAGAAAGAGCATTTGGGCTACCATGAGATTAGCAACCTGGTCGTCGATGGGGCTGCCCAGGAAAATGATGCGTTCTTTGAGCAGCAAGGAAAATATGTCATAGGCGCGTTCGCCTCGTCCTGAGGTTTCGATGACCATGGGGACGAGGCTGTTTATGGGGGGAATACGCATGTCTATTGGTCCTCTTCTTCTTCGTGAGCAATGGTCTCCCCATCGTCTGTTTCGACAGGGGCGGCTTCTGTCTCATTCGTGGTAGGTTCGTGTTCCGGTTCCGGTGTCTCTTCGGGTATTTCTCCGCGAGCCAGTGCGGCCACATGCTCCTTGGTCTTTTCGCTCAACAAACGGGCGTAAATGTCTTCCTTCCTGGCGGAAAAAATTTTCCGTGCTTCGTCCGCCCGATCGCCAAATTTCTGCACGGATGCTTCAATTTCTGCTTCGACTTCTTCATCGCTTACCTGAATGTTGTCCTCTCGCGCAATAGCGAATAGGATTGAATCTTCCCTGAGCTCTTTCTCTGCCTGGGGACGCAATTGCGCGCGCAGGGCATCTTCATCCGCCAGTCCCTCTTGCTCCAAATACCCTTCCAGCGTTCCGCCCTGCCGTATGACGTCAAAAGAGATGTCGCTGACCTCCCGGTCGATGTGCTTGTCCACCATTTTTGGTGGCAATTCGACCGTGGATATCTCTTCCACTGCCCGCAGATAGTCATGGACCAATTTCTCGCGGGCATTGTGTTCTTCGCTGGCGAGCAACTTGTTTTCCACGTCTTCCCGTAATTCGGCAATGCTTTCGAAGTGACTCACTTCTTTGGCCCATTCATCGGTCAATTCAGGGAGTTCGCGTTTCTTTATGTCGAGCATGGTAGCACGGTAAAGGGCCGTTCGACCGGCCAGATGTTCCGGCTCATAATCGTCGGGGAAGGTGATGGTGTACTCTTTCGTCTGGTTCACCATCATGCCGACCAATTCTTCAGAGGCTTTGAGGGGGTCCTCTTCTTCCGACTCGACCAGAACGCCCTGGACGTCGCGGTTGTCCACAAGGACGGTCCCATCGAGAAGGTCTCCGCGGATGTCTATGGTGGTCAAATCGCCGAATTCGGCCGGCCCCGGCGACGTTGCCCAGGTACCGCTTTGCTCCTGGATACCTTGCAGCACTGTATCCACCTGTTCTTGCTCGACGCTTACTTCTTCCTGCTCGATGCGTATTCCACGATAATCCCCTAGCTCGACGCGGGGCGGCGTCTGGAAAGTGAAACGGATGACCGGCGGGTCTTCTTCGACGAGGCTCGATTCGATGGTGTCCTCATCGTAGATGTCCAGATCATTTTCTTCCAGCGCATCCTTGACGGCCTGGGGTGTTAGCTCGTCTACAGCCTCCTTGAGCAGCAGCGTGCGACCGACAGTGCGCTCGACAACGGGGTACGGAGCCCGTCCAGGGCGAAATCCGGGAATCTGCTGGTGGCGAGAAATTTTGCGTGCCTTGGAACGCATGACCTTGTTGATCTCTTTGGCATCAAAAGCAATTGTAATAGCGACCTGGCAATCTTCCAGTCGCTCTGTGGTAACTTCCAAAATGTTCCTCCTCAGTTGTTTGGCAAATTACTGGGTTCGTGCATTCCCGGCCAGCCCCGGCATTTCACAGGTATCCTGTTTTCTACAACCACCCCAAATTATACACAAATCCTACAGATAAGCAAGTTACTCCCCTCGAGTGGCGGCGTCTCAATTTGACCAACCCCGCAGGCCCGATGTATAATTGGTAGACACAATGCTTCGTGGGACTGCGAACGCCCACAAGTCACCGGTTCTGGATGGCTGGCGCCGGTCTTGTGCCAACCGAAAGGTCAGCAGTTTTTGTATTGACGGAGAAACGGTTTATGAAACGAGTTTCCCTTTTGGGCATCATCATGTTAGCGCTGGTCGCCTGTGCCGGCCAAAAGACAGCCGCGGCACCAACCTCCGACCCGTTGCGCTGGCCTTACCTGCAGAAAACGACCCCCACAGAAGTCACGGTCGTCTGGACGACCACGGCCTCCGGCGTCAGTACGGTTCAATACAGCGTGGACCTCAGCTATTCCGGCGTGGTAACAGCCACGTCGCGACTGGCCAATGTGAGTGCCCCGGCACCGTACGATACCTACATGGTCCATTCCGCCCACATCACCGGCCTGCTGCCCGACACCGCGTACCACTACCAGATTTTCACCGGCGGAACCAATTTGCTCCCGGCCGAGGGCCTCACGTTTCGTACCGCACCGGACCCATCGGCCAGCCGGGCGT
Source organism: Chloroflexota bacterium (assembly GCA_013151955.1). Lineage (GTDB taxonomy): Bacteria > Chloroflexota > Anaerolineae > Ardenticatenales > JAADHH01 > JAADHH01. Next base: position 18,256 of record JAADHH010000081.1, read on the forward strand.
TTACCTTCCTGGTCGTGGGGGATAGCGGCACCGGCGACCCGGCCCAGATGGACCTCCGTGATCGTATGCTCGAGCAGCCGGCCGATTTGATCCTCCATGCCGGCGACATCGCCTACAGCTCCGGCACCTATGCGCAATACGAGAGCAACGTCTTCGGCGTCTACCGGGCCCTCTTTGCCCGATTACCCTTCTTCCCCACCCCCGGCAATCACGACTACCGCACCAATCATGCAGCGCCTTACCTCGACCTGTTCGAGTTGCCCGAAAACGCCTGGCGTGCGGGGGACAAAGAACGGTATTACAGCTTCGATTGGGGCAACGTCCATTTCGTCGCCCTGGATACGGAAGACTCGCTCAACCAGGTCAGCGATGCCGCCAGCGACGACATGGCCGACTGGCTGGCCGCAGACCTGGCCGCAACCGACCGCTTTTGGAAGATCGCCTACCTGCACAAGCCGCCCTATAGCAGCGGTGGCCACGGCGGAAACAGCGCGGTGTTGCAAAAACTTGTGCCTGTCCTGGAACAGGGGGGCGTGAGCCTGGTCTTTGGCGGGCACGATCATGACTATGAGCGTACCCATCCGATTCTGGGCAACCAGGTCTCCACCGTAGAAGCGGGAGGCGTGATCTACGTGGTCACGGGCGGTGGGGGGGCCTCGCTCTATCCGGTCTTGGCGGGCTGGTGGACCGACTTTGTGCAGTCGGCGTATGAGTTTGCCCGTGTGGATGTGAACGGTTGCCAACTGCGTTTGCGTGCCATCGGCCGTACGGGAACTACGCTGGACGATGCCCTCCTCAATCGCTGTGTCCTTCCCACACCCACCGTATGTACGATCCCACAAGACGTGGACGGCAACGGCCAGGTGGATGTGGCCGACATCATGCAGGTCGTGGCCTATTGGAACGACCCGGCCGGCGTGCCACAGTACGACTTCGATGGCGACGGCGACGTAGATGTGATGGACGTCATGTGGGTGGCGGTGGCGTGGGGACAGAATTGCACAACCGCGTCTAGCAGGCTATCGGAGAGGGCAGTTTCTTCTTTTTAGAACACGGATTTTCACAGAGAGACACAGATTTCCAGGCCAAATCATCGGAAAATCTGTGTCCCATTTATTCTTTCTCCGACAAACTGCTAGAACCGGAATAGGTCCGGCGGGGTGAAGCCGACCAGTTTCCACCACAAAATCTGCACCGGCGGCAGAATCACACGGGCCAGGATGTCTGTGCCCAGAAAGCGGTCGGCCAGCAGCACGAGAATGAAGAGGCCAAACGCCACCAATTCCAGCCGCGCGGAGAAGTGGAACCACCAATCGGGCAACACGCCGGCGACAATCCGCGAGCCATCCAGTGGCCCAAAGGGGATCAGGTTGAACACGGCCAGGGCCAGGCTGATCCACACGATGAAGGAGAGAAATTCGCCGGTGGAGACCAACACGCCGCCCACGCGCTGCGGCGTGAAGCGTGCCCAGTGCATGCGCAGGGGGATGGCGACCAACAAAGCCAACAGCAGGTTCGAGACCGGGCCGGCCGCACCGACCAAGGCCATGCCAACTTTTGGATTCGGGCGCAGCCGGAAGGGATCAACCGGCACGGGCCGGCCCCAACCAAGACCCACGGTCAGGAGCAGCAGGGTGCCGAACGGCTCCAAGTGTGCGAACGGATTTAGGGTCAGGCGGCCCTTCTCTTTGGCCGTAGGGTCGCCCAACCAGTTGGCGACCAGCGCATGGCTCGCCTCGTGTATCGAGAGACTGACCAGCAGGGCTACAATCAGGTAGATCATCCACATCACGTTGACCAGGCCAAGAAAGAGCATAACGACTCCTTTTTCGAACGGATGATGTATCTTCTCAATATTTCGAGGTCACAGCCGGACCCCGTCATTCCCCCACGAGTTGCACGATGATTTGCCGGCTTCTGTGCCGGTTGTCGAAATCCACGAACACGATCTGCTGCCAGGTTCCCAGCGTGAGACGTTTGTTCACAAAGGGAACGGAGAGGGACGGGCCGAGCAAGGCCGCTCGCAGATGACTGTGGCCGTTGCCGTCGCCCCAACGCAGGTTGTGTTGGTATGGCCGGTCGGGTGGGGCGATCTCATCGAGCAGGCGGCGCAGGTCGGCCACTGCACCCGATTCAAATTCGATGGTGGTCAGCGCGCTGGTCGAGCTGGCGCTGAAAATGGTCGCTACGCCGTCGTTCAAGCCGGACGCCCGTACCGCTTCCGCGACCTGCTGGGTGATGTCCTGGACATCGCCGTTCCCTGCTGTTTGTAGCCCAATCGTCTTGGAAACAACCATCGTCTATCCTCCCGTAAGTACTCTTACGCCATTCAAAACCCCTCTGATCAGCCGGTAGAAATAGTAGGGCAGCAATTGCCAGGTGTGTTCAATTTGATAACGCTGGCGCATGTACGCCGGCGCGGGAAAGATATTGGCCAGGATGAATCGCAGCCGCTGCTGTGTCCCGGAGAGTTGCGACAAATCGTTGAGAAAGCGTTCGACAACGCCGTGGGGAGGGGCGACCATGAAGTCGAACAGGGCGGCCTCTTCCGATCCCGGTTGCATGGCCGCCAGCCGGCCCCGCACCCCTTCCGGCACCGGCGTGTCGAGCCAATCAATCGTCTGGACCAGGATGGTGCGCAGGGAAAGAACGAGCCGGTACATCTGTGCCCGTGCGATGACCTCGTCCCAATCCAGCAATCTTCCCGAGTGACGGATGAGGCGATCAATGTCGCAGTACCACAGCAGTCTCTCGCCGTGGTGGTGCAGGGCCAGGTGTGTGCAAAGGTGCAAGAGGCGCGCTTCCGGCCCCAGCGTCTTTGTCGTTGCCTGTTCCAGTTGGAGCGGCACAGCCGTCTCCCAGAACCAGTCCAGGGGCATGGTGCGCTGGTAGAACGGCGAATCGAGCAGGTGCCAGTGCAGCTCGCAGACATAGTTCATCGTTGTGGCATCGTCGCGTCGCGCCAGCGAGACCTGGCTCTCGAACGCCTCTGCGGCACCGGAAAAATGTTCTTCCTTGACCGCCAGGTATCCTCGACTGCGGAGGGCCATGCGCGCCTCCGGTACCTGTGCCTGGTGTACCAGCAGGTCCAAGTCTTGCATGGGACGCAAGGCGACATTGCCGTAGAGTGCGCCGGCCAGGGCCGCTCCCTTGATCACCAGCGTTTCGATGTTCTGTTCGGTGAGACATTGTACCACACTCGCCCACTCCTCCAGGAACAGGGCATTCATGGCCGCTATATCGAAGTGGGCTTTGGAAATACGGAACCAGATTTCCGGGGCGATTTCTTGATGGTACGGCTTGAGTGCTTGATAGACGAGTGGCGTTACCCCCTGCGTGTCGGCTTCGTCGAGCAAGGGGGACCAAGACCGGGGCGAGGTACGGGGAACCAAGATCGCGCGTATCTGTTCCTTCGATACGCCAACCCGGACCAGATCCAACAAGTTTTGTGAAACCGATGGTACGTTGTTCGGCAAGATTCTTGCTCTCCAAAAGGTTCCGCGCTATCGAGTTTTACGTTCTCCGTCGCATTGCCGGCAATGGAGACTCTATTCTACACCGAATTGGGGTTTGTGTCTATTTTGACTACGACGCGGGTGCATTTCAGTTTGGGGGTGAGCATTGTTTTAACGCAAAGGCGCAGAGGGATGAAAATCGTATAGGGACCCCCGCCCCTAGCCCCTCCCCCTCGCAGGGGGAAGGGAACAAAGAGAGGAAGGTGTGTGGTTTGCCGCGCGGGCAAACCACGTACCCCCCTTGACAAAGTGTATCTCCTTGGAGTATAATGATCCCAGGAAGTACGCGTTCTCGGGTGGCTTACCTTCCTTCCTTGCCACTTGGCAGCCAGGTGGCCTGGGCCCTGGTCGCGGGGTGCAATCCACGTTATTTGCCCTGCTGCTGTTGTGTGGGTGGAGACGCCGGCACACGGCATACCAACGGGTGTCCGTCAAAGTTTTGCGTTTGGAATACAGCCTCTGCCCGCTCGCGGCGGATGACGATCCGCCGTCTGGGGACGTGGGCCATCAACTTATCGGTTTGAGGCAAAGCTTCGTTAGATGGTTGCAGAATGTTCGGTAGCAAACTTTTTGCCAACAAGAAAGGAGTCTGTGCATGGTCAAGGAAATTGTCACAGTTGTTGAGCGATGTGTAGCCTGCAAGGCCTGCGAGATCGCCTGCGCCGTTGAACACTCGGCCACCAAGAGCCTGATTGGCGCGCTTTTCGAGACGCCGCGCAGCGAACAGCGCGTACGGGTCATGCCGGCAGGGGGGTACAGTTATGCCGTACGCTGCATGCACTGCGAAGACGCTCCCTGCATCATCGCCTGCCCTACCGGTGCCATGCAACGCTACTCCCTCACCGATAGCGTCTTCGTGGACGAGAGCCGCTGCATCGGCTGCTGGATGTGCACCGTAAGTTGTCCCTTCGGCGCAGTGACGGCCAACCGGAGCTACCAGACGGCGCTCAAGTGCGACCGCTGTCCCGACCGGGTGACGGCAGGACAAGAACCCGCTTGCGTGGAGGCTTGTCCAACGCAGGCTCTGTTGTTTACCTCGGTAGAAGAAGTGGTCGGCCAAAAACGAGATTCTATCGCCGTGCGGGCCATCGCCGCAGCCACGGCCAGCCAGAAACAAGCGAACGTCCCTTTGTGGCGTACCCTGAAAGGAGCAATGTAAATGGCCGAGAAATTCATTCCCTTGTCGGAACAACCCCTGCTGGAAAGTGCCCATGCCGCCGGTCTTACCACCGGCCGGGACCGGCTGGCCGCCATGTCTCCGCAATGCGGATTTGGTGAGCTGGGCACCTGTTGCCGTATATGTTACATGGGACCCTGCCGCATTGACCCCTTCGGCAATGGGCCACAGACCGGTATCTGCGGCGCGTCCCCCGATACGATCGTGGCCCGCAACCTGCTGCGAGAATGCGTGGGCGGGGCAGCATCGCACGTCGGCCATGCCCGCCACATTCTGCTGACCATGCAGGCCGCCCTGGACGGCAAGGCCCCCTACAAGATCCACGACCCGGCCAAGTTGTTCGCCGTCGCCGGCCAGTTCGGCATCGCCACCGACGGCCGGGCAGTCGATGATGTGGCCCGCGACTTGGTGGCTGCCTCGCTGGAAGACTTCGGTCGCCAGGATGGCCAGCCGCTGAACTGGCTGCGTGCCCGCGCCCCACGCAAAGAATTCGATATGTGGATGGAGAACGGCCTGATGATCTCCAACCCCCACAACGAAATCGAAACGGCCATGCACCGCACCTCCATGGGCAACGATGCCGATCCGGTCAGCCTGCTCCTGGCCCAATTGCGCATGGGACTGGTGGATGGCTATGCCGGCCTGACCATGGCCACCGATCTGCAGGACATCCTCTTTGGCACCCCGCAGGTGACCACCCTGGAGGCGAACGTCGGTGTGCTGGAGGCGAACAGCGTCAACCTGGCCGTCCATGGCCACAACCCGCTCCTCTCGGAGAAGGTGCTGCAATGGGCCGGGCGACTGGAAGGGGAAGCCCAAGCTGCCGGCGCCGAGCGCATCAACGTGGTGGGTGTCTGCTGCACGGGCAACGAGCTGACCATGCGCCACGGTGTGCCGATGGCCGCCCACAACCTGCAATCGGAGCTGATTCTGGCGACCGGCGCGGTGGATGGCATGGTCGTGGACATTCAGTGTATCTGGCCCTCCACGGCCATGTTTGCCAGTTGCTACGACACCGCCTTCATCACCACAGACGAGATGGTGCATATCCCCGGCGCGACGCACATCGAGTTCGAGCCGGCCCACGCCGACGAAAACGCCCAAGCCATCGTACGGGCCGCCATCGCCGCCTTCCAGAAGCGACAGGGCAAACCGGTGAACATCCCCAACGTGAAGTCGGTCGGGTTTGCCGGGCTGTCTGTGGAATCGATCGTCGGCATCCTGTCGAAGGTGAATGCCGAAGACCCCCTCAAGCCGGTGATCGACAACATCGTGGCCGGCAACATCTACGGTGCGGTCGGCTTTGCCGGATGTCCCAGCCTGAAGTTCCGCGATACGGCGATGACCGAGCGCATGACCAAAGCGTTGTTGAAGGAGAATGTGTTGGTCGTGACCACCGGCTGCACGGCCCACATCTGTGCCCAGGAGGGTCTGCTCAACTCACAGGCCACGGAGCGATATTGCGGCGATAAGCTCAAGGGCGTACTGACCGCCGTCGGGGAGGCGGCCGGGCTGGGAGCGCCCCTGCCACCCGTTTGGCACATGGGCTCGTGTGTGGACAATACCCGCATCGTGGACCTGCTGGCGGCGCTGGCCGGTAAGCTGGACGTGAAAATCAGCCAGTTGCCGGTGGCCGGCTCTGCCCCCGAGCTGGTGCAGGAGAAGGCCATCTCCATCGGCACCTGGCTGTTGGCGCTGGGGCTGTTCGTACACATTGCACCGGCTCCGCGCATCCTGGGTGGCCCCCTCGTAACACAGGTGCTGACCAATGACCTGGAAGGGATCACCGGCGGCAAAGCCTACGTGGAATACGATCCGGAGAAAGCGGCTGCCGGCATGATCGCCCACATCGCCGAGAAACGAGCGGCATTGGGAATTTGAGGAGGATGGAAAATGCCCCAGATGCAGTTTACCGGAATCATCGAGCGCGATGAAGACTGGTACGTCGCGCTCTGCCCAGAACTAGACATCGCCAGTCAAGGCAATTCCGTAGAAGAAGCACGTCAGAATCTGATAGAAGCTATTGAGTTATTCTTTGAGGTAGCTTCACCTACCGAGATACGAGAACGTACCCGACCAGAAGTGTTTGTCACGCAGATGAGGGTTGCCATTGCCTAGGCTGCGCGTACTTTCCGGCAAGAAAGTTTGCAGTATTCTCGCGCAGTATGGCTTTGTTGAAGTGCGACAACGTGGCAGTCACATTGTCATGCAAAAAAGGACAACTGATTCTACGATCACCGTCCCAGTTCCGAATCACAGAGAGTTGCGTACAGGCACATTGAGATCTATTATTCGACAATCAGGACTTCCGCGTTCGCTGTTTGAAATGGGCTGACATTCCTGATGTGCCGAACTGTGGCAAGCCTTTTTTGTTCCCACTCAACCGGGGTAGGAGGTAGAACGATGAAACTGCTCATCATTGGCAACGGGCCGGCGGCCGTTGCGGCAGCCGAGACATTCCGCGAAGTGGACCAGGCCAGCGAAGTGGTGATGATCGCCCACGAAGAGGGCCCTTGCTACTCCCCCTGCCCCCTGGCCGAGTATATCGAAGGGACGGTCACGCGGGAGAGTCTGTTCGTGCGCGACGAATCGTTCTACTCGTCCCGGCACATCACCACACGTTGGGGAGAGGCGGTGCAGCGCGTCCTCCCCGGTGAGCACCGCGTGCTGCTGGCCAACGGCTCGAGCATCTATTACGACCGTCTGCTCGTCGCCGCCGGAGCCTCCGTTGTGCGCCCTCCGATCCCCGGTCTGGACAAAGAGGGCGTCTTTGCCCTCAAGACTTTGGGCGAAGCCGAGACTCTCCTCGCGCATTTGCCCCATGCCCGCCGGGCTGTGGTGATCGGGGCCGGATTCATCGGCTTGGAAGCGGCGCAAGCCCTGACCCGGCGAGGCCTGGAGGTCACTGTGGTGGAAATCCTGGACCGGGTGTTGCCCCAGATGCTAGATGCCGAGATGGCCGGTCTGGTCCAGGCGCGGTTGGAAAGTGAGAAAGTGACCGTGCGTACGGGCAGTCACGTGAGCGCTGTGCTCGGCAATGGCCAGGTGACCGGTGTCGTGATAGACGATGAGGAGATGACGTGTGACCTGGTGGTGAACGCGGCCGGTGTGCGCCCTCGCCTGGGGCTGGTATCGGGCACGGAGATTGCTGCCGACGAGGGCATCCTTGTGGACGCGCATACACGCACCAGCGACCCTGACGTCTACGCGGCGGGGGACATCATCCAGGCCACCGATTTCTTCGGCCAACGTCGTGTGATCGCCACCTGGCCGAACGCCATGTACAGCGGTCGCATTGCCGGCTACAACCTGGCCGGCCGGCACTGCCATCTAGCCGGACTGGAAGACGCCAACGTAGTGCGCATCTTTGGTCTGCCGGTCGTTTCCATCGGCCGGCGGGATGGGGACACAACCCTGGAGCGGGCCGATAACCGCGCAGTGCGCAAGCTCACCCTGGCCGAGGGGCGCGTAGTCGGATTGCAAATGGTGGGGACGGCGGACGGCAGTGGACTCTTCCTGGGGTTGCTCAAGCAGCGCCGCGATGTGCGTGCTTTTGGACAAGACTTGCTGGACCCTGCGTTCAACTATGGGCAACTGCTGACCACCGTCTGACTTCTGCCGGCCATCAAAGAGCGATTCGACATCTTTGTGGAGATGGGCTTGGTTTTCCTTGAGGGTCAGGAGATAGTCTGCAGATGCTTGTCATGCGAGCGCCGGGGGGGCAAGAAAACGCGGAACGCAGAACGATGAATGCAGAACAGGCGACGCAGCGTTCATCGTTCCGCATTCTGCATTCATCGTTGGCGTTCAGCGCCGGGCACCCCGCAGGCGCTGAACCGCTATACGTATGCGCTGAACAATCCACTGCGGTATACGGACCCAAGCAGGCACTGGACTGAAGAAGAACTCAATTATCATCTGGGCACGGGGTGGTACGAACGCTACTTTGGGAAGGATGGTATTTTCGGCCCTCGAGAGAAGTTCGTGCGTTTTCTGCGCTCAGACCATATGGCCGACCGCTGGGTCTTGGCCGAGATTGCAGGCTTTCTCCAAGAATTCCCCTTGCACTTCAAAGGTTTCAATGCCCCTTTGCGTGGTCGACTTAAGAGTGTAACAATGGGAGCAAGTATGGATTACGTGCTAAACCTGAGTAGTGGTGAGTTCAGCCACTTCATTTCATTTTCATTTGGCGTTGGTAAAGGCACTGAGTTATCACAGCTTGAATACGCTTTGGGTTGGAATGTTCCGACCAATAATGCCTACCGGGGGCTTGTTTTCAATAGTGTTGGTGCCATGGAGCCTGGTATTGGTGGACGTGGAGAGGTATCGGTGTTACCCAATCTCAGGGGTGCACTTCAATTCTTTCAGAAGGATGGGGTGTCGGCAAGGGTAATCTACAGCAATATGGTCGACTGTGGTCAGTGGGAGCGTCGTATGCTCTCGAAGTTTCGAAGGTGGAGTACGTAGGAAATACTCACTATCCTGAGCAAATACTGCGCAATCTATGGCGTACATTGACCATGAAGGAGAAATCACGAAATAATGCCAGGGTCAAAGGATGATCCCCTGATATTTTCTTACCGGCCTACTGTTTACGACAGGTTCACCAAGTCCGTCGCTTTCCTTGTGCTGGGTTTGGGTCTATTGCATGTCGTCAGCGAGTTAATAGGTAATCTTGCGACACATAAGATTTCATTTCTTGGCGTCCTTATCGGCACCGTCGAGATTATGTTCCTCGCTGTTCTAGTAGCGTGGTTGACCTACATGGCACCGACTATAATTGTTACAGAGAATCACCTCGTTCTCCAAAGTCCAATGCTTCGAGTTGAGATTCCGTGGCAAGAGATTCGAGAGCTACGCGTAGAAAAATGGCTTTGGGAAACTAGCTACGTTGTTGTGGCAGATAGAATTACGCTCTTCCACTACCTATTTGGATGGCACGAACTGGGTCATTTCCGCCCCGCCTTCTTCATCCTGGAGGGTATGGTCGATAGAGAACAGCTTATCGCTGAGATCGAGAGTCGGGCCAACTTGTCTCGTCGGGACATGCAATAAGAAACATCCGTTGTGTGATCACGGGCGGTTGCTCTGCCTCCACGCCACTGCGAGGCCAGGCCGCCGTAGCTTAGCCGGAACTGCGTAAGTACTGTTACTAAGCCGGAAAACGGAACAAAAAACGGGATCAATTATCGGAGTCGTCCCATTCCTCTCTTCGTCAACCCAGCAAGAAGCCATAGATGTTCAGAAAAGGATTTTGACATTGGGCCTGGTTTTCACGCTTGCTGAGAGCCCATTTTGTCCAAACATTATCTGAAGGTCTATAGCGTGCCCGCATGTAGGCGTGTGCGGGTGCGATGTAGTCTGTTCTGC
>JAADHH010000012.1 GCA_013151955.1 Chloroflexota bacterium
CATTGTTGGGATAGACTTTGTCACGCCCAATCCAATTCGAGATGTTCTTACCAAAGCCGCTTGCCACTCTCGACTCGTCTCTCGTCTTATCGGTTTCGCTCAGGCTGACCAAACGGCGCTGAGCCCAATCGCCAACCGGAACCATGACGGCCTCCTGGTACATGTTGAACTTGCGCTGTTTGTTGAACTGCAGCAGCCTTTCCCAGGAATCTCTAAACCGGTTGGGCCACTTTCCCGGGTAAGAATTCTTTTTGTGCCAGATAAACTCTTCTGTCCACAGCCAGCCTTGCTCTCTCAGTTTCAATATCAGCTCAATGACGTACGTGTGCCGTTCTCCGTTTACAGTTCTTTCTTTTATGTTCAAAATGAACGTTCCCGTAGGCTTCAATACGCGCAAGAATTGCTCCGTTTTAGGGAGAAACCAGTCCACGTATTCATCCGGCCTAACGCCACCATACGTCTTCTTTCTCTGATCCGCGTAGGGTGGTGAGGTGAATATCAAATCCACCGCATTGTCGGGAATTTCTTTTATGATTTGCTCGCAATCACCAAGAATGATCCGATTCATGAAATCCATGAACTTCCTCCTTTCAGCGTCTGAACATTGGTTCTATTATACTACAAAAAGTGTTCAAGCTCAAGGAGTCGGAACGGAAACTCTCCTTCTTTCTACCGCAACACAAAATAGGCCAACATGATCACCGCGCCGGCCAGCAGGGAGAGGGCATAGTTGCGGACGTAGCCCGATTCCCACACGCGGATGACCCGGCTGGCCCCGTCGGTCACCAGAGCAACCGCATTGACCGCACCATCAATCACCCAGGGATCGAAGATTTCCGCCAGGAACGCAGCGGTACGGCGGAATGGCCGGATGAACAGGAAGCCGTACAGCTCATCCACGTAGTACTTGTTCCACAGCAGGTTGTAGAGCGGACGCACACGCGCCGCCATGCGCGTCGGGCTGACCACCCCCGCGCTGTACATCAGCCAGGCCACGAAGATGCCGGTCAGCCCCACACCCGTGGAGAGCAGAGCGAGCAGCAGATCGAAGCTGCCTCCCCCTTCGCCCCCCACCACCGGTGACAAGAAGCTCTGGATGAGCGAACCGTTCGCCGAGGGCAGCCCGACAAAGCCTGCCACCGCTGCCAATAAGGCGAGGGCCAACAGCGGCCAAGTCATGACCGATGGAGACTCGTGGACGTGCGGCTCCAAATCCGGCGCGACCCGCGAGCGGCCAAAGAAGGTCAGGAAGACTTGCCGGCCGATGTAGAACGAAGTCAGGCCGGCAGTGATCAGGCCGATCAGCCACAAAATGGGGTGGCCGGCATGGTACGCGGCAGCCAGGATTTCGTCCTTGCTGAAGAAGCCACTGAAGGGGGGCACGCCGCTGATGGCCAGCCAGGCGACAACGAATGTCCAGCCGGTGAGCGGCATCTTGCGGATCAGGCCGCCCATGCGCCGCATGTCGGTCTCGCCGTCCAAAGCGTGCATGACGCTGCCCGCGCCCATGAAGAGCAACGCCTTGAAGAAGGCATGAGTCATCAGGTGGAAGATGCCGGCGGAGTAGGCCGCCACCCCCACGGCCAGGAACATATACCCCAACTGGCTGATCGTGGAATAGGCCAGCACGCGCTTGATGTCCATTTGGGTCAGGGCGATTGTGGCGGCGTAGAAGGCGGTCAGTGTGCCGATGATGGCGACCACGCTCTGGCTGAACGGGGCCAGCTCGAACAGGACGTGTGTGCGGGTGACCATGAAGACGCCGGCAGTGACCATCGTCGCTGCGTGGATGAGTGCCGAGACCGGCGTGGGCCCTTCCATGGCGTCCGGCAGCCAGACGTACAGCGGAATTTGCGCCGACTTGCCGATCGCCCCGACGAAGAGGAGCAGCGTGATCATCGTCGCTGTGGTCCCACCGACTTGCAACAGCTTGGGTGCTTGCGAGAAGACCGCGCTATAATCCAGCGTGCCGAAGGTGACGAAGATGAGCAAAATGCCGAGCGCAAACCCCACATCGCCGATGCGCGTGGTCAGGAAGGCTTTCTTGCCGGCATCTGCCGCGCTCTTCTTCTCGTACCAAAAGCCGATCAGCAGGTAGGAGCAGAGGCCGACCAGCTCCCAGCCGACGTAGAGCAGCAAGAAGTTGTTGGCCAGCACCAAGATGAGCATAGCGGCGACGAACAGGTTCAGGTAGACGAAGAAGCGGCGGTAATCTTTGTCGTGCTCCATGTAGCCGATGGAATAGACGTGGATCAGGAAGCCGACGCCGCTGACGACCAGGCTCATCAGCACAGAGAGCGGATCGATCAGCAGCGATACCGTCACGTGGAAGGAGCCGGCGGCAATCCAGGTGAACAGGGTTTGCTCGGCCTGGTGGACACCGTGCGGCAGACCGCCCAGGGAAATGAACAGCCCCAGGGAAACCAGGAACGCACTTCCCACGGCAGCGCTGGCCAGCAGGCCGACGCCCTTTCGTCCCAGGCGACGGCCGACGAAGATATTGAGGATCATCCCCAGCAGGGGTAGTGCCGGCACCAGCCAGGCCAGATGGATCATAGATTTCTCCTTCGTGTTGCGTACTGCGTAATGCGTATTTCGTATTGCGTGTCAGGTGTTACATATTACGTTGACAATTGACAATTGACAGCAGTCTTGTCATCCGACTGGAATGTCTCCAGATTCATCCCCGTAACAAACGAATCAATGCTCTCCATCGCTGCCAGGATATCATCGAGGTAGAGTCTGTAGTCCCTCATAAATACACGACCTCTTGAAGTACGGACTCGCGAAGTTCTGTTCGTAAGGCACTCTTTGGAACGACATCCACCTTCCGATCCAACTCATCTTCCAGAAAGAGGGCCAATCCTATCCAATCGAACAGGTCTGCCCCTTGTTCAAACTCTACTAGAATATCAACATCACTTTCCTCTTTCGGTTCGTCACGGACGAAAGAGCCAAAGATGCCGATGTTCCGAGCCTTGTACGATGCCGTAATCTCGGGTTCCAACAGCCTCAGTTTTTTTAGAAGTTTTTCAATGTCCGTGTTCACTACATCTTCCCCCTCTAGCCACCACCGTTACCCTTTCAGTAAATTCACCTCGTCTACGTCAATCGTGCCCTTCGTGCGGAAGAGGACGACGATCAGGGCCAGGCCGATGGCGACCTCGGCAGCAGCCACGGTCATCACGAAGAAGACGAAGACCTGTCCGTCCAGCGTATGGAGTGAACGAGCCAGGGCCACGAAGGCCAGGTTGACGGCGTTTAGCATGAGTTCGACGGACATGAAGATCATGATCGCGTTGCGTCGCAATACCACACCGAGCACGCCGATGGTGAACAGCACCGCGCTCAAGATCATGAAATGTGAGAGTGGAATCATTATCTGCCTCGTAATGCGTAATGCGTGTTGCGTGTTGCGAATCGCCGCTCAACGCTCACCGCACGAATTTCCACGCCGCCGGCAGGGCCAGGCCGGCGAGGACGATCTTGGCGACATCGCCGGCGATGAACGGGGCCAGCCCCAAAGCGACAACGTTCGCCGTACCCACGTAGTGCGCCAGCCAGGGCAAGCCCAGCGCGTAGATGGCCGCGTTGCCCAGGAGCATGGCCGCGAGAGCCGTCGGCAGCCGGCGGTCCCAGCCATGTTCGCAGAGCCAGCCGGTCACGTAGGCGGCGACGACGAAGCCGGCCAGATATCCGCCCGTCGGACCGAGCATCCAGAGCAGCGTGCCGTGCCCGCCGGCAAAGACCGGCAGGCCGGCCGCGCCCTCCGCCAGGTAAGCGAACATGCTCAACGCACCCAGGCGACTCCCCAGCACGGCCCCCACCAGCAGCACGGCGAAGGTCTGGCCGGTCACCGGCACCGGGCTGAAGGGCAGCGGGATCGCCACCTGCGCGCTCAAGGCCGTGAGGATGCTGCCGGCCAGCACCAGCAGCACATCCCGTCGCACACCCGCGCCGCTCCATACCGTTTCAATCAGTGTAAGATTCATGATCGTTCCTCCATGATGATTACGTTATCTAGCAGTCTGTCGGAGATGTCTATTTTTTGCTTTTTAGGACATAGATTCGTATCTTCTCAATAATTCGGGGTGAGCAGAACGTCATGCCCCCCTAACCCCCCAACTTTGGGGGGAATGTGCTCCCCCAGAATTGGGGGCGTTCCCCCAGAATTGGGGGCCGGGGGGGCGTTCCCCCAGGTTATTGAGAAGATACCAAATCTGTGTCCAAATTTTCTTTTCCCGATAGACTACTAGCACGTGTGCTTTCTTCCCTCCAGAATTCTGGACTCTGGCTACTGACCTCTGCTTACTGGTTACTGACCCTTCTTCCCCAACACCACCGCGCCGACCATGGCGGCCAGCAGGATAACCGACGTGATCTCGAACGGGTAGAGGTAACGGGTGAACAGAAGCTCGCCGATGGCCTGCGGGCTGCCAAAGCCACTCGCCACCCCGGACGAGATGCCACCCCCCGCCGTAACGGTAGCCACTGCAACGACCGAGCCGATCAGCAGCAACAGTACCAAACCGGCCAGCAGGCCGAGCGGTCGCTGCCCGGGCAATTTGTCGCGCAGCGAGGTCGGAACCGGGCCAATGAGCATGACCACGAACAGGAACAGGACGATGATCGCGCCGGCGTACACGGCGATCTGTACCATGGCGATGAAGGGCGCGTCCAGCAGCAGGTAGAGCACGGCAACGAGGGCAAAGTTCGCCACCATGAAGAGCACGCCATGCACCGCGTTGCGCGCCGTCACCATGCCCAGCGCCGACAGCACGGCTAAGATTGCTAAAATGTAGAAGAAGATCAGGTCCATTGGCACCTCGAGTCATGCGAAACCGAACTTGGTAAGCAGTTAGGGCGACAACTCCAACACGATGGTAGGATGACTTTGCTCCAGATTTCCATACTGTGATCTCGTATAATCATTGATTGACGCTGACCCCCTTCGCAAGCATAAAGACTAACATCATCGATGAAAAAGCTCGTGGGAAAAAGGGAGTCTGTGGTGGCCTGGAAGTATACCTGAATGGTCTGGCCAACAAACTCGCTCACATCGAAGTTAGATAACACCCAGCTGTCTTTGGTACTCCGATTGGTCACCTCCTCCAGATTCCGGAGAGAAGAGCCATAGATACCTCTGATGCGCACGTAGAGATGATCATAATCATAGTCGATAGAGGTTTCGTTCGCACTCATGTACCAGTAGTAGCTCAAGTGCGCGGAAACAATGGGCTGTCCTGTCGGCCCCATGCTGGGGATGGTAATAGTCTGGTACAAGCTATCGTTTGCATTGTCGTAACCACCCAGCCAAGCGGAGTAGCTACCGGCATGAGGCGTATTGATGCTGATGGCTGTACGACCACCTAATGTCCAATGAGCCGATCCGGACTCGAAGTCGCCATTTTGAATAGGCTGGGCACAGGGCGGATAATCCTTGAGCACGGCCGGCAGGTGGGCCACACTGCACGAGAGAAGGTTGAGGCGCGTCAATGTGCGTTGGCGGTGGATTCGTGATAGAGTCTCTAGGAGGCAGGGTGAGCGGCTGTGCCTGCCAAAACGATGTCCCTTGGTGAGAAGGGGGATTGGCAGCACAACCCCAGATGAGTTCTTGATATGGCCATTTAGTCCGATCCTGGCTCCCTTGCCCACATAACCAGGGATCACGTGGCCAGGGAAACTTACTGTTGTTGGGGTTACCACGCCAAGATAACCCTGTCCCATAGTGATAGGCCCATACGGCAAAGTACCAGTCTTCCACAACCTGGGGATTGTTCTCTCCCACATGGTGTCCTGTGTGTTCCCAATCGTCCAACAGTACCCAAGCACCGGCTCCGATGTTGTATGGGTACTCGCTGGCCAGTCGCCGGCCATCGAAGACGGCACTGCTGGCCGTAGCAGAATTGACCTGCATAATCCCGATATCGCAGGTGCTATCATTGTGGTTTATGACGGTCCAACCATGTTGGCCATAGTCGGCATTGAATTGTTTCCAGCCGGTACTCTCTGTATATGCGATGGCCTTGAGTAGAATGCAAGGTACGTAAGGACTCACGTACCTCGCCTGGTTCATCGGATAACCCTTCCTTATCTGGGGCAGTGTAGGCCCTTCGGCCCCCAGTCGATTGGTCCCTGTGCGATTGAAAACTTCCTCCATGTCCTGGATAGCGGGTTGCCGGCCCCACTGCTGGGCCACGGGAGTACTGTTCACCTCGCAGGTACCTTGAGCGGAACACACGTGAATAGCTAGGCCAGATGGTACGAGAAACACGAGGACAAAGCTGATCAATCCCAGCACCAGCACCAGGAACAATAATCCTGTGAATAGAGAATTGAAATGGTGTTGGATAAGCATTGCATTCTTTCTCATGGTACCTGTGCAGGCAAATCTCCACTGAGCCAGCCAATGATGTCAATTGCTCCCGATGCCGGGATGCGATAAATCGTTGTCCCATTTCGATCTATGATATAGAGATCGCCCCCTGGCTTGGGATACTTCTGTGCTGCCAGCCACCGGCCGTCAGGGGACCAGGAACGGGGGATGAAGAAACCTTCCGCGCTGAAAGCAAAGGAACGGCTCTGCTTTGTAGAGATGTTGATGCTACGCAGTTCAGCTTGCTGGTTCGCCTGCGGAGGGACATTGACTGTGACTTCTTGGCCATCGGGAGACCAGATGGGATTGTAGTATCCAGTTTCCCCAGAGTCGCTACGGATGAGTGTCTTCACTTGCCCAGCTCCACTGGGCACAAGAAATACGCCATATTGTGGTGGCTTGCGCCGGATAAGGTTGCTGCACAATAACCACTGCCCCTTCGGGGAGAAGAAGTAGCACGCCGGTGCACCTTGTCCTAATTCTGATATTGTATTGACGTACTCATGTGAATGACTGAAGACATCAGCACGCCAGAGCTCTACATGACCATTTGTTCCCTGTTGGTAAAAGAAATAGCGGCCATCTGGAGACCAATCCAATGGATATATCCACTGCGTATGTTCCTCTTTTGGGCTTTTGATATTCGCTTCCACCAAGGGAATCTCCTCCCCTGTATGAATATCCATAATGGAAATTGTTTGTGTGTAGGGAAAGGAAGACGCTTGAGGCGGTGTTTCCGAAACCTGTCGTATTATTGCTATCTGGTGATCGTCAGGGGACCATAAGGGATAATTCACCCACCTACCAATGTCCACAAGGCCTGCAAGTCTATGGCGTCCCTTGCCATTGAGGTTTATCACCCACAATTCTGCTGCCTCTTCTTTGTACCCGACATTCGAAGGTATGGCTGCATAAGCAATTTTCTGTCCATCGTGAGACAATGCCGCATTAATGCCAAAGCCTTCAGGGTCGGATGCCGTGGTTAACATCCGTCGTAAGTCTGGATTCTTCGCGCTGGCCGCCCAGAAATAGACGGTACCCTCGTGTAGGTTCTCCGAATATACCACCTTCGGCCCAGGGGGTAGCGGCCCTGATGGCGTAGGTACGGCCGTCGAGGTGGCGGTTGCCGTGGGCAGAGCCGTTGGCGTACTCGATGGCGTCTGCGTCCGCGGCGGGGGGTAGGGAGGCAATGTGTTGACTGCCGTGGGATGCGCCGGTAGGGTAGGTTTCAAGGGAATCGTGGGACGCGGTGTCCTCGGATTGGCCTCGGACGACCGCGTTGGCGTCCCGATGGGCGACTGGAATGCCTGAGATGCCGGCTTTGTCTCTCCCGGCAGCCCGCCAAAAGTCAAAGCCAGGGCCGCTACCAGCGCTCCCAACACCAAGAAGCCCAATATCCCCCTTGCGATATTCCATAAGCGCTTCATGCTAGCACATCCTTGTTTGAACTACACAACTACGAAAGCCTTTAATAATTCAATGCCAGACACCGGTCGCCAGATGTGCGGCCCTTTCTGACGTCTGGTATTTGCCTACTCCCTACTCCCTTTCTACCCACGACGTAATCACGCCTCCCGGGGGCGGCGACTCCACGCGCCCGCGGTGGTACGACGGCGAGGGCATTTCCTGCGGCGGCGGCGCGTACCGGTGTTGCGGCGTGTCTGCGCCACCGGCCGGCACCGGCTCGATCAGCATGTCTTTGGTGTAGATCATGCTGCGCCGGTCGTAGGACGACAGCTCGTAATCGTGTTCCAGCGTGATCGCGTCCACCGGGCAAGCCTCTTCGCAGAAGCCGCAAAAGATGCAACGCAGCAAATTGATTTCGTAGACCTGCGCATATCGCTCGCCAGGAGAGTAGCGTGCCTCGTTGCTATTCTCCGCCGGTACGACGTAGATCGCCTGCGAAGGGCAAGCCGCTGCGCACAAGGCACAGCCGATGCAGCGCTCCAAGCCACTGTCGTGCCGGTGCAACACGTGCCGGCCGCGGAACCGCTCGTGTACCGTGCGCTTCACCTCCGGGTACTGGATCGTCACCGGATCGCGGAACATCCATTTTAGCGTTACGCCTAGCCCTTCGATCAGTTCTTTTATCATTCTTTTCCAACCCTGTAGGACACAGATTCACACGGATTGACACAGATCAAAACCTGAAAATCTGTGTTCATCTGTGTCCCATTATCCTCTCTCCGACAAGCTACTAGGGACGGCATACGAAACCCATTTGTACAAAGTGGCGGTCAAAGGCAAAAACCTCAGAGATACCTTGCTCTCTCATGACCACGTATGAAACGCAGTCTGTGAATGACCACCGTTTATCTACATTGAATTGCTCAAATACAGCCCATGCTACTGTTGCAGTATCTTCAGAAACCCAGATGACTTCGAGAATTCCCTCTTGTACCAAAACGTCGAGCTTATGTTTGAAATCTATCGTGCGTTGGTACCCGATATTCATCAGCAGCAATGGCATCCCACGCACCGGTATCAACGAAGATCCGAATCATTGTTTCTTGCTGTAAAGGTAATGATCGTGATCAACAGCGGCATTGGGCAACT
The DNA here is from genome assembly GCA_013151955.1 of Chloroflexota bacterium. GTDB lineage: Bacteria > Chloroflexota > Anaerolineae > Ardenticatenales > JAADHH01 > JAADHH01. Next base: position 8,933 of record JAADHH010000012.1, read on the forward strand.
TCCCTGGTTGTGCATCACGGCCCAAGGAACGGAAAACATCCCACCCTCTCGGGGTTGTTTGCGACGCGTCCGCTTCATCTGATATAGGCAAGATACGAATCTCTTTTGGCAGCACTAAGACTCGCAATTGAGTACCCAATCCGGCTTTGCGAACCCAACGATTATCGATCCAAATTCCTTCTTGGATTGCTAATTCTTGTGATTCTGGCATTGCTCTTTCCTCCATCGCAATCAACGCCTATCCCATCAACACGATCCCTACCGCGGTCAGGAACACGTTCAGCAGGCCCAGTGGTAACAACACCTTCCAGCCAAAGCCCATCAAACGGTCGTAGCGCACGCGGGGCCACGACGCGCGAATCCACACGAAGACAAATAGCAAGAAGAGTACCTTCAGGCTGAACCAGACCGGGCCGAGCAGTTCCGACAGGAAGGGGCCGTGCCAGCCCCCCAGGAAGAGCGTCACCGTCATGGCGCTCATGGTAATCATGGCGATGTATTCGGCCATGTAGAACAGGGTGAACTTCATGCCGGAGTACTCGGTGTGGAAGCCGGCGACCAGCTCCTGCTCCGCCTCCGGCAGGTCGAACGGCGCGCGTTTGGTCTCGGCAACGGCGCAGATGCCGAAGATCAGGAAGCCAATCGGCTGGAGCACGATGTAGGGCAGCGACCGTTGGGCGGCGACGATGTCGGCCAGGCTGAGCGAACCGGCCAGCATGACCACGCCGATCACCGAGAGGCCCAAGGCCAGCTCGTAGCTGATCAGTTGGGCCGAGGCACGCAAGCCCCCCAGCAGCGAGAACTTGTTGTTCGACGACCAGCCGGCCAGCACCACACCATAGACGGCCAACGAGCTGGCCGCCAACACGTAGAGCAAAGCCACGTTGATGTCTGCCAGTTGCAGCGGAATGGTCCGCCCAAACAGGGTGATCGGCGCGCCGATGGGGATCACCGCGAAGGTGATGATCGCCGGCACCACGGACAGCGTCGGTGCCAGCCAGTAGACAACGCGATCCGCTCTCGCCGGCACGATGTCCTCTTTGAAGAGCAACTTGATCCCATCCGCCAGCGGCTGCAACAGCCCGAGCGGCCCGGCGCGATTCGGCCCGATGCGCGATTGCATGTGCGCCACTACCTTGCGCTCGATGTAAGTCATATAGGCAAAGCCGATCAGCAGCAAAGCGATGATCACCACGCTCTTGATAATGGCAATGAGCAAATCTATCCACATAAGTCAGTCGCCTCCGCCTTGTGGCCCCAAATTCTCCGGCACGACCACCGTGCCCTCCGGTACGGCGGCGTCCAGCAGCACGGGCAACGAGATTGTCCGGCCCGGCACCGGCAAGTCCGCCACCTCACCGGCAGCGATGCCCAGTCGTGCTGCGTCTCGTGGGTTCAGGAGCGCGTATGGCTTCGGAATCAGCGGTCGCACGATCTCGGATTGCGCGATCCGTGTGCCGCTATCGAACAATGTCCGCGAGTGAATGAGGTCCAGTACACCATTCTGGGATTTTTGTATCACCCATGGCCGTACCCAGCGCAATTTGAACCTCCGGTCCGGCGTCCCGGCCTCGTTGTCCCAGGGTTGTCCAACCCAGCCACCATTTTCCAGGCATGTGCCCATGTACGTGTGGTGTGATTCTGACGTGGTCGCCAATTGCGGCAAACGGGTGCCCAGTCTCTCGAACGAAACATCGGTGTACGGCGGCACCACCTGTGCAATTTCTTCCAGGATGGCGGCCGGCCCATCGTACGACCAGCCGGCACCGAACAATCGGGCGACGGCCTGCACGATCCACCAATCGGGGCGGGCCGTTCCCGGCGGCGTAACAGCGCGTGCAAATCGTTGTACGCGGCGTTTCAAGTTGGTGAATGTACCTTCCCGTTCCGCAAAGGCTGCGGCCGGGAAGACGACATCCGCTTGTTTTGCAGTCTCCGTGAGGAACAGGTCTTGCACGATGAGGAAGTCGAGTTTGGTCAAGGTTTCCCCGTACCCGGCAGCGGCAGGATCGCCGGCCACAACCCACAACGCCTTGAACCGGTCTTCCTGCGTGCCAGCCATCATCTGCCGGAGCGATAGTCCGGGGTCTGCGGACAATTCGGCACCCCAGACCTGCCCCAGCCATTCTCGGGCCGGTGTGTCGCCGATGGGACGGTAGCCCGGGAAGAGTGAAGGGAGAAGTCCCATGTCCGCTACACCTTGCGCATTCGCCTGAGGCCAAAGGGCCACCAGCCCGCTGCCCGGCTCCCCTACATGGCCGGTAACCAGGATCAGGCTGCGCAAGGCCTCGGTCAGGGAGGGGTTCGAGCGTTTGCTGACGAAGTCGCCATCGTAGAAGATCAAGCCATGTTCGGACTGTGCAAAGGCTCGCGCAGCCTCACGTACTGCCGTCTCCTCCAGCCCGGTCAGTTCCAGGGCCTGGTTCAGGGAAAATGACCTGCTGGCAGTACGGAACGAGGTTGCACCTTCCACCTGCCGGTCCAGAAAATCTACATTGTCCAACCGCTCACCGACGATGACGCGGATCAGGGACCATAAGAGCCAGGCTTCGGAATCGGGGTGACAGCGCAAGGTATGGGCTGCATAGCGGTCCAGTTTGCCGGGTAGGGTGCCGACAACGATGAGCGTCGCACCCCGTTCGGCGGCCTGCTTCAGGCGCAGGTAGAGCACCGGCTGCTGCTCCTCGACGTTGCTGCCGAGCACCAGGATCGTCGTGCCCGGCCCGACGGCCGTCAGATCGGTGCCGGCGCCGGCCCCCAATTCGGCGACGAGCATTTCGTCTTCAGCTCGACCCGTGGCCAGCGGACGATGGTCTACGTTGTTCGTGCCCACTACAGCGCGGAAGAATTTCTGGAAGAGATAGGCATCTTCGTTGGAGACGTGCGCACCGGTCAATCCCCCCAAGGCATCCGGCCCTGATTCGTCGCGGATTTCGCGCAGACGTTGTGCGGTCCACGACAACGCTTCCTTCCAGGTCGTCTCTACCAACCGGCCATTCCGCCGGACGAGGGGACGTCGTAGCCGTTTCGGGCTGCCGACAAAGTGGTGACCGAATCGCCCCTTGTCGCAGATCCAGATTTCGTTGACAGCTTCGTTCTGCCGGGGCATGACCCGTTTGATCGCGTTCGAGCGCACGGCCAGGCCGATGTTGCAACCGACGGGACAGTAGGGGCAGACGCTGGCGATGTTTGTCAGCTCCCACACGCGGGCGGAAAATCGGAAGTCGTGGCTGGTCAGCGCGCCCACGGGACAGATGTCGGTCGTGTTGCCGCTAAACTTGCTGTCGAAGGGCGGGTCGGAGAAGGTGGCGATCTCCTGGTCTCGCCCGCGTCCGTAGAAGGTGAGCACGGAGTCGCCGGCAATCTCGTCGCAGAAGCGGACGCAGCGGGCGCAGTAGATGCAGCGCTCGCGGTCCAGCGTGATCCGGTCGCCCAGGGGCACCGGTTTCCGGAAGTGGTGTTTGTCGCTTTTGTAGAAGCGGCTCATGTCCGAGCCATGCGCCAGGGTCAGGTCTTGCAAGGGGCATTCGCCCCCCTTGTCGCAGACCGGGCAATCGAGCGGGTGGCTGGTGAGCAGGAATTCGAGCGTCGCTTTCCAGGCCGCCTGTACCCGTTCGGTGGCCGTATGCACCTGCATGCCCTCGGAGACCGGCGTGGAGCAGGCGGTCATCAGCTTGGGGAACCAGCGAATGACCGGGTTGCCCTCTTCATCGCGCTGGAGTTCACCGGTGGCGCGGTCGCGTGCCGGCGTGCCCACCTCGACCAGGCACATGCGGCACATGGCCACCGGTTCCAGCTTGGGGTGGTAGCAGAAAATGGGAATCTGGATACCGAGGCGGCGCGCCGCCTCCACGATGACCGTGCCTTTCGGCACGGACACCGGCTGGTCGTCAACTAACAGATTCACTTTGTCACTCATAAAGAGTAATTCCCTCGTGCTCTATTCGCTGGTATAAAGGCATTGCGCGGCGGGTTGCATACCTCCACTCACCTACATCGTAGACCAGTGTTGACAGGACGATCCCCCGCTTGAGTTCCAAGTTGTACAAAGATCGATTGAAGTGAGCAACCGTCCCTCAGGAAACTCCTGAAGCTGCCCGCGTAAGAACCTCTGTGGCCCACGCCCCTACGCCTTTTCCCGTCTTTGCAGCCGCAAGGATGACCTTGCGATGTTGCTCCGGAGAAAGCCGTATCGCAAAGCGACCAGAAAAAGGTTTGTCCGGCTCCTCTCCGCGTTCGGCACAAAAAGCCAGATAGTCTTCTACAGAATCTTCAAATGCTTCATGTAATTCTTCTACCGATTTTCCTTGAAAGGTGATTACATCTCGGATATTGATGACTTCTCCATGAAAAATGTTGGTTTCATCGTCAAACTCGACACGGGCCAGATATTTTTTGTACTCCATCATGGTTCTACTCCTGCCTCTGTCAAAAAACGACGTACAGATTCTACTGTACCCTTGTCAGTTTCCTTTTTCGGGTGCGGGCGATGGAACACTGCTCGTACACCTTTTTCTACCTTCTTTTCTCTATCCATGTTTCTTTTTTATCCGTGAGTCCAATCACTGTGTAGCATAGGTGAAATTGCAAAGATAGTGATGTCCCACGGAGTGGTATTTCTAGGTCTACGCAGGCACTGCTACGGATTTTGTCGGTGCATTCGATGGGCTATAATGTAAGACCATGATCTGATCTGGGCGCAAACCGAGTGATTCATACGTGCGTCCGTTACGGTCACTGAATTCGACCTCAAAAGCAGCCCCGTTGGCCAGAATTTCCACTACTGTGCCGACCTGTCCGCGCCACAGGTTGTGTTTGGGCAGATCAACAGTGAGTGCTACTACATCCAGCAGTTTAATGGGTCTCCTCATTTTCTTACCTCTTTTGATTTCACAAGGGATAACATGAAGTCAATCTGGGCCGATCTGAACCATGCTCAACAATCCATCCGCTCCGAATCATAGCTTGCTTGTCGTTCCATTCGAGTACAAAGTCAACTGTGTAGCGTTGACCATACTGATCACGTTTTCCTAACGTTGCATCGTGTGTTTTGACTGCTTGCAATAGTGCCCTGCGCAAATCCTCAGCATTGTTGCTTGTCATACCCAACGCCGCTGCGAACAAACGCGCTTTGTGTTTGCCCTCGCCATGCATTGGGTTAAGGCAATAATCACGCAACTTACGGATGTCCACAACTGCACGACCTGCGTTCGGAATGTCCGTCATATTGTAATGAACCCGCCAATATACATCAAAAGACACCCCCTCACCGCGCCCAGCAGTGTCCCTGGCGTACATGATACTCGTACTCTTCACGAAAATGTTTCAGGCTGGAGAGGGCCGGGCTGCGCGCGAACTCACCCAGCGGGCAGAAGCACTTGCCGTCTATCTGGTCCAACACGGTTTGGAGCAGGTCTATGTCTTGCATACGGCCCCGTCCTCCTTCGATGCGCTCCAGCAATTGCACGAGCCAGTAGGTCCCCTCACGGCAAGGGCTGCATTTGCCACACGATTCGTGTTTGAAGAAGCGAGTCATGCGCAGGGCCGCATCTACGATGCAGACGGTCTCGTCTATGACGATGACCGAGCCGGAGCCCAGCATGGAGCCGGCCTGGGGCACCGATTCGAAGTCCATCTGTACGTCCAGCGCCTCGCCGGTGAGCATGGGCGCCGACGCGCCGGCCGGCAAGATCGCCTTGATCGCCCGACCGTTGGGGATGCCGCCACCATGTTCGTAGATCAATTCTCGGAAGGTCGTGCCGAGGGGCAGCTCGTAATTCCCCGGCCGGTGTACCTGGCCAGACAGGCTGAACACTTTCGGCCCCGGGCTCTTCTCCGTGCCGATGCTGCGGTACCAATCCGCCCCGCGTTCGATGATGGGGGGCAGGTTGGCCAGAGTTTCGACGTTGTTGATCACGGTCGGTTTGCCGTAGAGACCGACGGCGGCGGGGAAGGGGGGCTTCAACCGTGGCTGGCCCATGATCCCCTCGATGGAGTTCAGCAAGGCGGTCTCTTCGCCGCAGATGTATGCGCCGGCGCCACGATGGACGTAGATTTTCAGCGAAAAGTCCCGGCCGTAGAGGCGCTGGCCGAGGTAGCCTTTCTCTTCGGCCAAGGCGATGGCTTGTTCCAGGCGGCGTGCGCCCTCGGCCATCTCGCCCCGGATGTAGATGTAGGCGGTCTCCGCTTGAACGGCGTAGCAGGCGATAGCGATCCCTTCCAGGAGCTGGTGGGTGTTCTGTTCGATGATCTCGCGGTCTTTGAAGGTGCCCGGTTCGCTTTCGTCGGCGTTGCAGACCAAGTAGCGAGGGAAGACGTCCTTCGGGCAGAATCCCCACTTGACACCGGCGGGAAAGCCGGCCCCGCCACGCCCACGCAGTCCGGCCTTTTTGACCAAGGCCATGACCTCGTCCGGCGTATACTGTCGCACGGCCTTGCGCAGCGATTGGTAGCCGTCGTGTTCCA
>JAADHH010000029.1:0-13554 GCA_013151955.1 Chloroflexota bacterium
GCCAGCGGCAGACGGGCTGCGAATTGTGCGTGCGCTGCACCGTGCCATGCGGGAGGGGCTGGTACGTGCCTGCCATGACCTCTCGGAAGGAGGGTTGGGCGTGGCCGCAGCGGAGATGGCACGTGCCGGCCGGCTGGGCTTGCGGTTAGACCTCGCCCGCGTGCCGCGCGATGACGACGTGACTCGCGCCGACACGATCCTCTTCAGCGAGTCGAACGGGCGTTTCCTTGCCGAGGTGCGTCCCGCCGATGCTGCGGCCTTCGAGACCGCGTTGGGTGGTTGTGTGTGTGCAGAAGTGGGGGAGGTTACGGGAGACGGGGCGGTATCATTCGACGGAGAGCAAGAATTGCTGAAAGCGTTGTAATTGTGATGAAAGGTCGGAAAACAGGTCAGGAAGGTCGTACAGCAAGTCGTGACAACGATCCCATTGTAATTCAAACCCGTAGATGTTCCGGATGAGGTGCCGAAAACGAAGGTATTCGCCCAACCGGTTTTTCAAATCTTCGTTGATGACGGCCGGGCGGGCGTCTCGAAGAGGGGAGGCCATTCGCAGGAGCAATTGGAGGTGCCAATCGGGTCCTGCAGGCAAACTCCCGTCCACTTCGAGAGCAATGCGCCGGAATACCTTTTCGGTGCCGCTGTAGAAGTCGTGCAGGACGCTACCAGCAGTTCGTAATTCCAGGAAGGTGACTTGCTGTCGTGCTCTGTCAAGGAGCGTTTCAGATTCAGCCGTCAGTCGCTTTAGGTTGTTCAGTTCGCGGTCGATGTCCGCGCACAGCGGGGTAAAATGTTGTGCCGTCATAAAGTAAAATCCCTTCTTGGGGTATACGGCTGGCCAGACTTGGGCGGGCATCTTCGATCGGAACCAGGTCCAGTTCGGTATCAGGAGGTAAGAGCGACCACAATGTGGTCAGGGCTTGAATGTAAGCACGGCCGGGGGGTAAGCCCTCCACGGCCAGGTCTATATCGGATCGGTCGTGCAGGGGACTCCAGCCGGCTAATGAACCGAACAGGTAGACACGGTGAACGTGATAGCTCTCGACCAGAAAACGGGCACAGGCTTCTGCCGCAGCTCGAGCGTGTGTGGCCCTTTCCCGGCGACGTGCCTCGGCCTTGCGCCAGCGACGTTGCCAGGCTTTGCGATAGGTGGCTAGACCTTTCTCATCTCGGGTGATAACAGATGTTTCTTTCACGATGGTACCTACTTTGAACCAAATACGTGTTGCCGTGATGCGCAATCCGTAATTCGTAGGCAGCGTACCCATACGATCCTTACGCAATACGCAGCACGTCGCTATCAATTATACTACAGCTCGTGACAGGTGACAAGAAACGAAAATGACCATGAAACCTCGTGTGTTGGTGTTGCAGTAGGCCAGATCGCGTAGGCTATCCTTTTCCGGGAGCACCACCTATGAGACGGGTGGGGGAACGACTAAGATGGTCTGGTATCGGGCCAGATGCCAAGCAGCTTCGAACGGGGCCAACCGGAATTTCCGTCGTCCGGTTGGTGGATAGGCAGGGTCGAGCACATTTACCTGACCAGATTGTACATCTATGGCTTCTACGATTAGCGCATGGATGACACGGATGCCCAAGATAGGGCGTAGATTTATGGAAACAATTGGGAAGGTATGAATCGTTTGCAGTTGGTATGCGAGGTCTTCCAGTCCTAAAAGGCGTGGGCTCGAGGCGTCGAAACCGAGTCTTTGCGCGCAAAGAGCTGCTGCACTGGGCAATGTGCCCTCAATGTCGGTCTCACAGCAGGCGTAGATTTCTGTTTCGGAATAAACGCGTCCGTAGTAGGCTAGTAACATGCGCAAGCAGGCAGGTATGCAGGACTCAGGGCGCTCTTGCGGAAAGAAAGGAACGATATTCACGCACTTGGCTCTCGGCTGTGTGTGGCCATGAATGCTTGGAACCGTTCAGAAAGCTCTGGTTCGTGAGCGTTCCGTAGCTTCCGGCTGGCTGACTTCATTTGCTCGATCGGTGTCCAGGCAATGACGTGTCCTGTTTCTTCGTCCACGGCCACGACACCAACGCCACCCAACGAGCCGCTGTGGATGTAGGCCAGTTGCACAGGAACAATCCATGTAGCCCGCACTGCCGAAACCATCAGGTAAGGTTGTGCCGCCACGAGCTGTGTGCCTACGTGGTCCAACAGAAAACTTGTGGCCTCTGCACACGCTTTATCGGCACTGATGCGTGGGGTCAGAGGGAAAGGTTTATCAATAATCGCTCTAGCCATGTCAAAACTCCTTTGTCCAGACCTAAATCGGGCAACTCGGAACTATAGACGTTCAGCTAATGTTTTGGACAGCCGGTTGCCGTGACGGGCTGAAGCCGTCACCGACGACAAGACTCAATTTGTCAACCTGCTTTCATATCGTGCTGAACCATGCCGAACGCTTGAAACGTTTTAGCATTCAAACGCAACACGCAGTACGCAGTACGCAACACGTCGCTATCAATTATACTACAGCTTGTGACAGGTGACAAGAAACGAAAATGACCATGAAACCTCGTGTGTTGGTGTTGCAAGGCCCCGGCTCGAATTGCGACCGGGAGACGGCAGAGGCGTGGCGGCTGGCCGGCGCCGCGCCGGAGCTGGTACACGTCAACCGGTTGCTGCGCGGTGAACGCCGGCTGGACGATTACCAAATCCTGACCATCCCCGGCGGCTTCACCTATGGCGACGCGCTCGGCGCGGGCAAGTTGCTCGCCGTGGACCTGACGCACCGCTTGCGCGAACCGCTGTGGCGCTTCGTCGAATCGGGCAAGCCGGTGCTCGGCGTTTGCAACGGTTTCCAGGTGCTGGTGAAGGCCGGCCTGCTCCCCGCGGCCACGCTGACGGCCAACGATTCCGGGCGATTCGAGTGCCGCTGGGTGCATTTGTGGGTAGACCGCAGCCGTTCGCTGTGGACCGCAGACCTGCCGGAGGTGATCACCCTGCCGGTGGCCCACGGCGAGGGGAAGTTCGTGCCCGCCGCTGCCGGCGACTTGTCCGGCTGGCGCGAGCAGGGGCAGATTGCCTTCACCTACGCTGCCTCCGACGGCCGCCCGGCGACAGGCTATCCGGCCAACCCAAACGGCTCGCTGGACGCGGTCGCCGGAATCTGCAACGACGCCGGCAATGTCCTCGGCCTGATGCCCCACCCCGAACGATTCGTCTCCCCCTACCAACACCCGGCCTGGACACGTTCGTTCGATGATGGTGAAGGGGTGGGTTTGCGGCTATTTCGGAATGCGGTGTGTTACACGTAGAGCGTGGAGCGTAGGGCGTAGCGTGTGGAGGTGCAATAATGGCTAGAGATTTTCGTGAACTGCGGGTGTACAAACTTGCCTTCGATTCGGCGGCCCGCATTCACGAGCTGACGAAGCTGTTTCCGCAAGAAGAACGTTACAGTCTGACCGATCAGGTGCGAAGATCGTCGCGTTCCGTTTGTGCGAACATCGCTGAGGCTTGGCGCAAGCGACGCTATCCGAAACACTTTGTCAGCAAGCTGAGTGACGCCGATGCTGAAGCGTCGGAGACAATTGTATGGCTGGACTTTGCACGGCATTTCCGCTATATTTCCGAGACAGATCATGTAGAATTGGTCGATTGCTACGATCACATTTGTCGCCAACTTGTCCTGATGCTGGCGAAGCCACAGCAATGGGTTCCGAAAAGATCGGTAGAGAAACAGGACACGTGAGGGCGTAGACTTTGGCTGCGGCACGCTCGACGAAATGAGTCGGAGGTTTCATGAAGGGCTACAACCACAATGATTTTCTGTCACCTTTCACCTGGCGCTACGGTTCGCCGGAGATGCGGCGGCTGTGGAGCGAGACCAACAAGCGGCGGCTCTGGCGACGGGTCTGGGTGGCGCTGGCAACGGCGCAGCACCACGCCGGCCTGATCTCGACGGACGAGCTGGCCGATTTGCAGGCGCACCAGGGCGACGTGGATTTCGAGCGGGCACAGGAGATCGAGGCCGAAATCCATCACGACCTGATGGCCGAGTTGCGCACCTTCGCCGAGCAGTGTCCGACCGGCGGCGGCAAGCTGCACCTCGGCGCGACCAGCATGGACATCGAGGACAACGCCGACGCCCTGCGCCTGCGTCAATCGCTCGATCTGACCCTGGCCGGGCTGGACGCGCTGCTGGCAGCGCTGTCCGAGAAGATCGAGCGCTACGCCGCGACGCCCTGCCTGGCCTACACGCACATCCAGCCGGCGGAGCCGACTACGCTCGGTTACCGCCTGGCCCTCTATGCGCAGGATTTGCTGGCCGACCGGCAGGCCGTTGCCCGTGCGCGGGATGACGTGCGTGGCAAGGGACTGAAGGGCGCGGTCGGTACGGCAGCCTCGTACACGAAACTGCTCGAGGGGACGGGGATGTCCGCTGCTGAAATGGAAGCGCAGGTGATGGCCGATTTGGGCCTGGAGGCGTGGCCGGTGACTTCCCAGGTCTATCCCCGCCGGCAGGACTGGCAGGTGCTGAGCGCGCTGGCCGGGGTGGCCGCGTCGCTGCACAAGCTGGCCTTCGACCTGCGGCTGTTGCAGTCGCCCCCCTTCGGCGAATGGAGCGAGCCGTTCGGCGCGAAGCAGGTCGGCTCGTCGGCGATGCCTTTCAAGCGCAATCCGATTACGGCGGAGAAGATCTGTTCGCTGGCCCGACTGGTGCGCGATCTGCCGGCGGTCGCCTGGGACAACGCCGCCAACTCGCTGCTGGAGCGCACGCTGGACGATTCGGCCAACCGGCGCGTGATCCTGCCGCAGGCGTTCCTGGCCACGGACGAGATGCTGCGCTGTGCCCGGCGAATCGTCGAGGGCTTGGTGGTTGACGAGGATCGCATGGCGCAAAATCTGGCGACCTACGGCCCCTTTGCGGCCACCGAGCCATTGCTGATGGCTCTGGCCCGTGCCGGTGCCGACCGTCAGGCAATGCACGAGGTGATCCGTGAGCACAGTCTGGCTGCCTGGCAGGCCGTGCGACGCGGCGAGCCGAACCCGCTGGCCGCGAGTCTGGCGGCGGACGAGCGGATCACCACCTATCTGCCGGACGGCGATGTCCGGGCGCTGATGACCGTGGAAGGCTACGTGGGCGACGCGCCAGAGCGAGCGATTCTCGTGGAGCGGAGAGCGTGCAGCGGAGAGCGTGCAGCGGAGAGCGTAGGAGGAAGTTGTGGCAAGAGATTATCGTGAGCTGCGTGTTTACAGGCTTGCCTTCGAGTCGGCAGTTAGCATTCACGAGTTGACAAAGACATTTCCGAGGGAAGAGCGCTTTAGCATGACCGATCAGATTCGGCGCTCGTCTCGTTCGGTTTGTGCAAACATTGCTGAAGCATGGCGCAAACGGCGTTATCCAAATCACTTTGTCAGCAAGTTGAGTGACGCAGATGCCGAAGCTGCGGAAACAATTGTATGGCTCGACTTCGCACAACACTTTCACTACATTTCTGTCGCGAATCAAAAAGAACTGACTGACCACTATGACCACATCTGTAGGCAACTTGCGTTAATGATGAGTAGGCCGCGCGAATGGATGCCCAAGGGTGACCAGACGTGAACTGGGGCCGGGCCGGTTAAAGCGTGAGACGTTTCGCTCGACGCTCGACGCTCCACGCTCACCGCTCAACGGAGGAGACCCACATGCTAACCGAATCACAATTGCACGAAGCCTTGCCCCACGCCCTCGCCGGCACGGACCTGCCGCTAGGCGAGCGGGGGCGGGGCAAGGTGCGCGACTGGTATGACTTGCCGGATGGCCGGCGCTTGCTGATCACCACCGACCGGCTGTCCGCGTTCGACCGCGTGCTGGGATTGGTGCCCTACAAAGGGCAGGTGCTCAACCAACTGGCTGCTTTCTGGTTCGAGCAGACGGCGGACATTGTGCCCAACCACCTGCTGGACGTGCCGCAGCCGAACGCTGCGCTCGTGCGCGTCTGCCGGCCCTATCCTGTGGAGGTGATCGTGCGTGGCTACATCACCGGGGTGACGACGACCAGCCTGTGGTATCACTACGAGCGGGGTGTGCGCGAACTGTACGGCCACCGCCTGCCCGAGGGTTTGCGCAAGAACGAGCGCTTGCCGCAGCCGCTGATCACGCCGACGACCAAGGCGACCGGCGGCGCGCACGACGAGCGCATCACCGGCGATGAGGTGGTTGCGCGCGGCCTTGTGCCCGCTGATACGTGGGCGGAGATGCAGCGCGTCGCCCTGGCCCTCTTTGCGCGCGGGGCGGAGATCTGCGCGCGGGGCGGGCTCATCCTGGTAGACACGAAGTACGAGTTCGGCGATCTCGATGGCCAACTGACCCTGATCGACGAAATCCACACGCCCGATTCCAGTCGCTTCTGGCGAGCCGACAGCTACGAAGCCCGCTTTGCCGCCGGCGAGGAGCCGGAGAATTTCGACAAAGAGTTCGTCCGCCTGTGGTACGCGGCGCAGGGCTATCGCGGCGAGGGTGACCCGCCCCCCATGCCGCCGGCGCTCGCCGTGCAGGCGGCGCAGCGTTACATCGCCGTCTACGAGCGGATCACGGGGCGGACGTTCGAGCAGGTGACAGTTGGTAGATTGCAGGTTGAGATGTAAGACGTAACCCATATTGCGTGCTGCGTGAAACGTGACCGCGAGCATTTCTCACGCAACACGCAACACGAATCACGCAGAGAGACTTTATGGACGATAGAATTCCCGAGATTACGCAGCTTATCCGCCAGGCCCTCGCCGAAGACATCGGCGACGGAGACGTGACGACAGACTGCACGGTGCCGGCTGGTGCGTGGCTGGAGGGCACGTTCGTGGCCAAGGGGGCCGGCGTGATTGCCGGCCTGGAGGTGGCGGCTGACCTTTGCGCAACTCGATGCGCGGGTGCAGATCACCCCGCTTGTCGCCGACGGCGACTCTGTACCGGCCGGCCGAACGATTGCCACGATCGCCGGGCCGGGGCGCGCACTACTCAGCGGCGAACGGGTGGCGCTCAACTTCCTGCAGCGCATGTCCGGTATCGCCACGCTCACGCGGCGCTTTGTGGATGCCGTGCGGGGTACCTCGGCCGTCATTCTCGATACGCGCAAGACGGCCCCCGGCCTGCGTCTCTTCGACAAGTGGGCCGTGCGGCTGGGCGGTGGGCAGAATCACCGCTTCGGCCTGTACGACATGGCGCTGATCAAGGACAACCATATCGCCGCAGCCGGCGGAATCACCGAAGCGGTAAAACGAGTGCGGAAAGGAGATGGGCGCAAACGAGCCATCGAGGTTGAAGTGTGCACGCTGGCTGAATTGCGGGAAGCGGTTGCTCTGAACGTAGACCGCATTCTGCTCGACAACATGACCCCGGACGAGATGGCCGAGGCCGTGCGACTGGCCGCCGGCCGCGTGCCGCTCGAAGCGTCCGGCAACGTCACGCCGGAGAACGTCGCCGCAGTGGCCGCGACCGGCGTGGACTATATTTCCGTGGGGATGTTGACCCATTCGGTGCGGGCGTTGGATGTTAGTTTGACAGTAGACAGTCGTCAGAAGTCAGTCGTCAGATGACAGATGACAGACGGCTGACGACTGACGACTGACGACTGAGGAGGAAAAAATGTCAGTGGAAGAAATCTATCAAGACATGAAAGCCAAACTCCATGACGTGGTGCCTGATTTTGAGCTGCGCTATAAAGCGGAGTTGGCTGTTGAAATCAATCGCCTCAAGGTCGAGAAGAACGCGGTGATCTTGGGGCACAACTACATGGAACCGGCGTTGTACTACTCGATTCCCGATTACAAGGGGGATTCACTGGGTCTCAGTCGCAAAGCGGCCGAGACGGACAAGGACATCATCGTCTTCTGTGGGGTGAAGTTCATGGCCGAGACGGCCAAAATTCTGAATCCGCAGAAGACCGTGCTGTTGCCGGCGGAAAAAGCGGGCTGCTCGCTGGCGGAAAGTATCACCGCCGAGGACGTGCGCGACCTGCGGGCGCGATTCCCCGGCGTGCCGGTCGTCACCTACGTCAACACGTATGCCGATGTGAAGGCGGAGTGTGACATCTGCTGCACGTCGAGCAATGCGGCGGCCGTGGTCGAGTCGCTGCACAGCGACACGGTGATCTTTGTCCCCGATGAGTACCTGGCGAGGAACGTGGCCCAGGAGACCGGCAAGCACATCATTTTCCCAACGAAAATTCCAAAGGCGGGCGTCCGGTCGAGCACCGACCTGGATTACCAAATCATCGGCTGGCAGGGCCGCTGTGAGGTGCACGAAAAGTTCACCACCGAGGACATTGCCAATGTGCGGGCCCAGTTTCCCGACGTGGTGATCCTGGCCCATCCGGAGTGCAGCCCAGCGGTGGTGGCAGCATCCGATTTCTCGGGGAGCACCTCGGCGATGATCCGCTACGTCGAGGAGACGTCGGCACCCCGCTACCTGTTGCTCACCGAGTGTGCGATGGGCGACAACGTCGCAGCAGAGAATCCGGACAAAGAGATGTTGCGGTTGTGCAGCGTGCGTTGCCCGCACATGAACCAGATCACGATGGAAGATACGCTCAATGCGCTGAAGTACAACCGCTACGTGATCGAGGTGCCGGAAGATATCCGGGTACGTGCAGCGCGGTCGGTCGAGCGCATGATCGCCATCGGGTAAGGGAAAACGAGATGACAGATGAGTGTCTGGAAACGGAAGTGCTGGTCATTGGCTGTGGTATTGCCGGTGGTGTGGCGGCGTTGCAGCTTGCCGATGCCGGCGTGCCGGTGACGGTCGTGACGCGGGCGCGGGAGCCGGAAGAATCGAACACGCTGTATGCGCAAGGGGGGATTGTCTACCAGGGGGTGGATGATTCGCCGGCGTTGCGGGAGGAAGATGTGCTCCGGGCCGGCGCCGGCCATTGCAATCCGAAGGGGGTGGCGATTTTGGCTGAACAGGGGCCGCAGTTGGTGCGGGACATCCTGATCGAAAAGGTCGGCGTGCCCTTCGACCGGGCTGCGGACGGCACGCTGTCGCTGGCACGCGAGGGTGCCCACGCCATGCCGCGCATTGTCCATGCCACCGATGCCACCGGCCGGGCCATCGAGATCGCTTTGCTCAACAAGTTACAGAGTCACCCACAAGTCACCTTGCTGGCCGGGCATACGGCTGTGGACCTGTTGACGCCGTCGCACCATTCGCTCAACCGTCTGGTGGTGTACGACCCTCGATCGTGTGTGGGCGCTTACGTGCTCGACCAGGAGAGCGGGCAGGTGATACGCTGCATGGCCAAGAAGACGATCCTGGCGACCGGTGGCCTGGGCCAAATCTACCTGCGGACGTGCAATCCGCCCGGCGCCCGGGGTGATGGCCTGGCGATGGCCTATCGTGCCGGCGCGCGGGTGATCAACAACGAATTCGTGCAATTTCACCCGACGACCTTTGCTCACCAGAACGCGCCGAACTTTTTGATTTCCGAGGCTGTGCGTGGGGCAGGTGCGCGGCTGGTTCACGCGAACGGCGAGCCGTTCATGCAGAACTACGATCCGGAGTGGCAAGACCTGGCCGCACGTGACGTGGTGGCGCGGAGTATCCACCAGGAAATGTTGCTTCACGACGTCGCCCATGTCTACTTGGACTTGCGTTCCTACATGACCGAAGAGACGATCTTGGAACACTTCCCGAACATCTACGAGGATTGTCTGGCCTACGGTGTGGACATCACGCGCGATCTGGTGCCGGTTGTGCCGGCGGCCCATTATGCCTGTGGCGGGGTGTGGGTGGACGAGTGGGGGCAGACGACGCTCGAATGTTTGTACGCTGTCGGCGAGGTTGCCTGTACGGGTGTGCATGGCGCGAACCGTCTGGCCAGCACGTCGTTGCTCGAGGGGCTGGTGTGGGGATGCCGGTCGGCGGAAGACGTTTGCCGCTCGTTGGCGGAGCGGCCTGCGCCCGACTCGACCGAGATTCCCCCCTGGAGCGATGCCGGCTACGAGGAGCCGGACCCCGCGCTCATCGCCCAGGACATGAGCTCGATTCAGCACATCATGTGGAATTATGTCGGCCTGGTGCGCACCACCCCGCGCCTGGAGCGTGCCTTGCGCGACCTGCGGAACCTGCGGGCCGGAATCGAGCAGTTCTACCGGGTGACACAGCTCACCGACGGATTGGTCGGTTTGCGCAATGCCGTGCAAGCGGCGTTGATCGTCGCCTCTGCGGCCTGGGAGAACAAGGTAAGTATGGGGTGTCATTATCGGGAGTAGGGCAATTGTCAATTGGTCAACGATCAATGATCAATTGTCAACGGATTACGCAACACGCAACACGTTATTACGTTTCGGGGGTTTGACTGAAACAGCGGATGCTGCTATACTGCAAGCGGAATAGATTGCCTGAGTGAGCATGAACAGGAAAACCAAACAGGATTTCATACGCCGTCGGGCTCGTGAAAACCAAACCGACCCTGAAGGCGCGAAGATACTCTGGTCTCGACACGGTATCGTAGAACTTGTGAATGAAGGTTGGAGTCGCGCGCCATTGGAGGAAGGCTTACAAAACTGTGTGGTCATTGAGGATTATCCGACGCTGCATAGGCGGCTTCCTGATTGTCTGGTTCTGGGGTGGCTGAAAACCGGAGAGCCATTCCACGCTGTGATTGCTATTGATGGTGTGAATGAACGGTTGTTTGTTGTGACGGTATATGAACCATCTCTAGAGGAGTGGGAAGATGACTGGCAAACACGGAAGCAATGACCGCTGTCCGCTGTGCGGCGGGCGGCTGAGCTCGGGGATGGCAACGATGCCTTTCTTGTTCACTGACACAGTTGTGTTGATCAGAAACGTCCCCGCCAAGATCTGTCGCAGTTGTCATGAGCCTTACGTAGTAGGCAAAGTGACCGACAGGATCACCGATTTGCTGAATCAACTTCGACCTTTCCGTGCTGAGGTCTTGATTGTCTCCTACGAAGAACCCCTGCGTGCTCCTGCTCTATCCGTTGGAGGCAAAGAGGCCATTCTCGATACTGCCCCCCGTTTCCTCAAAGTTCCATAAGATTTCGATGGGTATGAAACAGCCAACATGATTTTGTACAAAACTTGCACACAGGCGGGGATCGTACTATGAAGAAGGTACCCATGGCAAAAACACTTCGTCGCCAAGATCGGTTGGTTGTATTTTTCCTCCGGAATGGAAAAACCTGGGGAGTGGCCATCTTAGAGTTGGCCGTTATTGCGATGTGGGCGATGTGGGTGGGGCGTGACTATCTGAATCTCAACCCACAGAGCATTCCTGCCGGACGTGAATTTCTGTCTTCCATCCAGACGCACCACCTCTGGGTACAGTTCCAACGTTGTGGTTGGTGTGCTGTGTGGAATGGCTCGATACGTGGCGGGTACCCGGCCTTTGCCGATATCTATGGTAGTATGTTGCACCCGTTGGTGATGTTGACGACACTGGTCTGGGGGGTAATCAACGGTTCTAAAATTGCTCTGGTGGTCACTCTGTGGGTGGCGGGGTTGGCGCAATGGTGGCTGGCACACGAACTTGAGGTGGGGTGGCTGCCCCGAATGTGGAGCGCACTCACGGTGGTTGCCGGAGGCTACCTGGCCGGGCGAATGGAATTGGGTGTCTTCGGCGTCGTGCTGTCCACAGCCATGGCCAGCCTGGTGTTCCCCGCCGCCATACATGTGGCACGTGGTTATGGAAAACGTGCTGTCGTGCTGCTGGCCCTGGCTACGGCATTGACGTTGCTGGCCGGACAAGGATACATTCAGATCGGTTTACTGGCCATTTTGCCGGCCTTTTTCTTCCTGTTGTTCGACGAATCGCTCAAGCTTCGGGCGATTTGGAGGGATTATGCGCTGGCCGCGGGACTTGCTCTCCTTCTTGCCGCTCCTTTCCTTGTGCCCTTCCTCCACTTTTACCCCAACTTCGGAAAGGACCTGGACCCTGCTTTCAAATCGACCCAACCTCTGGCGTATCTGCCGTTGAATCTGGTGATAAACGACATCAACTACTACAAAAGTACCGTACTGGGAAAGTTTCCTTACCCATACCTCTACACCCTGTTTATCGGTTGGGTGCCGGTGATCCTGGCCGTATTTGGACTCAGCTTAGGGCGCTCCGAGGACCGTCGTAGATTGTATTTTCTGGGAGGGGGAGTGGCTATGGCTTTCCTCATCGCCAGCGCAGTGCCCATAAAATGGATGGGCAAAAGCTTTCCCGTTCTGGCCGGTATCCGCAATCCGCCCCTGATTGCCGGCCTGGCGGTGCCACCGATCCTGGGGCTGGCGGCCTATGGCCTGGACCGTTTGTTGGATCTAGATTGGCCCGGCCTAAGCCTGCAGGTAGCAACCAAGCCGGGCCGGAGCACGGGAGTGTTCTCTCTGAAATGGTTACTGTTGATTCCCTTGCTGTTCAATTTGCGTGCCAATGCCACCTTTGCTCACGGATGGTTGTACACCACGCGACAAGGGAATGAGATAACTCAGATTCTGAGCGCACTGAAGACACCAAGTTTGCAGTGGGTGGAACCACCCTTCGGAGAACATTTCTTCATCGAGCCGGCGGTGGCGATGGGTCTCAAGGTTAGCCCCGGTATCATGGCCTGGTACTGGAAGGATCGCCCATTCCCCGTGGCGGCCCTGGAAGCTGTACGTGGGGGACCGCCACCTGGGGCAGATTCAAAAGTGGCCACAGTGAATGGGGTGGCGATCTACGCGCGCAGGGGCGAGCAATATGCCGAGGTCGTTACCGATGCGGGACGAACACCCTGCACGGCCAGCGGGTCCGGCGGCTGGCTGGAAGTGAAATGCAATGCAGTGACACCTGGCCGATTGATCGTGAAGGAAAACGTTTGGTCCGGATGGAAGGCATGGCGGGACGGAGCACAGGTGCCCTTGTTGGACGGCCGCTGGATCGAGACAGAAGCCCCGCAAGGAGAACATGCTTACCTTTTCCGCTACTTGCCATGGGATGTGCCGTTGGGATTGTTTCTGTTTGCGGTTGGTGGGTTGCTGTGCCTCTGGCTGTGGGTACGTCCCTCCGCAGAACCACCGGGGGAAGGTACGGCTGAGGCGGCGGGAGAGCATGGAGCGTAGAGCGTGGAGAGTGGAATGACTCCGAAATGATGAACAGAGTAATCCGTATGCGTACTGCGTAAAGACCTCACGGCAAACATCCGTACGCAACACGCATTACGCAGTGAGAAGTAGGAAGCAGGGGAACAAAAATCGCAAATCCAAAATCCAAAATCCAAAATCGAAACGGCTGTATCGTACCCATCATCATGGGATCGGTATCGGACCGGGAGCACGGCGAGCAGATCGCGGTGGCACTGGGGGCGTTTGATGTGCCGTGCGAGCTGCGGGTGGCTTCGGCGCACAAGAGCGTGCGACATTTGCTGGACATGTTGGCGGCATACGAGGCCGACCCGCGCCGCAAGGTGTACGTCACCGTGGCCGGACGGTCGAACGCGCTGTCCGGGTTGGTGGACGCGAACGTGACTGCGCCGGTCATCGCCTGTCCGCCGCTCTCGCCGGCCTGGGCGACGGTGGACGTCTTCTCCTCGCTGCGTATGCCGTCGGGCGTGGCGCCGGCCGTCGTGCTGGAACCGGCCGG
>JAADHH010000029.1:13569-26326 GCA_013151955.1 Chloroflexota bacterium
CGAAGATGCTCGGTCTGGCCGACGAGGCGATCCGCGAACGGGTGGCGGCCATGCAGCGGGATCAGGAAGGCGACAGAACAATGATGAATGCAGAACGATGAATGATGAACGGGAAAGAACCTGGTGTCACAGAAGTTCGACTTCTGCCAGAAGTCGAACTTCTCAGAACCGGAGGCATCTTGAAAGAATCGTGTGGTGTTGTGGGGTTGTACGCCCCAGGAGAGGATGTGGCCCGGCTGACCTACTTTGCGCTCTACTCGTTGCAGCACCGGGGGCAGGAGAGTGCCGGCATTGCCACCAGCGATGGGCGGCTGGCCCATATTCACAAGGCTATGGGCATGGTCGCCCAGGTCTTTACCGAGGAGAACCTGCACCCCCTGCGTGGCCACATCGCCGTCGGCCATACGCGCTATTCGACGAGCGGGAGCTCGAAGCTGCAAAACGCGCAGCCCTACCTGATCGAGACGTGGCATGGCCCGCTGGCGGTGGCGCACAACGGCAACTTGACCAACGCTGCCTCG
This sequence comes from Chloroflexota bacterium, assembly GCA_013151955.1. GTDB lineage: Bacteria > Chloroflexota > Anaerolineae > Ardenticatenales > JAADHH01 > JAADHH01. The sequence continues at coordinate 14,091 of JAADHH010000029.1, forward strand.
TTGCGCCGTGACTTGCTACAAAGTGGTGTGGGCCTGCGCTCCTCGTCCGACAGCGAGGTGATCACGCAGGCCCTGGCCGGGTGCAAGGGGGAGACGTGGGAAGCGCGGATCGCCTCCTTCATGTGGCGCGCGGAAGGGGCCTATTCGCTGGTGATCCTCACCCGCGAGGCGGTCTATGCCGTGCGCGACCCGTGGGGCTTCCGTCCACTTTGCTACGGCCGGCTCGGCGACGGCTGGGTGATAGCCTCCGAATCGTGTGCGCTCGATACGATCGGTGCGGAGTACGTGCGCGAGATCGAGCCGGGCGAAATCATCAGCGTGGACGATCGCGGCTTGCGCACACTGCAGGGCCGGCCGCCGGAAAAGCGCTCGCTCTGTACCTTCGAGCACATCTACTTCGCACGACCCGATAGCCTGTTCGACGGACACGTCATCCACCAGGTGCGCCAGGCGTTGGGGCGCGAGGTGGCCCGCGAACACCCGGTGGCCGGAGACGTGGTCGTCGCCGTGCCCGATTCGGCGATCCCGGCCGCGATCGGCTACGCGCTGGAATCGGGCATTCCCTTCACCGAGGGGCTGATCAAGAACCGCTACATCGGACGCACCTTCATCCAGCCGAGCGACCGGCTGCGCCGTGCCGGCGTGGCCCTCAAGTTCAACCCGCTGACCGACAACCTGGCCGGCAAGCGGGTCATCCTGGTGGACGATTCCATCGTGCGGGGCACAACCAGCGGCCCGCTGGTGCAACTGCTACGACAATCGGGGGCGGCCGAGGTACACATCCGCGTGTCGTCGCCCCCCATCTGTTACCCCTGCTTCATGGGCGTGGACATGGCCGGTCGTGGTGAGCTCATTGCCGGCCGCATGACCGTGCCGGAAATCAAGCAGCACCTGGGCTGCGACAGCCTGGCCTACCTTTCACAGGCGGGGATGATGCGGGCCATTGGCGAGGCAAGCGAGGCATATTGCAACGCCTGCTTCACCGGCCGCTACCCGCTGGAACTGGGAGAGCAGGCGGGCAAGGAAGCATTTGAGACATAAGACGTAATTCGTATTGCGTAATCCGTGTTGCGTAGAATGCGGCCAGGGTGCAACCACTTACGCATTACGAGTTACGAATTACGCAGTATCAGGAGGACTCATTGATGCACGTTTTGATCGTTGGTTCGGGGGGACGGGAGCATGTGACGGCCTGGAAGTTTGCGCAAAGTTCGCGGGTGAAGCGGCTGACGGTGGCGCCGGGGAACGCCGGTATCCTGGCAATGTCCTGGAACGATCCCCGCGTCCGGCTCGTGCCGCTCGACGCTGCGGACGACTTGCAGCGCTTTGCCGAGGACGAAGGGGTGGACCTGACCTTTGTCGGTCCCGAAAAGCCCCTCTCTGCCGGCCTGGTGGACCGGTTCCGGGCTGCCGGACTGCGCATCTTCGGGCCGACCCAGGCGGCGGCGCGGCTGGAATCGAGCAAGGCTTATGCGAAGGAACTGATGCACGCACTCGGTGTCCCCGTTCCGGAGTTTCGGAATTTCGTCAGCCCGGAGGCGGCCCGCACGTACATTCGCGGCCTAGACTATCCGGTCGTGGTCAAGGCGGACGGGCTGGCCGCCGGCAAAGGCTCGCTGGTCTGCGATGATACGGCACAGGCGTTGCAGGCGGTAGATACGCTCATGGTCGAGAAGCGGTTCGGCGATGCCGGCAACTGCGTCGTCGTGGAGAAGCGGTTGTATGGCCGGGAGGCTTCGTTCTTCTGCTTCACGGACGGCTACACGATCCGTCCGATGGCCTGGGCGCGTGATTATAAGCAGGCCTTCGATGGGGACGAAGGCCCGAACACCGGCGGCATGGGCGGCTATTCCCCCAACGACGAGATGGACCCGACGCTGGTCGAGAAGATCATGCAGCGTATTGCCCTGCCACTGGTACATGGTCTGGCCGAACGGGAGGGCACTGCCTATCGCGGCATTCTGTACATCGGCCTGATGCTGGTGGAAGAAGCGGGCGAACCGAACCCTTATGTCCTGGAGATCAACGTACGCATGGGCGACCCGGAGGCGCAAGTCATCTACCCGCGCCTGCAAACGGACCTGGCCGAGATCGCCTGGGCCTGCACGGACGGGGCCTTGGGCAACCTGCACTTCGACTGGTCCGGCGACCACTACCTGTGCGTCTGCGCCACGTCGGGGCGGCTTCGTGGCAAAAAGGGGTGGTACAAGGGCTACCCCGGACGCTACAGGATCGGCCAGCCGATTTCCGGCCTGGAAGAAGTGGACGACGACGTGCTGCTGTTCCACGCCGGCACACGGTGGGACGAGGAGGCCGGCTGCTTTCGCGTACAGGGTGGGCGCGTGTTGGCCGTGGTCGCCGGCCGGCCCACCTTGGCGGAGGCCCGTCGCGCGGCCTACCGGGAGATCGAGAAGATTCGATTCAATGGGGTGCGCTACCGGACGGACATCGGCGCGCGGTAAAGGGAGCGCACTGAAGGGTATACTTCAATTCTGGGAGCAGGTTTGGGGATTATACCGCAGAGACGTTGAGCGTGCAGAGTTTTACTTTGTTACGGCACGTTGGCACGTTGGTGTGCTCGACGCTTAGAAGTTCAACTTCTCCGAGAAGTTGAACTTCTCGGCCCAATGCGCAATCTGACGCTCCACGCTCCACACTCCCTGCGTCTTTGCGTCAAAATAATTCTCACCCCAAAACTGAGGGGCACCTTGCTCCTTCCCAAGTTCTGTGCTATCATGTAGGTGGGAGGTGATGATGATGGGCGTGTTAACCAAACCGGTCTTACCGGAAGCGATACAGGAGGTTTTGCCGGCGAGCACGCTGGAGGAAGGGGCGCTGCGCCGGCGGGTGCTGGAAGTGCTGCTCGATCCGGTTGAGGTGGAACGGATGAGCTACGAAGCGTTCCTCGCCTCGTTTGACGAAGATACCTACGCAGAATGGGTAAACGGAGAAATCATCATGATGAGCCCGGCAAATGACCGGCACCAAGACCTTTCGGGGTTCTTGGAGAGCGTACTTCGCTCTTTTGTGGAAACCCATGACTTGGGCATTGTCCGCAGCGCCCCCTTCCAGATGAGGCTGGCCGATACCGGTCGCGAGCCGGACCTGCTGTTCGTGGCCCAGGAGCATCTGGACCGGTTGCGGAAGATGTACCTGGATGGGCCGGCGGACCTGGCAGTGGAGATCGTTTCGCCGGAGAGCATGGGACGCGACCGGGGGGAGAAGTTCTACGAGTACGAAGCGGCGGGGGTGCGCGAGTACTGGTTGATCGATCCGGAGCGGGAGCGGGCGGAGTTTTACCGTCTGGAGGAGGGACGATACCGGCTGGTGGAACCGGACACAGAGGGGCGCTATCACTCTGCCGTGCTGGAAGGGTTCTGGTTACAGGTGGACTGGCTGTGGGAGGAGCCGCTGCCCCGCGTGCTGGATGTCCTTCGGGAGTTACAGGTGATCTGAGTAGGGGCGTTCACGCCACCCCAATTTGACAGAACGAAACATCCGTTCTATAATTGGAGTCATGGATTCTCTATCCAAACTCCGAACGATCGCCGTCGACGCAGACCTGGAGACCGCCGAAGAGGTCGGCGCGGCCGGGCCGGTGGCGGCGTGCGACTTCGCGGAGGGGCCGCAAGCGAATCGCCAGGCCCCTCTTCGACGCAGCAGCACCGAGAATCGCGCTGAGCGGGAGCAGGCTGTGGCGGCCATTGCCAAACAGACTCTGGCCGAGCGGGGCCTGCGCGGCCATGCGCTGGAACGTAAGGCCCACGCCCTGGGCATCCGCGACGCTGTGATGCCGGGGGGCCGGCGCGCACCATTGCTCAAGACGATGCTCACATCGGTCTGCGAACGCGACTGCTACTACTGCCCTTTCCGCAGCGGGCGGGACTACCGCCGGGCGACGTTTCAACCGGACGAGATGGCCGCTCTATTCGACCGGATGCTGCGGGCCAGATTGGTGCAAGGGCTATTCCTCAGCTCCGGTGTGGTGGCCGGCGGCATCTCCACGCAGGACAAGCTGATTGATACAGCCGAATTGCTGCGGCACAAATATGGCTATCGAGGCTATTTGCACCTGAAAGTGATGCCTGGCGCCGAGCGAGACCAGGTGTTCCGCGCCATGCAGTTGGCCGACCGTGTCTCGATCAACCTGGAAGCTCCGAACCGTACCCGGCTGGCCAAACTCTCCCCCACGAAACGCTACCTTGCGGAGCTGCTCCAGCCCCTTCGCTGGGCCGAGGAGATTCGGCAGACACAGCCGGCCCGACAGGCCTTCAAGGGGCGTTGGCCCTCCACCGTCACCCAGTTTGTGGTGGGGGCAGCCGGTGAGTCTGATCTGGAACTGTTGCAGACGACGCAATCCCTGGTCCAGCAATTGCACCTGACCCGCACCTACTTTTCGCGTTTCTCGCCGATCTCGGATACGCCGATGGAAAATGTGCCGGCTGCCGATCCGATGCGCGAGCACCGCTTGTACCAGGCCTTCTTCCTTTTCCGCGATTACGGGTTCGATCTGGAGGAGATGCCCTTTGGACTGGCCGGCAATCTGCCCCTGGAGGTGGATCCCAAGCTGGCCTGGGCGCGTACCCATCTGCTGCCCGAGCCGGTTGAGCTGAACACTGCGGCCCGCCGGCAGCTCCTGCGCGTTCCGGGTATTGGGCCGAAGAGCGCCGATGCGATCTTGCGTGCCCGGCGACAGGGCACGCTTCGTTCGCTGCGCGATGTGCAGGTCGCCGGCGTCTCTGCCAAGCGGTCAGCCGAGTTTATCTTGCTGGATGGACATCGTCCGGCCAGGCAACTTCGGTTGTTTTGAACAAAGGCTGGCTCTCCACAGATTCTAACTTGACCAAATGTGCAAAATGCGGTATCCTTGAATAGCTTTGATGGGGGTGGTTGGGCCCCGGTGGGTCCCGCGGTCTTCAAAACCGTAGGAGGGCGGTGTCGCGCCGGCCTCGGTGGGTTCGACTCCCATCCACTCCCGTGTCTCGCATCGGTTTCGCGGTCAAGCCAATTGCTCGGCCAGTTCCTCCGGCGTGGTCACCGGCTGCTGGCAGGTGTAGTTCGCGCAGACGTAGGCGGTCGGTTTGTCGTCGATGAGGGGCCGGTCGGCCAACAGGGGAATCTGTTGCGCGGCTGCTTCGTCCCCCGGTTCGGCGCCGGCGACGACCTTGTTCGGCAGGTAGCGGGCGAAGACGGTATGAACCAGGGCGTCGAGGGCCGGGGCATCCGGTGGGCCGATGAGGGCAATTTCCTTCGGCGAGCCCAGGTGAAAATCAAGCGCACCCAGTATGTGCCCAAAGGCTCCGGAATGATGGGCCATGTCGTCAGCCAGCGCGGCGAGCGCATGCGCGGCTATGCGCTGGTAGGATGGTTCCCCACTGAATTCGGCCATCCGCAAGAGCACGTCCACGGCCACAGAGTTCCCCGAGGGCGTGGCACCGTCGTTCACGTCACGCGGGCGGACAATGAGGGACTCGTGGTCGCGGCCCGTGTCGTAGAATTGGCCGGTCCCCTCATCCCAGAAGAAAGCCACCATCTCGTCGCTCAGTGCCCGCGCTTCCTGGAACCAACGCAGGTCAAATGTGGCCTGATAAAGGTGCAGGAGTCCGTCAATCAGGTGGGCGTAGTCCTCCAGGTAGCCGGCGAGCTTGCTCCGGCCATCCTTGTGCGTACGCAAGAGCCGGCCTTGGGGGCGAAGCGTCGTGAGGAGGAAGGACGCATTGCGTTCGGCAGCTTCGCGGTAGTCGGCACGGTCCAGCACACGGGCCGTTTCGGCGAAAGTGGTGAGCATCATACCGTTCCAGGCGGTGAGGATCTTGTCGTCCCGTCCCGGTTTCACACGCTGTTCGCGCACATCGAATAGTGCTTTGCGTCCGCGCGCGACAGCTTCGCGCAGTTGGGCAACGGAAACGTTTTCCCGGTAGGCCACAACGTCCTCGTCCCGCGGCATGTTCAAGATGTTGCGTTCCTCGAAGTTTCCGCCGGGGGTCACGTCGTAGGCAGCCATCAGCAGGCGCGCATCGTCGGGCGGCAACACAGCCTCGATTTCCGCCGGTGTCCAGAGGAAGAACTTGCCCTCCTCGCCTTCGCTGTCTGCGTCTTGGGTGGAATAGAATCCGCCGGAGGGGGCAGTCATCTCGCGGAGGACATAATCGAGAGTTTCCTCGACAATGCGCCGGTAGAAGGGCCGGTTCGTAACCTGATAGGCATGAAGGTAGACGCGGCCCAGGAGGGCGTTGTCGTACAACATCTTTTCGAAATGGGGCACCAGCCAGCGTTCGTCGGTGGAGTAGCGGTGGAAGCCGCCGCCCAATTGGTCGTAGATTCCGCCACGGGCCATCTTTTGCAATGTTTTTTCGACCATTTCCAGGGCGCGGGGGTCGCTCGTGCGCCGGTGTGTGCGCAGCAAGAATTCCAGGGTCATCGTTTGCGGGAATTTGGGTGCGCGGCCAAAGCCGCCGAACGTGGCGTCGAATCCGCCGGCGATGTTGTGGTAGGCGTGGTCGAGAATATCCGGTGTTAGGGAGCCGGAGCGGCTGTCCTCCGCGAAATCTTGTTGCAGCATATCCGCCATCCGTTGCCCGTCCCGAAGGACCTCGTCGCGGCGGTCGCGGTAGGCACCGGCGATACTCAACAGCACGCGGCGGAAGGCCGGCAAGCCGTGGCGATCTTCTGGAGGGAAGTAGGTGCCACCGTAGAAGGGCTTTCCGTCTGGCGTGAGGAAGACGGTCATCGGCCAGCCGCCGTGGCCGGTCATGGCTTGCACGGCACGCATATAAATGCTGTCCAGGTCGGGGCGTTCCTCGCGATCCACCTTGATGTTGACGAAAAGCTTGTTCATAAGGGCAGCCGTTTCCGGGTCCTCGAACGATTCGTGTGCCATGACATGGCACCAGTGGCAGGCGGAATAGCCAATGCTCAAAAGGATGGGCTTGTCTTCGGTGCGGGCGTGTGCCAAGGCCTCATCGCCCCAGGGATACCAGTCCACCGGATTGGCGGCGTGCTGCAACAAATACGGACTGGTTTCGTTTTGCAAACGATTCATGGTTTCTCCTTGTCCAGTGGGTTGGCCGGTTTCCAGCGCGGTGCTTTCCAATTGGCGACGGTCGCGAAGACAGCAGGTTTTTCCTGACCTAAATGTTCCTAATTGATTGTAGCACACCGGCACTGAAAAGTCCAATGGACAAACTGGGGGGAATATGATACAATGAGTCGCGGTACGAATGACCGTGGGTGGTTGCGTGCTGCCATCTGATTGCACCGCGTGGGGAGCAACTCTGAAACGACGAATGCAGAATGATGAACGATGAGCGGCTGCTCACCACCACGGATGAAAATGGCGGGACGTGAAACGTGAAGACGTGAAACGTATTGCGTCTTATGCAACACGCATCACGTTTTACCTGACACCTGACACGTTATTTTCAAAGCAACAGAAGGGAAGAGCGTCCATGCGTTTGTCGTCTGTACCTGCCGGTCTCGTTGCCATCGCTATCGTGCTGGCGATTGGGGCCAGCACGATTTTCCCTACGCCGGTTGTGAGAGGCGAACCGGCGGGCGGTGTCATCACCGGGCGGCTGCTGGATACGCATGGTGAGCCGGTCGCAGAGGCGCACATCTCCGTGGTCGTTGAAAGCGATGCGGGACCGGTCGTGGAAGCTGTAAGTCAGCCAGATGGCACCTTTTCTCTCTATCTGGACTCGGCGGCGCTGCAACCCTTCACGCTGGAAATCCGCCGCCACCACTTTGAAACCATCTACTGGCACGCTCGCACAGAGGACCTGAACAGACTCCAACAAGAGGGCGCGCTGCACTTGCCCGATCAGACATTGCCCCGCACGACGGGGCCGGCATTTTGGATTGCGACTTTGCTGTTCATCGTCATCTTGCTTCTGATCGCCATGGAAAAGCTGCACAATACCCTCGCCGTTCTGCTCAGCGTATCCATCCTCTTCGCCGTCACGTACATTGGCGGAACCTTTCGCGAGAGTCTGTACATTCTCGATTTCGAGGGGGCGATTCGTTACATTGACTTTGAGGTCATATTCCTGATTATGGGCATGATGATCTTCATTGCCATTGTCGAGGGCACGGGGGTTTTTCAATGGCTGGCTTATCTTTCCTACCGGCTATCCCGTGGGCGGGCCTGGTTATTGGCTATTATCTTGATGGTGGTCACGGCGGTCGCTTCGGCTTTTTTGGACAACGTCACGACCATGTTGTTGATCGCGCCCATCACTGTGGAGATCGCTCTGACCTTGGGCATGAGCCCGTTGCCACTGCTCATTCCGGAGGTGCTGGCCTCCAATGTGGGCGGGGTTGCTACTTTGGTCGGCACGCCGACCAACATCCTGATTGGGTCTTACGCCAATATTTCTTTTGGCGCTTTTCTGGTCGAGTTAACACCCGGCGTCTTGGTGGCATTGGCCGGCCTGATGATTTATCTGGAGATTGTCTACTTCCGTGAATATCGTGCGTCGAGTGCGACCACTTCTCCCGTCCTACTGAAGAAGTTGGCCGAAGATGCGCGCATTACGCAACCGGGCGACTTGCGCAAAGCCGGCGTGGTGGGGGTATTCATGTTGATCTTCTTCCTGTTTGGCGATTACTTTCACCTGGTGCCGGCGGTGACGGCGTTGGCCGGATCGTCCGTCCTTTTGTTGTGGGTGAGACCAGACATCGAGAGCATGATCGAAGCGGTAGATTGGACCACGCTCGTGTTCTTCATGGGCTTGTTCATTCTTGTTGGTGCGGTGCAGGAGGTGGGGGCCATTAGTGCCGTGGCAGACATCGTGGCAAAGGGGGTCGGTACCAATCTGACCCTGGCCTGGATAGTCGTGCTGTGGACCACCGCGGTCTTTTCCTCGGCTGTGGACAATATCCCTTTCACGGCGGCTATGCTTCCGGTCGCCGGCTTTTTGACCAAGACCATCCCCGGCGCGGAGAACCAGGTGATTTACTTTGCCCTGGCCATGGGTGCTGCGTTTGGAGGACACGGCACACTTATCGGCTCGTCGGCAAATCTGGTTACGGCGGGTATCGCCCGGCAGGCCGGCTATCCCATAACCTACGGGGAATTCCTGCGCAAAGGATTCCCCGCTCTGATCATTACCACCATCATCGCCATGATTTGGTTGGCCATTCGCTTCTAGCAGGCTGTCGGAGAAAGAATAAGGGGACACAGATTTTCCGATGATTTGGCCTGAACATCTTTGTTTCTCTGTGAGAATCGTATCTTCTCAATAAAACGGGGTGGGGCGACCCAGAAGTTCGACTTTTACCAAAAGTCGAACTTCTTCGCCCCGGAATATTGAGAAGGAAGATAGTGAGAATCTGTGTCCTACAGAAACATAGACAACTTTTTGTCGATGTTGACGCCCTAAGCGCCTAATAAGAAAAAAAGGGGCCTCTCCAACAGCCTGCTGGGACAGAAGCACAAGACGACCGAAGGAGGCAGCACAATGAAGACAATTGTTTGTGCAGTGCGCGGGGGAAAAAACAGTGAGCCGACTGTTGATGGGGCCATTGCCCTGGCACGCGATTCTGCGGCCCGTCTGGTCTTCGTCTATGTCATCGACGCTGAGTTCCTGGCCCACGCAACGGTGGGGCGTCACAGCATCACGATGCCTCAATTGCAAGCAATGGCCGAATTCATCCTGTTGACGATGCAGGTGCGAGCGGAAGAGGAAGGCGTGTCGGCGGAATATGCGATCCGCGAAGGTCAGGTGCAAGAGCAAATCCGCGAGTATGTCTTGGACGCGCATCCCGATATTCTGGTGATGGGCAAACCCTCTCACCAGGAGGGTGATGACTTGTTCACGCATCCGGTTCAGAATGCCTTTGTGCAGAGTCTGGAGGAAGAAGCCGGCGTGCAAGTCATCTTGATGTAGACATAAAGGAGACAGCCGTTGAAGAAACTAATGAACAGGTATCGCACCACCATTTCGGTGGCAAGTGTTTGTGGAATCGTGTGGGTAATGACATTTGCAGCGGCACTCATGGCTCTGCCCAGACCGGCCTTGGCCGATTCTCCGGTGACTTTTTTTCTCGATCCAATGGTCGTGAAGGTGCAAGCCGGGCAAGAGTTCGATGTGTTGGTGAAGGTCAAAGGGGCGAATAACCTGGGCGGGTTTCAGTTCGACCTCATCTTCCCCAGCGCTATGCTGGAGGCCCGCACCATGAAGCTGGATTCGTTTTTGACCAGCACCGGCCGGACGCCAATTCCTTTGGGGCCCAAGATCGATAATACGAATGGTCGCATCACCTTCGGGGCCGCCACGGCCGGGAATGCCCCCGGCGCGTCGGGGAACGGCGTCCTGTTGCGGGCAACATTCCGTGCCTTGACGAGCGGCACCGGAGCGATGAACATCGCCAAGTATCAGGTATTGGACGCCCAGGGCAAGACCCTTGTTGCGGCCGTCAGGGGGAACAAAGTGCAGGTCGTAGGCTCGCCCGTGCCGGCCACGTCGCCCGTGCGCCCGACAAGCGTGTCGGAAGCGACAGAAGTGCCGGCCTCACCGTCCCGGGGTGGCACATTTCCCATTGTTTTGGTCGCGGTCGTGGCGATGCTGCTTGTCCTGGGGATTGGTGGCCTGGTCTTGCGGGGCCGGCAAAGCCCCCCGGAATGAGACACCGGCATGATGAACAGGATGGCTAATTCCGTGGTTCCACGCGGTACAGCCCGTCTATAATTCGCCGCAGCCGGAACCTGGTAAGCAGTTCCGGGTGAGGGGTCGTCACGTAGATAGGCCGGTCGGCCAGGTTTGCTTGCACGAACCCGGTCAGCGTGGCTGTGCCGGGCCAATGAATACGCTCCCCGTTGCGTTGCAACGTTTCCCGGTACCACGGAAATTCGAGCAACCCCTCGGCCAACACGGTATCATCGGTGCGGGGCATCTCCACATAACGGTAGTACCACAACGCAAATACGTGTTGGTCTTCGTCAGCCAGTATCAGGGCATTGTGCTCCACGCTTCGAAAGGTTGTCGCGGCATACGTCTGGGCAACAACGTCCGTGCGCAGGTCCAGGGCCCGGTGATTTTGCCACCAGTTTGCGCCGGGGAGGGCCAGCAGAAAGAGCGCCATCAGGGCAGCGTCCCATCCGCGTCTTTGCCGGTGGGTGGGGATGAATTTGCTGCCGATCCAGAGAAGCCCCACGGCCAACCAGAGAGCACTGACCAGGTAGGCCGGAATCAGATAGACGTATGAATCGGTCGTATTGTAGCCTATCGCGTAGGCGGTGTTCAAAGCAAAGTAGAGCAGCAGTGCGGCAGCCAACCGGCGCCGGGTCTGCCACAAGTGCCACGCCCCGATGAGTACACAGGCCAACCCCAGCGGCCCGAACTGTTGCAGCCACAGCGTCGCCCCGGCAACCAGCCGCGTTGGCAAATAGCGTAGGGGCAGAGAGAAGGCGTAATGGCGATACGGGGCCGCCGACAGCATCCACCACAAGCCGGAGACGTTTTGCGGATTCCCCCAGTTGATCGGCGGCCAGGCCCGTGCGCGCCACGGCAGGTACGCATATATTGCCAGCCCGGCAATCGCCAGGAGCGTGATCCGGCCCCACCCTTTCCAGCGCAACTCCGTACCGGCGAGGTAGATCACGGCGGCCGGGGCGATGAACACCAGCGTCAGATGATTGCCCAACCCAATTCCGAAGAGGAGGGCCGCCATCTGCGGCCAGAAACTCGTCCGGCCCTCTCCGGCCTCGTACCGCAGAATACAAAAAAGAATTGCGCCGGCAAAAGCGGCGTGCAGCGCGTACACTTCCGTGATGACGCTCTGCGACCATAGCGTGGGCGAGAAGGCCAGGGCCAGGGCGGCAATTGCGGCGATCCCGTCGTTGCGCAGGGAGGATGACGCGCTCACGTGCCGTAACACCTGGCGGGCAGCAAGGAAGATGAAGATCACGGCTGCCGTCGCGGCTACCGCCGAAAAGAGATTGGTCCGGTAGGCCAGCGAGCCACCCAGAGGCAGGCGGGTGAAAGCGCGGGCCAGGAGGACGTAGGTGGGGTAGCCCGGTGGGTGCGGAATGCCCAGCGTTTGTACGGCGGCGATCAGGTCGCCGCCGTCGGCACCGTCGTGTTGCCAGGTGAGGCCGGGGGCCATCGTGTTCACGTAGCCGGCCAGGGTGATCGCGGCCACCACGGCGGTGGAAATCAGGGGGAAGCGGAAAAGGGCCGGCCGGATATGAGGTGGAGGGGTTTGCATTTTCTCCCTTGCCTTGAACTTGTGCCGGC
>JAADHH010000029.1:26360-30082 GCA_013151955.1 Chloroflexota bacterium
CGGATGCGGTATGGGCCGGCCAATACTGTTGCGGCCAGGACGTTGTTGGTCTCGTTCGCTTCGGTCAGCACATTGTCGGGATCAAGTTGCGCGTAGATTTCGTGATTGCCGGCCGATGCTGCCGGCCAGAGAAACGTCACGGTCGTTCTCGCTCCGCAGCCATCCAGGCCGGGGAGGATGGGCACGTCGCCCAGTGGCGTTCCGCCCGCCTGCGGGTCGCCGTCCCAAAGGCGGATGGTGTTCGTGATTGGCAAGGCAACGTTGCCGGCGTTGGCGACGGAGACGTGAATGGCCATGGTGATAGGCTCCCCGGCAGGGCCGTCTGGCGCGATGGGCGCAGCCGCAATCTCCACCGGCAGGAGGTCGACCTGGGCCGGTATCTGTTGGGCGTAGTTCTGGAAAGCAATGCCAATGGGTGTGGCCTGTTTGGTAAAAGTATCGAAGAGGGCCCCGTTGAAATAGCGGTCGTTCAGGCTGTACCAGGCCCAACCTTGCACCAGACGACTATCGTCGGCGGGGAGGCCGTACTGCGGGTCGCGCAGGCCACGAAACAGATCGAACGAGCCGGTGAGGAATGCAGCTACGCGGTCGGAGTTGAAGTTGTGGCCGTCTTCGTCCACGATGTATTCGGGGAAAAGAACCCCATACTCGGAGATGATGAGGGGCTTATCCCGTTCGCCCCGGGCAGCCAGCCATTGGCGAAAGTTGCGGACCTGCTGCGCAACGAGATCGAGCCGGTCGTGGTCCCGGATTGTGTACAACATGCTGGGAGAGGGATCGTCGTCCGGCAAGGGGGTGGCACCGGCGGATGCAGCATGAAACTCATCAAGGGAGAGTTTGCCATCGCCCACAACCTCCAGCGTCAGGGCGTGGCGGCCATAGCCGAGGCCGTTCAGGGCGAACACGCGCCGGGTCGTCGTGACGGCGTACGTGCTCGTTGTGCTTTGCAACTGGTGGTCTATCGAGACTCGCACGCTGCCCCCTTCTGGGCCGGCGAGTGCCGTCCACGATGCCCAGCCCCCCTCGAAAGAGAGGACGGCTTGGTCGCCGGCCGTGACCGAGCTGTGGACTGTGCCCTCTCCCGTCGGTTCCGTACGCCAGGTGCCCTGATAGCCGATTGCGGTATCGATGCCCGGCGGGAGGTCTGCTCCCCAGGAATCGGCCTCTTCGCGGAGTACAAAGGTGTGGATGTTCCACAGGTCGGCGGGCAGCCTTTGTCCGTAGCGCTCGCGGTAGGTTTGCAATACCATGTCCAGGTATTTTAGGCGGATGGGCGTAGCCTGGACAATTCCTCCGACGGCAATGCGGGCAGTGGGATCTGTCTCTTTCAGGAGGATGTACAATTCGTGATAGGCCTGTGCGTACAGAGCTGGCGGCAATTCGTCCTGGTAGGTCCGCCGGTCCGGCTCGTTTCCGATCAGCCAGATGGCCCCCGGATTGGCAATTGCCGTCTGTTGAATCTCGCTTGCTGTTGGTTTGTAGCGATAGCCGGCAGAGGCTGTTTGCTGCAAGCGGATCATTTGGGCGAAGTGCGCGCCGCCTGGGCGTAGGGGGTGCAAGTCCGTGCGCCAGTTGACGTACCAGCCCAGGTTTAGTGTTTCCATGGGATAAGCGGCGATGTTCCCGGAAGCACCAACGCCCAGACGGCAGTTTGCGTACTCCCCTTGCGCCGGGTGTGCGCGTGTGTTGGCTCCGGCCGCTTTTGCGGCGGTGTCTGCTGTGGTTCCGTGCAGCGTGGGGCCTTGGGCGCCGGCGGTTGCCCAACTTGTGATGAGCAATAGTATCAGCCCGACGACGAGCGGAGAAACAGCGTGTCGGAGGCTTCGTCTCAACGGAGAACCTCGAAGTAGTAGATCGGGTCCGGCCCGACGTGTAGTGTGGTCTGGCCGTCTGCTTCTCCATCGTCCGCATCGTTGATGCTTTCGCCGTTTCCATACATGTCCATGACAACCAGCCGGTCGGTAGGCACAGAGAATGTGTGCGTGATTCCATCGTTCGTCCAGGCAATCGTTACATCGGACGAGACTGGCAGGTCGGGTGCAGTGAAATGATAGCCTTCCACTTCCTGGGAATGCGTTTCGAAGTAGCTGAGCGGGCGATCATATTGGGCGTCGCTCAGCACATTGATTGCGGTTTGGTAGGCTTGGTAGGCCGGTTTGGGCCGATCTTGAAGGTCGAGCAATCCGCTGAAGTAGGGGGATGTTTCGGTGTCGGTCAGTCGAAACCAGATCACGGCCTCCAGCTCGGCGACTGTGCTACGGGTCATGATCTTGACCAGGTATTGACTTTGGGTCGAGGGTGTGCTGTCTACGTTGCTGTGCCACCCCGTTTCGGAGCAGAGCAACGGTTTGTATACGTGATGCCATGCCATGCGTGATTGTAAGTAGTTTGCTTTGCCGCGGATGCCGGGTCCATAGGCGGCCCACTTGTCTGCGAATGCCGGATAGTAATGGAAATCGAGAATGTCGAAGTACCGTCCTCCCCAGGCGTTGAGCACATCGTCCAGGAATTCGCGCACAAAGGGTCCCCCATCTTCCTCGAACCAATCGAAAGCCAACCCCCCCATGAGGACCTTTGTCTGGTCGTCGTGGCGTCGAACGGCCTTGTAAACGTGTTTCAGCAGGTCGGCGTAGCCGGCACCGTTGTGCCCCCAATACCCCCACCCTGCTTCTGCGTGCAAGATGTCGGCATTGTCCGGCTCGTTGTAGATTTCGTAGTAGCGCACTACCGGTGATCCGGGAGCGTCCTCGAAGCCGTTGCCGTTGTACCGCTCTACCATAGCGCCAAAGAATTCCTCCAACTCGCTGATGTCTGTCCGGTCAATCGGGCCGGCCGGAAAGGTGGCGGCCCATTCGGGGTTGCCGGTGAAGGTCAGGATCACATTCAGGTGCTGTTGGTTGGCGTAGCGCAGGAAGGAGTCCCATTGTCCCCACCGGTAGTGTTCCGGTGTCGTGTTGACCGGTTCGATCTGTGACCAATAGATGGGCAGGCGAATCCACTCCACGCCCAAGCGCTCGGTCTCTGAGTAGGCACGCGAGGGGATATTGTTGCTATACACTTGAACGCCAAATGGGTTAGATGGAGGCATATAAAGAAGGGGATAGACGTGCCGTACGGTTGGGAGATAGAGTTGGGTGGGGGCTGGCGGCAGCGTCCCATTGTCTTTCGCTGGTGCCGGCCAGGGCGTGCCGCCGTCGGCCGATAGCGGGTTGGCGGTGAACGTCAGCATGGCCTGGAAGACCAGCAAGACTGTCAATCCCACACCCAGCGCGAGGGTCAGGTACGTTCGTCTGTGCAGCACGGAAATCCGGTGCGGGTCATTCAATGTAACGCTCACGTATCAACGGTATGTACAGGCAGCGGGCCGCCACGGACGTGGGATACCAGACGATGTTGCCATGTACGGCGATTCCGGCCGGTGCGTTGTACGCGGCGGTGGCAGGAAACCGCTCGATGCCGCCAACGTTCCGGTCGGCCAACAGCGCTGCGCCGGCCGAGTCGGTGAACCAGGGCCGGTTGCTGCTGTCGAAAGCGATGCCCGCCGGACGGACCTGCCCGGCTGCCAGCGAATACCAGCGGATGACTTGCAGCGTCCCGGCCTGGTACCACCCGATCCGGTTTCCCTCGATGTCGGTGAACCACGGGTCGCCAAGGGAGTCCAGGGCGATGTCGTATGGATGGTCGCCGGCCGACAGCACTTCCACAAAGGTTCCGGGGTTTGG
>JAADHH010000029.1:30098-31229 GCA_013151955.1 Chloroflexota bacterium
CAGTCGCCCGATCTTCTGGCCTTGCGATTCGGTGAACCAGATGAGGTCTTCTCCGGCGACGGCCAGACTGTGTGGCGCGCTGTTATGTGTTGGGATGCGGTAGTCCCGGTAGGAGCTATCGCCGGGATCGAAGCGCGCGATGCGATTCGTTGTCTCTTCGGTGAACCACACGCGGCCGCTGGGAGCCAGGGCAACGTCGGTCGGCCGGCTGTTTGCCAGGGGCAGTGCGTGCTCGACGATCGTGCCCGTGGCCGTGTTGAGTTCGCCGAGGGCATTGGCCCCTGCCTCCGCCACCCAGACGCGGCTGCCGTCCGGCGTGACGGCCAGCCCTCGCGGTTCGGCGCCGGCCGTGGGCGGGTGATAGGCGGCGATAGCGTAGGTCGTGGTGCCCGTGACGGCGATGTGGCCGATGATGTTCGAGGTCGGTTGGGTGAACCACACGCTGCCGTCTGGCGCAACGGCAAAGTCGGCGGGAGTTTCATCGGAAAAGGGGATGGCGTATGGCACAGCCCCGCCAGGGTATGGCATCCGGCTCACAGCGGCACGACAATAGCCGCTCGTGTCCGTCAAAGCAGAAGCTGCCGTTCCCGTACCCGGCTTATTGAAAACCAGGCCGGTGACAACAATCAGCACTGCAGAGAGCACGGCGAAGAGGATAGCAGGGTTCCAATGTTTTGTCCAAAGAGTGTCCGGCTTTGGCCCGGAACCTGTACGAGGCATGTTCCTTCCTTTCGGTATATCGTTGTATGTCAGGAGCGGTGTCGGCTCATGCTTCAACCCAAAAGGGCAACGTGCGCGGGGAATCCGCGGTTTGCGCCCGCGTGCTTCCTCACGCGTGATGTGGGAAACCTCGCGAGTCAGCGTCTGCCTCGCTGAGGGTTGGGCCGGATGGCTTCCCTGTCGCTTGCACAGAACATGAGGCAGCCATCAAGGCAAACCCAAAGCGGCGCATCCAAGGTACGATTATAACATAGCTCCGCATTATCTGCAATCGGTTGTTTTTCAGGGGTGTATTTCAGTTTGGGGGTGAGAATTGTTTTAACGCAAAGGTGCAGAGGGGTGAAAATCGTATAGGGACCCCTGCCCCTAGCCCCTCCCCCTGCGAGGGGGAGGGGAACGAAGAGGATGAGG
>JAADHH010000024.1 GCA_013151955.1 Chloroflexota bacterium
CCGATCACGTCCAGGGGGTAGGCGTCTCCGATGTAGACTGCCTCTTCCGGCGTCAGCCCGCCGCGCGCCAAGGCCATATAGAAAACCGCCGGGTTCGGTTTGGCCACGCCGACGACGGCCGAAGATACGACAAAGTCCAGGTATTTGCTCAAGCCCAGCCCGTGGAGCAGCTCCGTCAGTTGTGCACCCCAATCGGAGATCACGCCGAGAGCCAGTCCTTTTTGTCGCAAGGCTTCCAATGCCGGCCACACGTCGGGGAAGACGGCCCAGGCGTCCGGCTCCTGGAACCGGTCGTAAACCAGGGGTGCGATGCGGGCGATTTGTGTTTCTTTCAGGCCGGCATTGCTAAGAATCAGGGTGTAGAATTGACACCAAAATCGCCGGACAGCTTCTTCGGATACCCAAATACTGTTGTCCCGGCCATACACGCGCGACAGGAAGCGCGCACCCCGAACCATGCCGCGCCGTATGTCTGTCATGGAGATGTCTTTGTATCCTTCTTCGCGCAGTACTTGCCACAAGACGTCTTCCACAGGCCGGCTTGGATGGATCAGTGTGTGTCCTACATCGAGCAGGACCGCTTTTCGTTCGGGCATGGTGTGTGTCAGTCGTCAGGTGTCAGTAGGCAGTCGTCAGTCGTCAGATGTCAGTAGGCAGTCGTCAGTAGGCAGTAACCATTGACAATTGACCGTTGCCCGTTGACAATTGACCATTGACAAAGGTCTCCCGGCCAAGACGAAATTCGCCTGGACGGGAGACCTTCAAATGTTGCGCTGCTTACGAATGGTCTGTTTTCTTCTTATTAGGACACAGATTCTCACAGAGAAACATGGATTTCAGGCAAAAATAATCGAAAAATCCGTGTCCCATGATTCTTTCTCCGACAAACTACTAGCGGAGGCCGGCCATTTCCTGCAGCAGGTGCCAGTTTTGGAGCCGGTCTTGCTGCGCAACCATCAGTATCTCGGACGGGTTGCCCTCTTTGTCAAACTGTTTGCCAAAACGTCCTTCTGTGCGAGCGAAGTATACGAAATCAATCTGCTCACCGGTCTTCGGATTCTTGTACCAGTCGTCTTTCATGGCCGGGTTGCCCTTGAGGCTCAATCGCTCACGAATTGTGGAGCCTTTCCGCGGGTCGTAAATGAACAGCGGGAAGGCGCGAGAGTTGACCGCCAGCTTGGCCTGGTGATAGGACATGTTGTCTGCCACGCCATGTTCCGGTTGGCAGGTTGTATAGACCACGATCACGGAGGGCCCGGGGAAACTTGCGGCATCCAGGACGGTCCGGTAGAAATGGTTCACGTGGGCGGCCGTCGTCGAGGCGACAAATGTGTCGGGGTGCATCATGGCAATACGCCCGATTTCCTTGCGATGCTCGACCTTCCCCGGTATGGCCTTGCCGATGATGGACATTTTGGCATCCTGGCTGGTGTAGGTTGCGGTAGAAGTCTGGCCACCGGTGTTGGAATAGACTTGCGTGTCCAGGATGAAGGCATTGATGTCCAGACCGGAAGCCATCATACGGGACAGGGACTGGAAGCCGATGTCATACATCGCCCCATCGCCGCCCAGCACCCACAGCTTCTTGTCCTCCCACCCGATCTGGTTCCAGCGCAGCCGCACGCCCATGGCATCGGTCGGAGCGTTTTCAAAGAGCGAATTGGTCCAGGGAACCAGATAGGGGTTGTAGGGATATGTGGCACCGTAGACGCTGTTGCAGCCGGTAGCGGCTACGATGGCGAGGCTTTCGGCCCCGTATTTGAACCCCATCGCGGCTGTCAACATGCGCAAGGCTGTAGCTTCTCCGCAGCCGGCGCAGGACCCGGCGCCTCCGACATACAACAGAGAGCGTTCGGCCAACATCATATCGGCCAGCACCCTTTCCTGAATGTACTGTTCCGGTGTCTCCGGCAGTTTGCGGAAGAAGTTGATCGCTTCTTTGTAGCGCGGCAGGGTGTCGTCTTCTTTCTTGATCATAGAGAGCGCTTTGTGATCGCCGCACGCTTCCACACATTCAGCGCACCCCTTGCACTTGGTCGGGTCGATGAAGATGCCGAACATCCCCCCTTTGTGCCCCTTCTTTTGTGGCAGTTTATAGTACTTGTTCGTTTCGGCCCACTGTGCCTGCAAGAAGGTACGCGAGTTTTCGTCTTCGACTGCGTTTAGTGCCGGTTCCAGGATGTCTGTTTCTGTGACTTTGGCCAGGATGGCCGTATCCGGGCACTCTGTGACGCAATCCATACAGCCGACACAGTTTTCGGAATGGAATTGAGGAATATCCGGCGAGATGTAGCTGAAGTCGCGGAGTGCTGCTGTCCCCGCGGGGATCAAGCTGCGAGCCACACCCAAGTCTGCTTCGAGTTGGCTGGAAGCAGACCCTTCGTTGTAGCCCACGACGACACGTTCGAAGAATTCGCCAACGTCTATGATGTCTTTGCTGTAGGCATCGCCATTGCCGCCGGCGCTGATTTTTTCTACCTGCAATTTATCGGTTGTCACGCCCATGGTCGTTTTCCACCTTTCTACGCTAGTGGACATCCTTGCCCAAACGGGAGGTCCACGGTTATACGAATCGCCCTTACGTGGCCATCACCTCGGCAGGAATCTCAAACACTTCGGCAAATCCCCGGCGCACGCAAGTCAGGTTGTCCTGCACGGTTTGCTCACCACGCCGGCCAAAGTATTTGCGCAGCGACTTTTCGACGCTGGCCATCAATTCCTCTTCGGAGACGCCAGATTCTTCTACAAAAGGTGTCGTCTTCAAGAAGATGCCCAGCAGGACAATGCCTTGCATACGAACTTCCAAAGAGGGGTCGGTGGCCACTTCGCGCGCGATTTTCGCCGCGTTCAAGGAGAGCACCCTGGCGTTCTTTTTTCGCAGGATCTTTTTGGCGTAGTCCGGAATGCGTGACCACACTTCGGCGGGGTCTTCGTAAGGAACCTGGACAAAGAGTGTACCGCCATCGGCCAAACCGACCAACGGATTGCCGGTGTAGAAGGCATTGATGTCATTCAGGGGAATGAAGTCTACGTCGGTAAGCTCGCAGTGGGTGCGGATGTGGTCCTTGCCGATGGTCAAATAGTACGTGGTGGGCAGCCCCTTTTTCTCCGAGCCGTATTTGGGATAGGCTTGCACGTCCATGCCAAAGAGGTCGCCGGCGATGGTGGCGATGACTTTGTTTGTGGTGACTGAGCCGTAACCGCCGACAGAATGTCCGCGCATGGAGAAGGCCCCCTCCGGTCGCACGTCTGGATCGTTGTCAACCGGCAGGGAAAGCTCATGTTTGATGCCGAGCACGAAGTAACGGTGTGCGTCGTCCTCGTTGGCCATCATGTGTGCTGTGGCTACGAAGTCTCCGGCGCGCACGTCGCGGCTGCCCAGGCCGGCGGCGCCGGCGTAGATGACCGGCATACGGTCGATCTTTGGATAGCCGGGACGCCCGGTCAGGGCATCGGCGAAGGCTGCTTTGATTTCGGCGGCCAGGGGGTTGGATTGTGCTTGCGGGTCGTCCATACGCTCGACGACGGCGATTGCTTTGACGTCTTTGAGCGCTTCCACGATTTGCGGGCCGGGGAAGGGCCGGAAGCAGGTGATGTGCAGTGTGCCCACTTTCAGGTCTTCTTCTCTACGCAGCCAATCTACTGTGGCCTGGGCCGTTTCGAGCATGCCGCCCATGCCCACGATGGCGTAGTCGGCGTCGTCGAGGCGGTATGCGTCTGCCGGTTGGTAACGACGGCCGGTCAATTGATAAAATTCGTCCATCGCTGTTTGTATGGCACCGAGGACGTTGTCGTAGTAGAAGCGTTGGGCAATTTTCCCCTTCATGTAGCTATCTTGATTCTGAACCACCCCGCTCATGAGCGGGACCAAAGGGTTCATGAGGTTGACGAGCTTTTCCTCCGGCGCCCCGATGAACTTTTTCATCATTTCTGGTTCGGGCAGGAGTACTTTTTCTACGGTGTGGGTGGTCAAAAAGCCATCTTGCACGTTCAGGAAAGGGGTCTTGGAGTCTTCTGCGGCCCGCCGCGCAATGAGGGCCATGTCGCCTGCTTCTTGTGCGTTTCGGACGAAGAGGATGCCCCAACCACAATCAGAAACCCCCATCACGTCGTCATGTCCGGCATGGACATTCAGGGATTGGGAGGTCATAGCCCGTGCCCCGATTTGGAATACGGCCGGCAGCCGCTTGCCCGAAATGGCGTAGAGGACTTCTTTCATCAGAATAAGTCCCTGGCCTGAAGTGAAGTTCGAGACCCGCCCGCCGGCAAGGGCGTATCCTTCGCAGGTAGATGCGGAACTGTGTTCTGATTCCAACTCGATAAAAGAGAGTGGTTGGTCCCAGACATTCTTCTTCCCGTTTGCCACCTCCATTTGATAGCCTACCCCCATCGCAGTAGAGGAGGTAATGGGGTAGGCGCAGGCGCCCGTGGTGACGTGTGAATCGACCCATACAACGGCCGCAGTTCCATCGGCTGTCGTGGGAATCCCCGGATAGGGAAATGTACCTTGTTGCCCATTGTCCGACATATTTACAACTCCTTCCTCAGATGATTCTTAATCTTGTTTGCCGCGAAATCGCTATGAAAACAGTCGTCAGATGTCAGTCGTCAGAACGTGTTGCGTGATACGTGATGCGTATTGCGTAAAGACTGCATGACGAACGGCCTTACGCAATACGCACTACGTTTCACGTCGGCCATCATTCATCCATCATTTTGCATTCATCGTTCTAGAGTCGCTTGACGCAACACGCTCGTTGCTTCGAGAATAGACGGCGACCGGAGGCTAGGCATACCTCTCGACCAGCGCGTCCATGCCGTATGCTGGGTCCTTGGTCTGTTCAATCAGGCCCGCGGCGTTGTCCGTGAAGGTCGGTCGATCTTCTTTGTAGAAGACACCGATGTAGATTGTTTCCGTATCCAGCGCCAGCTTGATTGCGGCGGCCTTATCGGTCGGGTCATGGTCTTCGGGGATTTCCTTGGTAACGGCTTTGAAGTGGTCATACAGGTTGTTGAAGCTGATACAGGGACTGATCACCTGTATGATGGAAAACCCCTTGTGCTGCGTGCCCTGTTTGATGAGCTCTGTGAGTTGCTTGGGTTTGGAAGAGAATCCACGGGCGACAAACGTCGTTCCATAGCTCAGGGCCATGAGTAAGGGATTGAGCGGTTGGTCGAACGTGCCATACGGAGAAGCCTTCTTTTTCATGCCGACCTGGCTGGTTGGAGAAGGCTGGCCCTTGGTGAGCCCGTAGATTTCGTTGTCCATGACGATGTAGGTGATGTCCACGTTGCGACGGGCCGCATGGGGCAGATGGCCTCCGCCGATGCTAAAGCCATCGCCGTCACCCCCCACGGCAAAAACGTTCATATCGGGGCGGGCAAGTTTCATCCCCGTGGCCAGGGGTACGGCACGTCCGTGTACACCGTGGAACCCGTACGCTTTCACAAACGCCGGAAAACGGCCGGAGCAGCCAATGCCTGAAGCAATGGCCACTTTTTCACTGGGCAGGTTCAGATCTACCAGGGTTTTGTAAAATGAACTTAGTACGCTAAAATCTCCACATCCAGGACACCATATTGGCTTTACGCCACTGCGAAAGTGTTGTACGGTAAGTTTCATGGCTTTGTTCTGAGCCATTGTCCGAAGACCTCCTTAATCCAGGTGCAAATGGGGTCATAGCCCCAGGCTGTCAGCTACGTCTATAATCTTGTTGTATATCTCGTTGGTACGGAAGGGAATGCCGTTGTATTTGTTGAACTTGATCACTTCTACATTGTAGCGATGTTCAACGACTTTGGCAAATTGGCCGGTATAGTTTAGCTCCGGGACGACGACGGCTTTTTTGCCTTCCAGGAATCTGCGAATGTCGTGGTCCGGCATGGGGAGGAGAATCTTGGTATAGAGTACATCTACCTTGATTCCCTCGCTTTGGACACGAGCGACGCCTTCGCGCACAGCGCCCATGGTGCTGCCCCAGCCCAAGATGCCGATCTTTGCGTCGGGGTCGCCCCAGCGCACAACCAGGTCCCAATCACGCAGATCACGGCGAGCCGTTTCTACTTTGCGGTAGCGCTTTTCCATCATACGCCGGTGCATTTCTGGGGCGTAATTTGGGGCACCGATTTCGTTGTGCTCCAGGCCTTCTGCGGTATAGTACGTTCCCGGTGTGCCGGGGAGGGCCATGGGCGAAATGCCGGTCTCCGTGATTTCGTAGCGACGGTAGATGCCGTCCCGACTCGGCCCCAGGGGTACAATACGGTCCATGACCCGAATGTTGGTTGTATCAAATTTAGGGACGTTGCGGATACGCGGGGCCATGGCTTGGTCCGTAAGGACGATGACCGGCATCTGATAGCGTTCGGCCAGGTTGAAAGCGGTGATCATCGAGTAGTAGCAATCTTCGACCGACGTGGGGGCCATGACGAAACGGGGCGTGTCATCGCTGCCGCCGTAGAGGGCCATGAACAGGTCGCCCTGGCTTGTTTTTGTGGGCAAGCCGGTGCTGGGGCCGCCCCGCTGAACGTTTACGAGGACAAGTGGCACTTCGGCCATGCTGGCCAGGCCAAACGCTTCCAACATCAAGGCCACGCCGGGGCCGGACGTAGCGGTCATCGCCTTTTTGCCGGCAAACGAAGCGCCGATGGCCATGTTGATGGCGGCAATTTCGTCTTCTGCTTGGATGAGTGTGCCGCCAAATTTTGGCAATTCGCCGGCCAGGAATTCCATGATGGAGGTGGCCGGTGTAATGGGATAGCCGGCATAAAAGCGACATCCGGCGGCCAGTGCGCCCATGGAGATCGCCTGGTTGCCATCCAGAATCACGCGATCCTCATCTGCCGAAATGCCTTCCGTGTCCAGGGAAAGGGCCGAACGCTGATAGTTCTCTGAGGCGTATTCATACCCTTTGCCCAGAGAGGCCAGGTTGTTGGGCAGCAAATCCTTGAACCGTCCCAACCGTTTGTGTACCAACTTTTCTGCCCGGTCGAGGGGCAGGCCGAAGAGTTCTACCAGCGCGCCGATCATGATCAGATTCTTGCCGCGCGGAAAGTTCAGATCTTTGGCCAATTCGGTCACCGGAATGGGGTAGAGCGTGCGGTCTGCAAAATCGGGAAGGGTAAAGGCGGTGCTATCATAGACGATGGCGCCACCCGGACGCAGATTGGCCACGTGATTTTGGTAGCCTTCTTTGTTCATGGCGACTAACACATCTACCACGTCGCCTTGAGAATGGACTTCTCCGCTGCCGATGCGGGACTGATAGGTCACATGGCCTCCCAGAATCTCGGCGGGGAAGGTACGGAAGGTGAATACGTTCAGTCCGGTAAAGGCCGCAATACGGGTGAAAATCTCCCCGATGGTGACAATGCCTTCACCTGATTCGCCTCCCACGTGAATCACCAATTCATTATTCTTGTTGCCGTTGGCTTGGGACATCTACTTTATTCTCCTTGCAAATATACTTCTGTCGTTTGCTTTGTGCCAAAGGTCCCAACCGGGACCTTCTGAACCAAAAGCGACCATCAAAAAACCGCCATCAAGTACTGATGGCGGGCGGCGCTACAAATTTGGGTGTCGTACGAAGTGCTCGTTTGGGTAGCAGTGCAGAAAGAGAGTGTCCCGAAGCCAGCATTTCCTGGCAGAACAGGAAATGGCCCTTGTTGTGGGGATCAGGCAATGCCCGTGTCTTCGGAATACGCGTCCATCGCTGCGCGGTTTTCAGCGGTTGTGTTCCTTCACTTGCAGCTCTGTGAACCAGCCAAGTTTGGTTCTTGCTCACCACCTGCTGTCCAAACTACTAGGACAGGACAAACGGTCCTGTCAAGGTTGCCATTCCTGTAGACGTTCAGATAATGTGTTTTGGACTTCCGGTTGCCGTGACTGAAGTGGTCACTGGCGACACGACAACGTCGCTCAAGCGACTACCCTATGCGAATTCAGCCGCTTCTGGCGAGCGGCTTGACGAGACAGCCCAGTGCCGATTTCAATCCGGCACGGCCAGACGGCACAGGCCTCCGTGTCAAAATCATTATCTGAAGACCTATCGCTGTTGTGGCCTGCAGAAGGTAGCCGACATTCTATCGAGTAGGATGATAGCAACGAATTGCGCGGGCCAGGTCAAAGATAGAATGGAACTACCCGTGATTGAATAGCTTTGAATGCTCGGTATTATAGCACAGAGTGTGGAAAAATACAAATCATTTGAGGGGGACTTGGAATGCTACTTCTTTCGTGTCCGATTGCGCGTACTCCTCAGACACAGGGATGGCCAGCAGCAGAGCCGTACCGTGGGGACTGTCGACGACATTCAACTTCGCACGAATTCGTTCTACGCGCAGGCGCATGTTTCGGGCACCAAGCTGTACGCCCAAAACATCCAGGTCCTGGTCGGTGGCATCACCTGCCATCAAGCCATTTCCCTCTTCAGTAATCGAAAGGAGAAGCGCGTCACCTTGTCGCTCCATTTGCAAGGCAACATGTTTCACCCCCACACGCTCGCGACAATTGATCAAGGCCGTACGTATGATCCAATAGACATCTTCTGCTACATCAGCCGTCAGGCAGTCTGTGCCGGAGGCGACGGAGAACTGGATGCCCGACTCCCACCATCCGGCTGCATTGGCCCGGGCAACCAACCGTTGGATGGGGAGTGTCAGCCCCTCTTCTGCGAAGTTGACCGGTTTTGCGTCTTCCATAATGCGGCGTGAATCTTGGTAGATTTGCTGCAACGTCTGCTTCATGAATGCGAGATCGGCGACAAGCTCGGGGGCCAGGTATTTTTGCAATCGCCGCGTAAGGGCCACTGCCCAGAATTGCAGACCGCGGGTTTCGGGGACGATGGTGTCGTGCAGCTCGTCGGCAAGCTCGTGCAATGTCCGTTCGCGAATACTGCGCAATTCGCTCAACTCGTCGGCGATTTGCTCCTTCACTTGAATCTGGCTCTCCAGCCGCTCAATCAAGTCGACGTTGTAGACCGCATAGGCGAACGCAAGGGGCCATGCACAACGGCAACAGGACTTCCGTAAGAATCATCGTACCTCCGTTCGTGACGAAGGGCAGGACGCCAACCCCCAGGAGAAGTACCACGCCGATGGCCCAGACGCTGCCCAGCCGAATCGCCCAGCCTCGTTCTTCCGGGTCCGCACGGAAGTAGGACCAGAAAGGGCGCAAGGTGACGGCTACACCGCCAAGGCCGAGCGTAGCCAAAACTACGTTGAAAGCTATAGTATTTGCCAGCGGGGAAACAAACCTATAATTGGTCATGAAATAAACAGTTCCCAGGAATAATGCCCACACCAATAGGAGAAAGCGCAGACGAGGATGCTGCACCAGCCACAGTGGAGGCGTTGGGAAAAGGACTGCAAACAGGAGTAGTAGTGCGCCAATGGTTGGATAGCTGTACGACCAAACAAGGGCAGACCGTGACTCCCAACTGAAGCAGTAACTGTGCATACACGCGGTATAGCCGTGGAAGAAGAAAGCGGCGGCGATCGCCAGAAAGGTCGCCGCCAGCACGAGGCGAGCTTCGTCCATGGCCGTGTGTACGAACAAGGCGCCGGCCAACGCACAAGCGACTCCGGCCAGGAACCAGAAGCCATAGATTTCGAAAAACCTCCCGAACGAGAAAATACTGGCCGGCACGGTGGCTTGGATACGCTGGCCTCCACGGTCAACCTCATAGTTGATGGCATCGCCAACCTTCTTGCCTCGAAACGCATCCTTGAAAAAGTAATAGGGGTCCTGCCCGTCAATGCGCACGATCCGATCATTTCCGCGCAAGCCGTGTCGCGGTCCGGGCCAGTTCCAAGGCACCTCTACGCTAATCGTGTAGCCATCGTGGATATTCCAGGTGACGGGAACACCGCCAAATGTTTGGCCAATGTCCGGTCGCGTCCGCCATAAGCCGCGCGCGCCGTAGATGATGAGCAGCAGGGTCACCAAATAGCAGATGATGCGCACGCGTTGCAATCGGGTTGCACGCAATGGAAAGTATGTGGCGGCCATAACAGGGTTGTCCTTGGTTTGCCGGCAACGAGCAAAACATCGTGAGATGGCTGTGGCGTAATTCCGAGCTGAAGCAGAGCGATGGCGTAGATTCTCGTTTTCATCTGCACGGTACGCTTACCATTGTAACACACTATCCTTTCTTTGGCAACGACCAGACTGAACGGGCCGGGCATACACTACCCAGATTCCGTTTGGCTTGCAGAATCCCGATGGGTAAAGTATAATATCAAGAGCGTGAACAACAGTTCCGTAAGGAGCATGGATGGCGAAGGTCGCAAACAAGAAGAAAGGCAAGTCAGGCCTTTCACTGGATACGCGCATTGACATTGCCGGCGTGACGCTTGTCGCCATGGGGCTGCTGACAGGCATAAGTCTGTTGCCGGCCAATCACAATGCCGCTATCGCATTTTGGCTGGACCTGCTGCGCTGGACGTTCGGTGTGGGCACCTTGGCCTTGCCGGCAGCACTCATCGCCCTGGGTGTCTGGCTGTTGATCCGGCGCTTCGAGGTTGACCCCAATGTACATTGGGTGCGCTTCTTGGGCCTGTTCGTCCTCTTCGTTACGTTGCTGACGGCCCTCGCCACAGTTGCCGGCCAGGAGGCCCTTTCCGAAACCTCCACCGGCCCCGGCGGCATCATTGGCGTGGCCATCTCCGAGGCCCTGACGACGTTGCTCGGCGGTTGGGGGGCCTGGGTGATCCTGATTGCCCTGGCCATCATTGGCTTGATCCTCCTCCTGGACCTTTCGCTGGTGGAAATGCGCCAACTCGCTGCGGAATGGCAGCAGTCCTGGCGCGGGTTTGGGCTGCCGGACCGTCCGGACATCCGCATTCGCGGCAACGCCTCGCCACAACCGGACTCCACGAACGGCGGGATGAGGCTTGGCGCACCCAGACCACTGCGCCGTCTTTTCGAACGAGCGCGCGGGATCGAAGTGCCCATACCGGGCAAAGGAACGCTGGAGGCCCTTCCCACGGGCCCATCTTCATCCGTTTTGGAGCCGCGCATTCTTGGCGATCAGAAGAAATGGAACCTACCCCATTGGGAAACGATGCTTGATGATGGGGCCGAACAGGAATTCAACGAGGAAGAAATCCGCCGCAAAGTAAGGACGATTGAGGAAACGCTGGGGTATTTCGGGGTGCCGGCGCGCGTTGTCGAGGTCAGCCAGGGGCCGGCCATTACCCAATTTGGGGTTGAGCCCGGCTTCACGGAGAAGCGGACTCAGGGCAATTTGCAACAGGTCAAGGTGAAGGTAAGCAAAATCAGCAACCTCTCCAACGACCTGGCCCTCGCGCTGGCCGCGCCATCAATTCGCATTGAAGCCCCGGTTCCTGGACGGTCTATTGTGGGCATCGAGGTCCCCAACATCCGCACCAATGTCGTATCGCTCAAAGGGGTCATGAAATCTCCGGAATTTCGCACGATAGCGTCCCCTCTGACCATTGCCCTGGGTCGTGATGTCGCCGGCCAACCCATCGCCTCCGACTTGAGCGTCATGCCCCACTTGCTGATTGCCGGCGCTACGGGGTCCGGCAAGTCGGTCTGCATCAACAGTATCATTGCTTGTCTGCTATGCCGCAACACCCCGGAGCAGGTGAAGATGCTGATGATCGATCCGAAAATGGTCGAACTGACAAACTATAACGGCATTCCCCACCTCATTTCTCCCGTCGTTGTGGAAGTGGAGCAGGTCGTGGGCATACTTCGTTGGGCAACGCGCGAAATGGAACGTCGCTACCGCCTCTTTGCCGATTCAGGTGCGCGGAACCTGCGGGCCTACAACGAAAAAGCGGAAGAACGGGGCGAACAAAAACTCTCGTACCTGGTGATCTTCATTGATGAACTGGCCGATTTGATGATGGCTGCTCCCGACGATGTAGAAAAGACGATCTGTCGCATTGCCCAGATGGCCCGGGCCACGGGAATCCATCTGGTCATTGCCACGCAACGGCCCAGCGTGGATGTCGTCACCGGCCTGATCAAGGCCAACTTTCCGGCACGGGTCAGTTTTGCCGTCAGCAGCCAGGTCGACTCGCGCGTCATCCTGGATGTGCCCGGTGCGGAGCGGCTTCTGGGCCGGGGAGACATGCTGTTCATGTCCCCAGATGCGTCTCAAACGCTGCGGTTGCAGGGATGCTATGTCTCTGATCGCGAGTTGGACCAATTGATCGGTTTCTGGCGAACGACCCACGGCGACACGCCCTCTTCCGGAATTGTGCCAACGTTGCCCAAAGATGTGGTGCAACGTCCGCTGTGGAGCGATCTCGTAGCCCAGCAGAAAACGCGCGAATCGGGAGACGAACTGTATGATCAGGCGGTGGAAGTCGTTCTGCAGCAGCAGCGCGCATCGGCCTCGCTCCTGCAACGCAAGCTGCGCATTGGCTATTCACGCGCAGCACGGCTCATCGATCTGATGGAAGAGCGTGGCGTAATCGGCCCGGCAACCGCCGGTGGCCGGGCCCGCCAGGTGCTGGCAGAACGCGATGAC
The DNA here is from genome assembly GCA_013151955.1 of Chloroflexota bacterium. GTDB lineage: Bacteria > Chloroflexota > Anaerolineae > Ardenticatenales > JAADHH01 > JAADHH01. The sequence goes on from JAADHH010000024.1 coordinate 12,501, forward strand.
ACGTAACACACCTGGGCCCGGCTTCGAGTTTGCTATTCGAGGGAATCCCCTTATAATAGCTAGAAATGGCGGGGCGTGAAACGTGAAGACGTGAAACGTATTGCGTCTTACGCATCACGCATCACGTTTTACTTGACACTTGACACTTGAACACCTGACACATTATTTTCAAAACAGTCGTGAAGGGGGGTGAGGAGCACCGACAAACGTACACATTTTCTCAGGATCATTGTATATTTGATTGATGGCGTGAAATCTTCACGCACCACTCAAGGAGGAGAGGCAATGTCTCGATCTGCGTTAGTAAAAGTTATTACCTTTCTGATTGCTGCTTCAATCTTGTTGGTGGCCTGTGCGCCCGCAGCCACCCCGGCCCCCGCAAAGCCGGCAGCCAAGGCCATGAAAGTAGGGTTGGTTACCGACGTTGGTGGGGTGAACGACAAGAGTTTCAACCAGTCTGCCTGGGCTGGGGTACAGAAAGCCATCCAAGACCTTGGTGTTGACGGCAAATTCATCGAGTCCAAGCAAGTTACCGACTACGAAAAGAATATTGACCAGTTTGCCACCGAAGGTTACGATATGATCATCACGGTGGGTTTCTTGATGGGGGATGCCACAGCCAAGAAGGCGCAAGAATACCCCAACATAAAGTTCGCCATCATTGACTTTGGCTATTTCCCGGCCAAAGCAGGCGATCCAGACCCCTACAAGACGAACCTTACAAACGTTACCAGCCTGCTTTTCTCGGAGGATCAGGTCGGCTACCTGGCCGGAACACTGGCTGCGTGCATGAGCAAGTCGGGTGTCATCGGATCGGTCTCCGGCATGGAGATTCCGCCGGTGGTACGTTTTGTGGTCGGTTACCAGAATGGGGCGAAGGCGGTCAATCCGGACATCAAAGCGCTGAACCAGTACATCCCTTCGTTCACCGATCCGGCCAAAGGCAAGGAGGTGGGCCTCTCGATGATTGATCAGGGTGCCGACGTGATCTTTGGCGTCGGAGGCAACACCGGCAACGGCGGGCTGTTGGCGGCCAAAGAAAAAGGCAAGATGGGCATCGGCGTGGACGTGGACCAATACCTGACCTACCCCGAAGTCAAAGATGCCTTGATCACCAGTGCCATGAAGAACGTGGATGTCGCCGTCTTTGATGCCATCAAGGCTGCCGCGGATGGTTCTCTGGAAGCCGGCATTCGCCTTTCCAATGTGCAGAATGGGGGCATCGGCCTGGCACCTTTCCACGACTGGGATTCGAAAATCTCGCAGGATTGCAAGGACAAGGTGGCTGCTGCTGAGAAGGGCCTGAAGGACGGTTCCATCAGCACGGGGTACACACCCTGATTCGTTCGTATTTTGCTGAGTTGTTCGTTACTGCTCAGCCGGGGCCCCCTACCCCCCCAACTTTGGGGGGAAGCCGCTTTACTCCCCCCAGGATTGGGGGGCCGGGGGGCTGCTGAGACCATTCTCGCCGTGTGCCTGAGCAGTAACAGTTGCTCACAGCGTAATGGCGTACTGCGTAATGCGGCAAGGACTCTAAGGGAGCCTTGATTTGTGTTACGCAGTACGCTCCATCTAACCCTGAAGCACGGAGCATTGTATCATTCATTATGACCAAACCCCCAGCACTTGAAGCCAGAGGAATCACCAAGGCCTTTCCCGGCGTATTGGCAAATGACCACGTGGATTTGCGTCTTGCGCAAGGGGAAATCCACGCTCTTCTGGGCGAAAACGGCGCTGGCAAGACGACCCTCATGAACATCCTCTATGGCCTTTACCAACAGGACGAAGGCCAAGTCTTCATTGGTGGCCAGGAGGTGGATATCCACTCTCCCAATGAAGCGATTGCCCACGGCATTGGCATGGTACACCAGCATTTCATGCTCATTCCGGTGATGACCGTGGCCGAAAACATCATGCTGGGCGTAGAACCACGCACGGCCCGTTCACGCTGGCTGGGCTTTATTGGCCAGCTCGACTACCGTCGCGTGGAATCGCGTGTGCGAGAACTTTCTTCCCAACATAGCCTGGAGGTGGACCCCACGGCCCTGGTTCAGACCCTTTCGGTTGGCGCACAACAACGCGTGGAAATCATGAAGGCGCTCTACCGCCAGGCGAGGATCCTGATCCTGGACGAACCTACCGCCGTGTTGACTCCTCAAGAGAGCGAGGAATTGTTCCAGATCATGCGCTCCCTGGCGGAGCGAGGAACTTCCATCATATTCATTACCCACAAGCTGAAAGAAGTCTTTGCCGTGGCCGACCGCATCACCGTCATGCGCAACGGCCAGGTTGTGGGCTCCACAACGCCGGAACAGGCGACCGAACAACAATTGGCTTCGATGATGGTCGGCCGGGAAGTTCTGCTGCGACTTTCAAAAGCCCCGGCCCATCCCAAAGAAGCTGTGCTCTCGTTGGAAAACCTTTCCGTAAATGATGATCGAGGACAAAAAGCCGTGCGCGAAGTCACCCTCCGGGTACGTGCCGGCGAGATTCTGGGGATTGCCGGCGTACAAGGCAATGGCCAGACCGAACTTGTCGAAGCACTAACCGGCCTGCGCCCCATCGCCTTGGGGCAGGTACGCATTGGCGAGAAAACGCTGAAAGAAACATCGCCTCGACAAATCATGGAGCAAGGCGTCGGACACATTCCGGAGGATCGCCAAAAGCGGGGACTGGTTCTCCGCTACTCCGTGGAAGATAATCTGGTCTTGTGTACGTACTACCAACGGCCCTTTGCCAAAGGCCTCATCATCCAACATGAGGCCATCGAAGAGAACGCCCGCAGGCTGATCGAGGAATTTGATATTCGCACACCGAGTGCCCGGACACCGGCCGGCACCCTTTCCGGGGGAAATCAGCAAAAAGTGATCGTTGCACGGGAACTTTCCAGGCCGATCAAACTCCTGATCGCTGCCCAACCAACGCGCGGGTTGGATGTAGGCTCCATCGAATTCTTACACCGCCGGTTGATAGAACAACGGGATGCCGGCTATGCCGTCCTTCTTGTGTCTGCCGAGTTGGACGAGATATTGGCGCTTTCGGACCGCATTGCGGTTATGTACAAAGGTGAGATCATAGACACGCTGCCCGCCGAACAAGCAACGAGAGAAGAGATCGGGCTGTTGATGGCCGGCGTAGGGGGACACAAGACGAGTCCGGCCCGCCAGCCGGTTGAGGTCAACTGAAGAGAACGTGCCTTGAGCAATCACAACGATTTCGAAAAAACATCCCCCTGGGGGCTGTTCTTGCAGCAACTGATCGTCCCGGCCCTGGCTGTGGTCACGGCTTTGGTTTTGGGGGCCATCATCATGTGGGCCACCGGCAATGACCCGTTGGTTGCCTATCGTGGCTTGCTGGACGGCGCTTTCCTCAAAAAGCGGGCCCTCTCTGAAACGCTTGTAGCGACAACGCCCTACATCTTCCTGGGACTGGCTGTGGCCTTTGGGTTCAAGTGCGGCCTGTTCAACATCGGCGCGGAGGGACAGTTCTACATCGGGCAACTGGCCGCTGTGTGGGTTGGCTACAACGTACACGGCCTGCCGGCAATCCTCCACCTGACCCTGGCCCTGGGAGCAGCCATTGTTGCCGGCGCAATCTGGTCGGGCATTCCCGGTTATCTGCGCGCCAAACTCGGCTCGCACGAAGTGATCAATACGATCATGATGAATTACATTGCCATCTACCTGGCCGATTACCTGGTGGGCCTAAGTGGTCCCATGCGGGACCCCGCATCCAGCGCGCCGCAAACTCCCGCCGTGGACGCTTCGGCCCAGCTTCCGCGACTCTCGGAGCTGCCCGCCCTCATGGCATCGCCGGTAACGCGATTCACGGCGGCACTGCTCGTTGCCGTATTCGCCTTCATCGTTGTGCGCTGGTGGTGGCAACAACGGGGAAACAGCCTGCGTGGGTGGAGAAATCCTTGGGTGGTGGGTCTGATTTCCGCCGGAGGGTTGGGGCTGATCACCTACGTCTTCCTAAGTTCCTTGAACAGAATCGGCGGGCCGTTCACCGACCGCGCGGACCGTCTGCACCTGGGCTTCTTCCTGGCCATCCTGGTGGCGGTGCTGGTATGGTGGATTCTGGAAAAGACGACCCTGGGATTTGAGGTGCGTACCGTGGGCGCGAGCCCGGAGGCGGCAGAATATGCCGGCATCAGCATTGTGCGCAATTTCGTGCTGGCCATGGCCATCAGCGGGGGGTTGGCCGGGCTGGCCGGTGGGGTGGAAGTCTTGGGCTTGGAGCGAAACGTGAAATCGTTCTTCTCCGCCGGCTATGGCTTCGACAGTATCGCCGTGGCCCTCCTGGCAAACAACAACCCCCTGGGGATCATTCCGGCCGGTTTCCTGTTTGGCGCGTTGCGCAACGGGGCAGACCTGATGGAATTGCGGGCCGGCGTATCCAAGCAGATCATCCTGGTGGTGCAGGCCCTGGTATTGATGTTCATTGCGGCCCCGGTCATCATTCGCAAACTATACCGCATACGAGCCATACGCGAAGAAGGCGTGCAACTTACCCGGGGCTGGGGATAGGTACTGAGGATTTGACATGGATTTCGCTCTGATAATCGCTCTGATGCCGGGGGTGCTGGCCTCCGCACTGCGCTTTGCCACCCCGATTGCCATCGGTGCGTACAGCGGCGTGCTGTGCGAGCGGGCCGCGGTGATCAACATCGCCATCGAAGGCATGATGCTCGTGGCCGCCATGGTTGGCGACTTGGTGATGCTCTATACCGGCAACATCTGGCTGGGCGTAATCGGCGGCATGTTGGCCTCGGGCCTTTTGGCCATCCTCCATGGCGTGCTTTGCATCAATTTCAAAACGGACCAGATTATCAGCGGCACCGTCATCAACATCTTTGCCATCGGCATCACCGGCTTTGCCTATCGCCGATTTCTGGCCACGCCAACGCTGACCCGTCCCATACCAAGCACACTGCAACCAATCCACATCCCGTTCTTGGCGCAAATCCCCATCCTCGGTGACGTGCTCTTTCAGAATCGCCCGATCGTGTACATCATGCTCATTCTCACTTTTGTATTGCAGTACGTCCTCTTCAAGACGCCTTGGGGATTGCGTACCAGAGCTGTCGGAGAGCATCCGCTCGCTGCCGACACCTTGGGCATTGACGTCTACAAAGTGCGCCACATCAACGTGTTCCTGGGCGGGCTTGTGGCCGGGCTTGGCGGGGTCTGGTTTTCCCTGGAGCAGGTCGGGCACTTCGATATGCTCATGACGAATGGGAAGGGCTTCATCGGGCTGGCTGCGATGATCTTTGGCAAGTGGACGCCGGTCGGCAGCTTCATTGCTGCGTTGATATTTGGCTTGCCCGAAGCGATACAGATTACGATGAATTTCTATTTTCCCCACGTTCCATACCAGTTTCTTTCCATGATTCCCTACGTGTTGACCATGATTGTGCTGGCCGGAGTCGTGGGACAGGCCATTCCGCCGGCAGCCGATGGGCAACCCTACGATAAACAGTAAAACCGGACGGGGCCGCACATACCCGGCCATCTGGGGTGAGCCATGGCCCCCTTCTCCCTTCGGTGCAGAGTGGCCCTCCGATATTGAAAAATTTGACAAAAACGGGCAGCCCTGATATAATCACTGGTCGGTTGGTCTCGGATATGACGGATGCGAGACCTGGGCTTAGGAGGATATCGTGTACGCAGTAATAGAAACTGGTGGAAAACAATATCGCGTTACAGAAGGAATGATGCTTGATGTCGAACGACTGCCGGCGGAAGTTGGCGAGTCCGTGGAGTTGGATCGCGTACTATTGCTGCGTGACGAGGATGTGCAGGTAGGCAACCCTCTTGTCCCCGGGGCCAAAGTGCGGGCCACGGTACTGGCACACGACAAGAAGCCCAAGATCATTGTCTTCAAATATAAACCGAAAGAACGATACCGGAAAAAGCAGGGACACAGACAACTCTTTACGCGCCTGCGCGTCGATGAAATCGTTCACTGAACGTCAACACCCCCTTGGTTGGTTCCAGGGCTTTTCAAAATTCCTACGACTGTCCGAGACCTTGATCGGAAAACGGGGGCCCTGACGGGAGAGTTGACAAAAGGACGAGGAACACAGATGTACACAGGCTTCGCACACACTACATGTTTTATCCGTGTTTTTCTGTGAGAATCGTATCTTCTCAAAAAGTAGGGGCGCACCCTTGCGGTCGCCCTACGGGGCAGGCGCAAGGCCATGCCCCTACCCCGAATTATTGAGAAGATAAGATACTGAGAATCTGTGTCCTACAAAAACAAACATAAGAACTTTGAAAAGCCCCGGGTTGGTTCCCCGGCATCTTGAATTTCGGGGATAAAGTCACGATAACGCCGGATGGTGTTGAAATGGTTCCATTCTTGAAGGAGATAAAACATGGCCCATAAAAAAGGTGGCGGTAGCAGTCGTAACGGCCGTGATAGCAATTCGCAACGCCGGGGAGTAAAGCGATTCTCCGGCGAAAAAGTCACCGCAGGCAGCATCATTGTACGCCAGCGTGGGACCAAATTCCACCCTGGAAACAACGTCGGCCTGGGCAGTGACTACACTATCTTTGCGAAAGTAGACGGTTACGTGAAGTTCGAACACGTGACCAGACAGAAGAAACAAGTCAGCGTTTATCCGGCAGAGGAGATAACCTCTTGAAACCGAAAATCCATCCGAAATATTATTCCGAAGCACGGGTGATCTGTTCCTGCGGAAACACGTTTACAACGGGTGCTACCGTGCCGGAGATTCGTACCGACGTTTGTTCTGCCTGCCACCCCTTCTATACCGGCGAACAGAGAATTGTAGATACGGCCGGTCAGGTGGAGCGATTCATGCGTCGTTTGGAAAAGCAAGCGGATGAACCCAAACCCAAACGCCGCCGGCGGGCCGCCAAGAAAAAGCAAATCATCGAAACGATTTCACCGGAGGCCGAAGCTTTGCAAGAAGCAATCGCCTCGGCCAAAGAACGCCCAGAAGAGATTCCAACTGCCCCCGCGAAGAAAAGGGCAAAGGCATGATCGAAAAGAGATAGGGTACTTGCTCTATCTCTTTTCTTTGTAAAGCCAAACACCATCTTTGCGGCGTGGGTACAACTCATGCGAGCAGCCGGACAGGATTTCTCGCCACAAAGAGTGACGGAAGTCCTTTTCTGCGGGACTTTGTGGTAAGTCGTTCTTGCTCAAAGCACGTATCTTCTCAAAAAGTAGGGGCGATCCCTTGCGGTCGCCCTACGGGGCAGCGGTCGCCCTACGGGGCAGGCGCAAGACCATGCCCCTACCACGGATTATTGAGAAGATACCAAATCACGATGAAAAAACATGAGCGATGGCACGAATCATCCAGTAAGAGGTAGATCAGTTTGGTACACAGTCATTCCAATGCCGGACGGATTGAGCTGATATGCGGCAGCATGTTCAGCGGCAAAACAGAAGAGTTGATCCGGCGTCTCAAAAGGGCCCAAATCGCTCGTCAGAACGTGCAAGTTTTCAAACCGCTCCTTGACGATCGCTATGATCCGGAGAGAGTGGTCTCGCACAATGGATTGGGCTTTGCGGCAACTACTGTTGCGGATGTCCAGGACATCCTGGACAGAGTCGAGCCGGACGTAGACGTTGTGGCCATAGACGAGGTGCAATTCTTCGACTGGCGCGTGGCCGCCGTCTGCAATCAACTGGCCGACCGCGGAATTCGCGTCATCGTCGCCGGACTGGACATGGATTTTCGGGGAGAACCTTTTGGCCCCATGCCATTGCTCCTGGCAGAGGCCGAACAAGTGGATAAACTGACGGCGATCTGCGTCGTTTGCGGTGCGCCGGCCAGCCGTACGCAACGACTGATCAACAAACACCCTGCACCTTACGGTGGCCCTGTTATCCTCGTCGGCGCTGACGAAGTCTATGAAGCACGTTGTCGCCACTGCCACCAAGTCGCTGATTACCCTGCTGAAGTTGCAGAGCAACCTATTGACGATCCGGTGAAAAACAGAATTCTCGAGTGACGGGTTGAATCATAACGAAGATAGAATGACGACGAAGGAAAAATTCAATTACGGTGGCCAGGCAGTCATCGAAGGAGTCATGATGCGCGGCTCCCGGCACATGGCGATTGCCGTGCGTCACCCCAATGGCCAAATCGTTCTCGAGACCGAACCCCTGTCTTCGACGCTATATAGCGGCCTGATCAGCAAACTGCCCTTCGTGCGCGGCCTGACCATGCTTTGGGACGCGCTGGGGCTGGGCATGAAGGGCCTGTTTTTCTCCGCCGACGTGGCCCTCGCCGAGGAAGAGGACGTAGAAATGGGAGGCGCGGTCACCTGGATCACCGTGGCCGTCTCCCTGGTCTTCGCAATCGGCATCTTTTTCGTGGCCCCGCTACTCATCGTCGGTTTCCTGGACCGTTACATTACGTCGGACCTCCTGAGCAATTTGACAGAGGGCGCGGTTCGCATGATCTTCTTCCTGGTCTACCTGCTGATCATCGGCCTGATCCCAGAAATTCGGCGAGTATTTGCCTACCACGGGGCCGAACACAAGACCATCAACGCGTATGAGGCGGGGTACCCCTTGGACGTGGACTCTGTGCAAACCCGGACGACCCTGCACCCCCGTTGTGGCACGGGATTCTTGCTGATCGTCATCGTCTTGTCGGTATTCGTCTTTGCCCTGCTGGGGCGTCCGTGGCTACCGATTCGCATCCTCTCTCGCATCCTGCTCGTTCCCGTCATTGCCATGCTGGCCTACGAGTTCATCAAATTCAGCGCCGCGCGGATGGACAATCCGTTGATCCGCCTGCTGGTTCTGCCCGGCCTGAAACTGCAATACCTGACAACCAGAGAGCCGGACGACGACATGATCGAGGTAGCTATCGCCGCCCTCCAGCGCGTGCTGGTTTTGGAGGGTTTGGCTGAAGAAGAACCAAAGGAAACCATTTCCTGGGCACCACAACAAGTTTAAGCGAGTAAACGGGTGAGAATCACCCCAAGCATTCTAATGAAGGAGGAGTGTAGCAGATGACTTATGATAAGCTGGAAGTACCCGCCAACGGCACAAAGATTACCATTGAGAACGGCGAGCTGGTTATTCCGGACAACCCCATCATCCCGTACATCGAAGGTGACGGGATCGGTATGGACATTACCCCGGCCATGATCAACGTCCTGAATGGTGCGGTCGAGCACGCTTATGGCGGCAAGCGGAAAATCGTCTGGCTGGAAGTGTTCGCCGGCGAGAAGGCACACGCCAAGTACGGAGACTGGATACCGGAAGATACCTTCAAAGCCCTTCGGGAATTCATTATCTCCATCAAAGGCCCCCTGACCACACCGGTCGGCGGCGGGTTCCGTAGCTTAAACGTAACATTGCGACAGGTCCTGGACCTGTACGCTTGCGTCCGTCCAGTCTATTGGCTGGAAGGTGTTCCCAGCCCGGTGAAACATCCGGAAAAGATGGACATTGTGATCTTCCGCGAAAATACCGAAGATGTTTACGCCGGTATCGAATGGCAAGCCGGCAGCGATGAAGCCTCCCGCCTCATCAACATCTTGGACAACCAGTTTGGTACCGGCATCGGCAGTCCGGAATCCACCGGCATCGGCATCAAGCCGATCAGCGAATTCAAGAGCAAGCGCCTGGTTCGCAAGGCGATCCAATATGCCATAGACAGAGGCCTGAAGAACGTCACCCTGGTCCACAAAGGCAACATCATGAAATACACCGAAGGGGCCTTCCGAGATTGGGGCTACGAATTGGCCCGCGACGAGTTCGCCGACGTTACCATTACCGAAGACGAACTGTGGGACAAATTCGACGGCAAAATGCCGGAAGGCAAAATCCTGATCAAGGACCGCATCGCCGATAGCATTTTCCAGCAGGTCCTGACCCGCACCGATGAATACGACGTTTTGGCTACACCCAACCTGAATGGCGATTTCTTGTCCGACGCATGTGCAGCCCAAATTGGTGGCCTGGGCCTGGCTCCCGGGGCCAACATCGGGGACTATCTGGGACTGTTCGAGGCGACCCATGGCTCGGCTCCCAAGTATACCGGGCAAGACAAAGTCAACCCCGGCTCCGTCATCCTTTCCGGCGTGATGATGCTCGAATACATGGGCTGGTTCGAGGCGGCCAAGTTGATCGTGGATGCGATGACCAAGACAATCCAGCAAAAGATCGTCACCTATGACCTGGAACGCCAGATGACCGGTGCTACAAAAGTGAAGTGTTCTGAATTTGGGCAGGCCATTATCGACAATATGAGTTGATTGGCTGCGGCCGCATCTTCTCAAAAAGTAGGGGCGCACCCTCGCGGTCGCCCTACGGGACAGGCGCAAGGCTGTGCCACCACCCCAAATTGTTGAGAAGACACCTGTGGCCAGACCAAAAGGAAGGGGAGCAAGCAGATCGCCTGCTCCCCTTTTTTGCACCGTTACATCAATTTATCATGGGTAACTACTTTGACAATGTCACATTTCCTTGCACGGCGGTTGAAACCGCGTGCTACCGGTGGCGAAGGCCACCTGCGTGGCCTCGTTTAGC
>JAADHH010000131.1:0-25167 GCA_013151955.1 Chloroflexota bacterium
TCGAAAGTCGGTGGCGCAGGGAGTTTGCTCCCTGCGGGGGAGTGAACTAAGAATCACCGAAAACCTGTCCAATCTTAGGGATGCGTTTCACTCAGCATCTTTATGTGGGTGGTAAAATAAAGGCTAGAACCAAAGGTGTAAAGCGAGGCCTGAAATGCAAACTTATCGTATCGAAACAACAATAACTAAAGATCAGAAAAATCTGTGTGCGAAGCCTGTGTAAATCTGTGTCCCCTGCCCTTTTGTCAACTGCCCCGTCAGGGGCTACATTTTCTGAGCGAAGTCTCGGACAATGCATAGATAATCTTTCCGCATTTGTGTTATCAGAATGAAACCGATTGATTTTGTAATGGAACAAGGATTGTGACAATAGAGTTGTCTCCACAAATCACTCTCCAGACGTAGCGCATTGGTCCAAGAAGCGCGTGGCCACGAACATGATGTCTATGATGTCAATGGTGCCATTCGCATCAAAGTCGTAGGCGGCATCGTATAGCGGGTCCCCGGCTGTTGTGCCCCAACGACTGGCCACCGTCATGATGTCCACAATATCCACCGTGCAATCGCAGTTTACGTCGCCAGGCAACGCGCATGAAACGGACGTTGGCGTTGGAGAGGGTGTAGCCGAGGAGGTCGCAGTGGGCGTGGCGGTCGGTGTTGCCGAAGGGGTGGCGGTCGAGGAGGGGGTCGCTGTGGCGGTGGGCGAAGTCGTCGCCGAAGGCGTGGCAGACGGGGAAGCGGTCGCCGTGGTGGTGGGCGAGGGGGAAGGCGTGGCGGTCGGGGAGGCAGCGGCATAGATCAGTGCGTCGTTGGCCTGGATGAGGCCCCACCCAAATTCGTTGTCGCGGCCCGCAGCACCCAGATCGAGGGCTGTATGGGCCAGCACGGCCCGCACGGCATCGGGCGTGGTGGCGTAGCCCTGGGAAATGAGCAAAGCGGCGACCGCGGCGACGTGAGGCGTGGCCATAGACGTTCCATGATAGAACCAGTAGCCAAAGGTGCCGTATTTTCCGGGCGAGAAGGTCTGCTGCAATATGCCATCGCCGTAGCCGTCGCCGTTCTGGTCCACATTCAGGTCACCACCGGGCGCGGCCACGTCCAGTTCCGGGCCACAGTTTGAATAGTAGGCCCTCGTCTTGTCGAAGCGAATGGCGGCCACGGCAATGGCGTTGGCGTAAGCGGCGGGATACTCCACCGCTTTGCACGACCCGTTGCCGGCCGCAGCCACCACAACCACGCCGTGGTTGTAGGCATAGTCCACAGCCTGCCGCAGCACGCTCCCCGCCGCTGTGCCCCCCAGACTCAAGTTGAGGACCTGGGCGCCGTGGTCGGTGGCCCACACAATGGCGTCGGCGACAACCTGGTCGCTCCCTGTGCCCTGGTCGTTGAGCACTTTGAGCGGCATCAGACGTGCGCCGAAGGCGATACCGGCCAGTCCGTAGGAATTATTCGTGGTTTGAGCCAACGTCCCGGCGACGTGCGTGCCGTGCCCCTCGTCGTCGTTCGGATGGGCATCGTTGTTCACGAAGTCCCAACCGGGCACAAAGGTGGTGCCGGCCAGGTCGGGTGCCTGCACGTAGACTCCGTAGGTCTCGTAGGCAATGCCGGTATCGATCACGGCTATGGTCACGCCGGCACCCTGCGAGCGGTCCCATGCCGGCTGATCATGGGGAAATTCCACTGGTAGCCGTAGTACGGGTCGTTGGGGATGAAAGCGGCGTAGCGATAGTAATTCGGTTCAGCCGTGACGACAGATGGCTCCTGCCGGAGAGTTTTGGCCATTTCCGGGGCGGGTGTGTGGCCGTCAGCCTGCACCAAATAGACGTCGGGAAGCAGCAAGGCGCGAATCACGGTCATATCGTGGCCGGCGAGTAGGTCTTGTCGCGTTTTCGCCGGCACCGTGGGCCGGAAGCGGACCAGCAATTGACCCGGCACGTACAGGGGCCTGGCACTTTGTTGCGCTACGGTATCTCTCACCTGAAAAACGGGGCCGCCGGCCAGTACAGCTTGCGCGGGACCGGTGACGGCCAGGCAGAACAGGCCGGCCAGAAGAAGACGCTGAAATCTACAATTCACGACAAGCCTCCTGCCAGTGTGTAACTATAGCCATGATGTCCGACTCGTCAATTATCTGGTTGCCGTCCAGGTCGTAGGCCGACGAATACCCGGGGTCGCCATCGTGCAGTCCCCAGGCCGAGGCGACCTGCATGATGTCTACGATGGTCACCCGTCCATCACCGTCGAAATCGCCTACAGATGGGCAAGTCAACCCCACTTCGACCGCTTGCAAAGCGTCCAACCGGCCCCATCCCCAGACGTTGTTGGGTACGGCCGTGGAGGCATCTCCTCCGCAGCCTTGTGTGGTGGTGTGTGGATGGCTCGTGATCTGCAATATCCGCTCGGTCAGGGCCACCTTGCCTACCAGGGCCGGTGCTGCGGACCACAGCAGAGCCACCGCGCCGGCCACGTGCGGCGCAGCCATGCTCGTCCCGCTCCAGCCCCCGGCATAACCTCCTCCGCGCACGCTCGAACGCACGTTGACGCCAGGAGCGGTGATATCCGGTTTACGGCGACCACTGCCATCGGCCAGCACGGGGCCGCGACTGCTGAAGCCGGCGATCTGGTCGCTGGAATTGGAGGCACCGACGGAAAAGGCGGCATCGTAGATGGCCGGCGGATCGCCCACAGTGCTGCACAGCGGCCCTTCGTTGCCGGCCGAGGCCACGACCACAACCCCTGCCGCGCGTAGCGATTCCACCGCGCTCTGAAGCGTGCCCACGCTACAACCTTCAGAGGGGGGGCAGACCCACGAGTTGTTGATCACGTGGGGAGCGAGAGAAGGGTCGCCGTCTGCGAAGGGGTCGCCGTTGTGGGGGTAGGGAGCCAGGAAAAACTGGAAGCAAGTCAGGTAACTGGCCGGGGTGCCCACCCCGAGGTCCATGTTCCGGCATCCGATCCAGCGCGCCCCGGGTGCTACTCCGATTTGATTGCCCTGCCCATCGTCTCCGACCATCGTGCCCATGGTGTGCGTGCCGTGGTTCAGGTCGTCCAGGGGGGTGGGAGAATTCGAAATGGCGTCGAGCCAGTTGCGATCGTGGTCGGCGGTCGTCCCGTTCCACCCCCGGTAGTGCGCTTTCAAGGCCGGGTGGGTCCATTCGATGCCCGTGTCGTTGCCGGCGACGACGATCCCTTCGCCGCGCACGCCGTATGTGTTCCACACCGCTTGGGCACCGATGAGGGCCACGTTCCATTCCACGCCGGTCACGGCCTGCGCGCCGGCGACCGGCTCCACCCGGGGCGAGATTCCGCGCACGGCCGGGTTCAACTCAATGCGGCCCACATCGGAGCGGGCGGCCAGGGAGATCAGCAGCGCACGATCGGCCGACAAGCGCAACGCATTTACCAAATAGAAAGGCTCATAGTCGACTCCGCGTTGCGCGAGCCAGCTCCGGAGCGGCGCTTGTGTGCGCAAGGCAACCTGCGTCAGGGTCCGGTAAACGAAACGCCCTTTTTCTGCTTTCGTCGGCAGGCGGGACGCGGGACCGAGGTCAGCTTGACCGGTCAATACCACCAGCAGGTCAGCGGGGCCGTTGGCCGTGGCTTGCCAGGCGGCGGGGGCGACGCGGGCGGGGCGGCCTGGCCCGGCCGCTTGCGTGGTGCCGCCGGCAAAGAGCGCCAGCAGGATGAAAGAAAGAGTCAAGACCCGTGTCGTCGTTCGCATGATACAACTCCATTCGGCGATGGCGGCCAGCCCCGGACGAGGCACGCGGAAATCGTGTGCATCCTCTTCGCCGTCCCAAACAAGGCACTGTCTCGGTTGCGTGGCCACGACAAAAGTATAACATGATCGGATAGCGGTGTCAAAAGCCCTGCCGGGCCAGCGGTACGTGCGTAGAAGTTCCGTGTGTAGAAGTTCGACTTCTGCCAGAAGTCGAACTTCTGTGATTCTGTTGTTCGGGAATACTATTTATCGCCGAACTGGGTGTTGTAGAGCGTAGCGTACAGCCCGCCACGGGCCAGCAGTTCGTTGTGCGTGCCCTGTTCAACGACCTTACCCTGGTCCATCACGAGGATCAGGTCGGAAGCCAAAATCGTCGACAAACGGTGCGCAATGACCAGGCTGGTGCGTCCCTGCATCAGAGGCTTCAGGGCAGATTGAATCAAGGCCTCCGAGCGCGAGTCGAGATTGGACGTGGCCTCATCGAGAATCAAGATGCGTGGGTCTTTGAGCAATACGCGGGCCATGGCGATGCGCTGCTTCTCCCCGCCAGACAACCGGTATCCCTGCTCGCCAACCAAAGTTTCGAACCCATCCGGGAGGCTGGCGATGAAGTCGTAGATGTTTGCTGCGCGACAGGCCGATTCGAGCTCTGCGGTCGTTGCGTCTGCTTTGGCGTAGAGCAAATTGGCGCGGATGGTATCGTGAAATAAAAAGGTCTCTTGAGTCACCATGCCAATCTGGTTCGCAAGGAACTCCAAAGTGATGTCCCGCAAGTCATGCCCATCGAGTGTAATCCGACCCGAATTGGGTTCGTAAAGGCGCGGCAGCAGATAGGTGAGGGTTGTTTTGCCGGCGCCGCTCGGCCCTACCAGTGCGGCGACCTGCCCCGGTAAGATTTCGAAGCTGACTTCGTGTACGGCCCACTGTGGCAGAGGTGGAAATGATGTAGACGGTTTACCTTCCTCTTCTCCAGCCTCTTCTTTTTTCTCCGGCCCAGACTTTTTGGCCGGAAGACGGAACCGTGCCGACCAATCAAAACGCTCAACATCTTCCAGCCCGCTGACGATGCCCTCCACCTCTTCCGTATAGCTGAACGACACATTCTCGAAGCGGACATGCCCTTGGACATGGTCAAGCTCGATGGCACCTGGCCGGTCCGAGATTTCCACCGGCAGATCGAGCACCTCGAATACACGCTCGAAACTTACCATGGAAGTGACGAATTCCACACGCACGTTCATGAGTGACATGAGCGGCCCGTAGAGTTGGGTCAAATAGGTGCCAAAAGCGACGATGGTTCCGACCGTGAACGTCCCATTGAGCACGAAGCGTCCCCCCAGCCAGAAGACGATGGCCGTGCCGGCAGCGCTGACCAGCCCCAACCCCAGGAAGAACCAACGAAACACGATGGCCTGTTGTATGCCAATGTCGCGTACGTTCGCACTGTGCTCAGAAAACTTGGCCACTTCTTGCCTTTGGCGGCCAAAGAGCTTTACGAGCAATGCACCCCCGATGTTGAGCGTCTCGTGCATCTGGGCGTTCATCTCGGCATTGTATTCCAACGACTTGCGGCGTAGCTGTCGCAAGAGCCGGCCCACGTGCCGCACAGCAAATGCGAAGAAGGGGAGCACACTCATGCTGAGCAGGGTCAGACGCCATTCCAACGACATCATCACGATCAATGTGGCGACAACGGCAATGATGTTGGAAAGAATTGTGACCAACGTGCCGGTGACGGCCTGTTGCGCGCCAATCACATCATTGTTCAGGCGCGACATGAGCTCCCCCGTCTTGGTATGGGTGAAGAAGCGGAGTGACATGCGTTGCAGATGGGCAAAGAGGCTCCTACGCAAATCGTAGATGATGCCCTCGCCGACTTGCGCGCTCCAATATCGCTGGACGACTCCCAAAAGGCCATTCAGCGTGGGTACCGCAATCATACCCAACGCCAGCAGGTTGAGCAGGGTCAGATTCCGGTTGGGTAGGGCATCATCTATGAGGCTGCGGTACAAGAGCGGGGGTATGAGGCTTAGGAGCGATACGCCGATAATGGTCCCCAGCAGCAAAATGATCTTCACGGTGTACGGACGGGCATATCCGGCCACGCGGCGTATCAAGGCCATCGTGACTTCGGGCTGATCCTTTTTTTCGTCGTAACGCAAGAACGACCACCATCCGCCGCCACCGCCGCCGTGCATACTCCTTGCCTTTCTGCTGGATTGAAATCGTGCCCGTCCGGTCCGTTAGAAAACAAAAGCGGCAGCCCGAAACGGGCTCGCCGCTAACTTGACCACATGTCCTTTCTCATGACACTGCACACGATTCACGCTGTAGCGCATAGGGGATTTGAACCCCTGTTACTGGCTTGAGAGGCCAGCGTCCTAGACCCCTAGACGAATGCGCCATGAGCCACTATTGTAGCCGGAATCAAAATAATTGTCAAATGCGGAAGGGGTTTCGACCGTCCGGCAACGCGGGGACGGCGAGTCTCCAACGCCGCTGCTCCTCACTTGGTCTCTGGGTGAGTTTGTGCTAAAATAATAAGTGAACGATGTATCTTCTCAATAAAACGGGGTGGGGCGACCCAGAAGTTCGACTTTTGGTAAAAGTCGAACTTCTTCGCCCCGGAATATTGAGAAGAAGATACTGAACGATCCGGTAAAATTGTCAGGCAGAATCTGCGCAACACGGGATCACAACATGACCGCTACTTCACGTGTGATACGCATTATCGGTGTACCCATGGACCTGGGCCAGCAAAGACGGGGCGTGGACATGGGACCAAGTGCCATCCGCTATGCCGGCTTGGGCCGCCGCTTGCGCCGGCTGGGTCATACTGTCATCGAGGGAGGCAACTTGCCCGTGCCCCTGCCTGAAGCAGAGACCTCTGCGCAGGCCAGGCAGGGGAAGGCCCGCCACCTACAGAGCATCGCGACCGTCTGCCAGAACGTCTACACGCACGCCCTCGACTGCATCAGCCAGAATGAAACCCCCATCTTCCTGGGGGGTGACCACTCCATCAGCATCGGCACGATCTCGGCCATGACCGCGCACATCGCTGACCTCGGCGTGCTGTGGGTGGACGCCCACGCCGACTTCAACACCCCGCAGACGACGCCCTCCGGGAATATCCATGGCATGGGGCTGGCCGCCCTGTTCGGGCGCGGGCCGGTGGAACTGACCGGCATCGGCTATCCCGGCCCCAAACTCAAAGCGTCCCGGACAGTGCTCCTCGGGATTCGGAATCTTGACGACGAAGAACGTTCGGCCTTGCGCGCTTCGGGCATCCACGTGCTCACCATGCACGATATTGACGAAATGGGCATGGCCGCCGCCACACGGCAGGCCCTGGGCTACCTGGCCCACACCAGCCACTTGCACGTCAGCCTGGACATGGACGTCCTGGACCCGAAAGAGGCGCCCGGTGTGGGCACGCCTGTGCCCGGGGGCTTGACCTATCGCGAGGCACACCTGCTCATGGAGATGCTGGCCGACTCGGAAAAAGTAGCTTCCTTGGATGTCGTAGAGGTAAACACCATTCTCGATGTGCAAAATCGGACCGCCGGGTTGGCCGTGGAACTGACCGCCTCGCTCTTTGGCCAACGGATTCTGTAAGGGGTGACGCACTGCGAATAGCCGTTCGCAGCCCTCGTCCGCTATCGCCGGCCGGTCAGGAAATCGAAAGCCATGCTGTGTATGAGCTGCTCCACCGGCGCACGGTCGTCGGTGAAGACGGTCCCGCCGGCGGGAGCCACGCGCACCTGCCCGGCGATCCGCGCCGCCACCTGGCGTAATCGGACATTCTTCAGCGCGGCGACATTGGCCCGGTAGTCGGCCAGCGTGGTCGGGGAGCGCGTGGCGACCACCAGACTGTTGAACGATTCCGGCGCATCCATGACGTATACGGCGGGGAACACCTGCGCCATTGTCGCCGCGAGCGTGTCCACCAGCCGAAAGTCCGTATCGGTGCGACCGGCGTTGATCGCGACCACGCCCCGGGCCGTCAGGTGATCGCGCACCAGCCGGAAGAACTCGACCGTGGTCAGGTGGAAGGGAAAATGTACGGCTGGCGATAGGCGTCCACTGCGATCACATCGTAGCGCCGGTCTGTCGTCTCCAGGAACACGCGCCCGTCCTGCACAAAGACCTGCAAATTTGGTTCGTTCATGGCAAAGTACCGGCGGCCCACATCCACAATGGCACCGTCTATCTCTACGCCGTCAACCGGCACCGGCCCGTACAGCGCGGTGTACTCCCGTGAGACCGTGCCGGCTGCCAACCCGATCACCGCCACACGGCTCACCTGTTTCGTGCGGTAGGGCGCACGGTTGAAGAGGGGCACGAGCAAAAAGTAATCCCACGCGCTGTCGGTCAATACCCGCGCGGGGTTGTATTCCGAATGCACGGCCTGACCTTCGTTCAAGGCCAACTCCACGGTCCCGTCCGGGCGGCGAAGCACCTGGATGTAGTGGTATGCCGACTCCTTCTCGAACAACAGGCCGGCCGAGGGTTTGATCGGCTGGTTGCCTTGCCAGAGAACCAATCCGAGCAGGATGATGGCCAACACGCTGTGTGCCAGCGCCCGACGTGGCGCTACCGCCGCCAGACCGGCCAGGGAGAGTGCCAGCAGGGAAAAGGCCAGCAGCAGGAACGTGTGCCGTGTGCCCGCATTGGGGATGAGGAGCAGCGCGGTAACGAACGTACCCAACACGCTCCCCAGCGTGGAGGCCGCATAGACCTGGCCGGCCACGCGCCCTGCTTCCTCGACACCACGCACAGCGATCCGGATGACGAATGGCGAAACGCAGCCCAGCAGGATGACCGGCGGCCCCAACAACACGACAGCACCCGCGAAGGAGCCAAACAACAGCCCGACAGCGTAGTTTTCTAAGGCGTTGAGCGAAAGGAGCAACACGGGACGACCCACAAAGGGCACGATACCAATAGCGAAGCCTGCCCAGGCCGTGATACTGTAGAGTGTTGTCTCGTGGGGTGAGCGGTCGGCCCATCGCCACCCCAGGAAGTAGCCGACCGAAAGATAGATGAGGATCAGGCCAATCAGATTGGCCCACACGATCAGCGATGTGCCAAAAAAGGGGGCCAACAACCGTGAAGCGGCCAGCTCCACGCCCAAGGCAACGAAGCCGCCCCAAAATGCCATGGTCATCAGTCGGAGCATTCGCATGGGCTTATCCTTCTTTCGATGTTAGATTGCTGAGTTTCGAGTTTCAGGTTGCGGGTTGCGCCTTTACAGCTCACGTTTTTACGCCCCCCGCCCCCCTACTGCTTACTCCCGACTCCCGACTTCCTGCCTTCATCATTCCGCATTCATCATTTTCCCCCTCGCCCCCGCACAACCGGCAAGAATAGCTCTTGTGCAGATGCCAACCGCCAGTCGTACTCAAAGACCGCTGCCAGGAAATC
Organism: Chloroflexota bacterium; assembly: GCA_013151955.1. Lineage (GTDB taxonomy): Bacteria > Chloroflexota > Anaerolineae > Ardenticatenales > JAADHH01 > JAADHH01. Next base: position 9,146 of record JAADHH010000131.1, read on the forward strand.
TCTGGCCGCGTCTGACTGCACTTGCAGGGCCAACTCCCGATTGTTCTTGTTGGAGTTCTCGCTGCCGTTGATGCTGCCGGCGTGAACATACCCCCGTCCATCCATGCGCAAGAGCACCATCTTGTTGTGAATGCCTCGACCGGTGGGGTTCCCCAGCCGTGCCTGCAAATTCAGCCCTTCCTGGAGGGCGATTTTGTTGACATAATCCCGAGCCGCCTGATTGCTGCGAGGGTCTCCTGGGTCATCGTAATAGCGATCCAGCAAGATGCGCACGGCCGCGCCACGGCGCGCAGCGGCGATGTATGCCTCCAGGCGCGGGTTCGGGTCTTGCAGGGGATTGCTGCCAGGCGGCCCCCAATACTTCCGTTCTTGCAGTTGTTCGACCTTCACCTCGTCGCCGGCACCGGCAGCGTTCAGCAGCTTGATCAGGCCGCTGCCACTGGTCAGGCTGTTCTCCGGCGACTGCACCAGTTCCAAGGCCATCGTACCCGAAATGGTCAGCGGAACGGTGAAAGGGGCCGGGTAGGACCAGCCCAGCGGTCCGGGGGCCGGCGTGAAGGCGGGGGGCGGCCCGACGAAGGAGCCGGTCCCCCAGTTCACCACGTCGGCGTGCGCCCTGTCGCGGTCTGCCGCCATGATGTTGCCGGCCCAGGCTACGATTGCCGGCGCATCGGTCAGCATGTACACGCCACGGCTTCCCCACGTGCCGTCTCCCTTATCATCGTCCGGCAAGCCCGTGAAATTCAGGTTCTCGGAACCTACGGCGAGCAGTCTATGGTCAACCACGATGAACTTGCCATGTTGGTAGGCATAGCGGGCATGAACGTCGCTCGCGGAGTTGCCCTGCAAGAAACGGATGTCGCCGCCGGCATCGGCAATCTCCTGGCAAACCCAACGCTCCTCGTCCGGGATGCCGCCGACGGGACCGCCTTCGAGGAGCATGTTGAGGGTGACGCCGGCGGCCAAGCGGTCCATGATGATGGCCGCGAGCGATGTATTCTCAAAGGTGTATCCTTCGATTTCAATGCTCTGTTGTGCGGAGCGCAGCATTGCGGCAACGACATCATACGTGGCGTCCGGGGCCACGGCAACGGTCAGGAATGCTGTGGCGGTGACGACGGCCGGCCGGTAAAACTGATCGAGGAGCCAGCCGGGATAGCGTGTCTTGCGCCCGTCGAGCGTGTCGTTCAAGTCCTGCGCCCAGTCGGCAGCACTGTCGGTATCGGGAACGAGCAGCCCCGTACCGGGGTCGTGTTTGCGATAGAGAATCTGCCCTTCGACGGGAAAGTGAAAATAGGGCCACAGGGCAGGCCCGATCCACCCGCTGGCTGGCACCGTCGCCCCTTCATAGACCAGCACATCTCTCTGATGTCCCTGCGCATCGAACAAGCGCACAACATCGCCGCTGTTGTTGAAGATGGGAGCGGTGCCACTCAAATCGGGTACGGCGTCGTCGCTGTTGCCGCCATACTCGCATCCGGGAGGGAAGCCGAATTGGCCTTCGAAGGCCGTAGCCGTCTTGGAACACCAGATCCTGTGACCCGCTTCCAGGGTGAGCGCCGGAAACGTGACCCGTTTCGTCGTCGAATCGCCGATCTGCCAGCCGGACAAGTCCAACGTTTCGGTGCTGACATTGGTCAACTGAAACGCTTCATCCGGCTCATTCGCTACGTACGTATCGTAATAAACTGCGGAAATGAGCAGGGGACTGCTGCCGGATGTTCGCCGGGACCGGCGGCTTTGCGGGACCACCTGCGGCCGGGGGCTTTCCGTCGAAGCGGGCGTAGATTGCGGCGATGGCGAAGCAATCGCCCCCGAGACCGGCGTGGTGGCCGTAGGCGAAGCAATCGTCCCCGAGACCGGCGTGGCAGCCGTGGGTGAAGCTATCGTCCCCGAGACCGGCGTGGCAGCCGTGGGCGATGCTATCGTCCCTGAGACCGGCGTGGCGGACAACGGTTCCGAGGAGGGCGTGACCACGACATGAAACAGAAAGGAGAGTGGGGTCGGCGTATGGAGCACAACGACTGTGGGGGTTGGGGTGTTGCTGGCCGTTGGCGTTGGCGTAGGGGTGGGGGTGGCCGTCATCGTCGGCGTAGATGTTGGCGTTGCCGTGTCCGTGGGCGTGGCCGTTGGCGTTGCCGTGAAGGTGGGCGTGAACGTGGGGGTGGGTGTAAATGTTGGCGTAGGGGTCAACGTCGGAGGGACGAAGGGGTCGAGCCTGGTTATCGGAATGACGGAGAGTACCAAGGCGACGGGACGTTGCAGGCGAACGGCGACGTTTGTTTGCAGATTCACCGTCTCCTGGTGGCTGACCGTCCGCGAGGACCGGACTCGCACTTGCAAGCGCAGTTCATCGCTATCCATGTTGCCCTCGAGATGCCAATCGGCCAGCTCAACTTGTCCCATCGCCGCAGTTTCGGCGGTCAGGGCATTTTGGATTTTCCGGCGCAGCGTTGCCTCGCGTACCGAATGGAAGGTGAGTATGCCCAAGGGAATAGAGATGGTCACGAGCAACAGGATGGTTGTGGCCACCCCTCGCTGGAAAAGCCGCGTGCTCCCTTTGCGAGTTTGCGGGGGCCGAAACCCTACCAGCAGCAGCACCAAGCCCCCGGCAGCAATGATGGCCACCACGTTTGTGGCGAACAACAGGAGCGCACCGCCGGCGATTTGATAATCTCCGATGCGCAACCCAATTCCTACGGTAGAGAGAGGAGGAATCAAGGCCACAGAGATCGCCACCCCGGCCAGGGCACCGGATACGTCCCGGCGGCAGGTCGCATAGGCGCCGGCGGCACCGGAGGCTAGGGCAACGACCAGGTCCAACAACGTTGGTGCTGAACGGGACAGTATTTCGGCATTTGCCTGGGGGATGGGAACCAGGAAAGAGAATAGCAGGCTGACCAGAACGGCTGTGAACAAACCGCGCAGTGTTGTGTTTGCCGCAGTCCACAACAAGCGACCATCTCCCTGGGATATGCCCAGCGCCACACCCATGATTGCCGACATCAGGGGGGCGATCAACATAGCACCGATGATGATGGCCACATTGTTCAAAAATAGTCCCAATGTGGCGATCAAGGCGGAGAGACTGATCATCACGAAGAAATCCGAGCTTTGGCGTGTCGCATTGCGCATTTCCCGGATGACTCCGGCGCGCTCTTTGGGCGTTAGGGAGGGGAAGAAGGCATCCAACACGCGCCAGGTTCGCGGCCAAAGGGATTGCAGCATCAGCCTGCGCCGCTTGACGATGATGGTGGTTCCCGGGTTTTTCAGGGCAATGGCCTGGGGAACATTGCCAAAGAGCAAGCGGTCCAGAAGACTCTCTTGCGTCGCGCCAATCAGGGTAAGGTCGCAGCCCGCCCCTGCTTCCTTCAGGATGCCCGGTACGATGCCGGCGGACGATACCACCTTCGGATGCAGGCGAGGGTTATCTGGATATGCCTCCAGAAACGTGCGCAGGCGTTGCCGGCCGACGTGAATCTCCGGTGCTCCTCCGGTCAATCGCGCGATGTACAGGGTTGTGATTTCTGCTTCCGGGGCGAGTTGGAGGGCCAATTCCAGCGCCAGCGAAGCATTGGGGCCGCCAGATACGGGGATCAGGATGCGCTCGATTTTTTCAGGCGCAGAGCCGTGGATGACGGCCACGTTGCAACGCGCGTGCAACAAAACATTATCGAGCGTGCGGTTCTGAAGGTACCTGGCCATCCCAGGAGAAGTCCCTTGCCAACCGAGGAGCAAGAGGTCCGGGTTTGCTTGGCGCACGGCCTTCAGGATCACCGGGCCGGCGTCTGTTCCCTGTTGCGTTATGATGTGGAGGGCGGGCGAATCATTCGAGTCTTCCAGGGTCGCCAGCCAGGGCGGGCGCTCCCCGTCCGGGGTCACGGCCAGCAGGGTGATACGGCCTTCACGCCGCAACAGCAATCTGCGGGCAAAGGAAAGCAATGTGTCCAGTTGGCCGGCATTGCCGGCGGCAACCAGGATATGATAATCCGAGGATTTTTTCTCTTCAGTCGTGTTTGTCACTGTGGGAAACCGGTTGTATGAGACGGTTCATACGCAGCCGCGAAGCGCAATGTGCTCCCTTGCAGGTTGCGCCGCCTTTACGCCCTGTGCTCGACGTGCCATGCGGGATGTTCGATGTCTCCTTGCACCGCTCCGAGGAGAGGGGGAGCCATTGGCCCTTTTTTGATGTGTGCTTGTGCTGCCAGTTCCATCTCCCGTAATACCTTGGCGACATTGCGAATGGCACGCCGCCTGGCGCGGTGGAATGTCGCTTCGCTGATGTACAACCGACTCATGATGTCCCGCGTCAATTCATCGGCGATGTAGGCATCGTGCAGGATGACGTAGAAAAACCAGGCTTTGGTCGGGGGATCGGGCATCACCCCCGTGGGACGCAGCCGGTCGATTGCTTCCGTCAGCAAGCTCTTGACCATCCGCCCCTGCTCTATGTGCGTTTGCGAACCGCCTTGCTGGGAGAGAGAACGCTGTTGCACAATTTTCAATTTGGCAAGGTCATGATCACCCAGGTAGGAGTAGTCGTACAGGTGACGGAGACTGTCTTCGACCCATCGCGCAATCTGCTGGATTCCGGGGATGCTATCGCCCTCGCGGCCGGGGGGCTCTTGCATCAGAGACTCGAACGAATGTCGCAACGCGTTCTCGCGTTCCTGAAAATCAGAAACCATCCGGTCGATCTTCCCCATGAGTTGTTCTTGCTGTCGCATCTGGGTGATGGTGGAGACGATTTGATCGGCCATTTCATCCAGCAGATCGATGTCAATTTGGGTAAAGGGCTGCTGATCTTTCTTGAAGCCCAGGACGAGTACCCCAATTTGCGTTTGGCCGTTGTCCAGGGGAACGATGATCGCCATATTCTTCAGATCAGACGGGAGTTGCGCGGTGGCCGGAACGTCGCTGATTTCGTCGCCAATGAGGTGGGTTCCGTCCATGGTCACCCCGACTTTGGCGTGTGGAACAGCAGCCTCGACGACAAATCGGTCGGTGCCATTCGCTTCGCGCAAGGCAATGAAGCCCTGGGATGTCTCTGTGAAGCGAAAAATAGTTTGGAGGAGCAGCCCCAGCCGGTCCGGCAGGCGTGGCTCGCTTCCCACATCTCTGGTGAAGGCCCGCAAATTCGCTCGCAGGCGGCGGACTTGTTGCCGGTAGAAAAAGCGGTCGAAGAAAGTACGCCCCCAATCGGTGATGGAGTGGGTCACGACAACCAGCATCAGCACGAAAATGAAGGCAATGAACGGCAGCTTGTAGACATAATAGGAAACGAAAGTGCCGGCAATATAGCCGATGGTGACGATCGTCACCGTGGCCAGCGCGTAGGCGAAGTCCAGCCCCGGAGTGCGCCCCTGCAAGAGCGCTCGATAACGCATAACGGCATAGCCGAGAGCCAGGACTCCCAACCCGAGGCCGGTATCACCAATCGCGGCCAGCCAGTCGCGATGTAGCCAGGTGCCAACGGAAAGATAGAGACCGCTGAGGCTCGACAGCAGGGTGGCCAGAAACAGCCACAGAATCTGCTGTTGGGCCAGCAAGGTGACCGCTTTTCTATAGGCCACCACGAAGTGCCGCAATGACAGGAGGGCCACCACGACCATATAGGTGAGGAAAAGTCCGTAGAGCGGCCCCGGCTCGACGCGCGAGAGATAGATAATTGGCCGGTCGCCCACTCCTCTCATCAACAGGTTGCTCGTGGAGCCGAGCAAAACCAGTAGTCCGGCTGCCGGATAGGCCAGGAAGAGGGCCCAGCGCCACTTGCGCTGCATGGCTGCCGGCAGGTACAACGTACTCAGGTGCAGCCACAACACGGGAATGGGTACAATCGCCCAGCGGGAGAGGTGCAGGCCAACGAGCGCACTTTGACCGTGCAGGATGTTGATCACCATGAGGTTGCTGAGAAAATACCCGCTGACGGCCCAAAGCGTGGTGCCGGCCAGCCAGGCAATCGGGCTGCGCGGGCTGCGCGTGACCAGATAGAGACCGAGCCACAACGATACGGCCAGGAAAAAGAAGCTGACCAGTGAGGTAATGGTATAGATGTCACCCAGCCGTGCGAGCATGGCTCACTCCCCCCGCAGTGGAAAATTTCAACTAACACAAGTATACCACAAGAGAGGAGGTTGGTCAAGGGCTTGTATAGCGTTCGTAACGTTGACAATTGCCCGCTGGCAATTGATCATTGACAATTGATCCGTCGGGTTTTCCCTGAAAACCTCCACAAAATAGCAGGCTTTCCCCTCTACAGATTCCTTCCGATTTGTGGTACACTGAAAGCGTAATACGTATTGCGTAAAGGCTTCATGACGAACGGCCTTACGCATTACGTGGTACGAATTACGCAACACGCAACAGGTGGAGGGGAATCTGTTCTATGCATCGAACCGGCAGAAACCTGCTCATAGCTATCTTCTTTTTCTCTCTCCTTTTGGCCGGCTGCGGAACGACGCCGGCCACAGCCCCCGTCCCCGCCACGGCATCGCCCGCCGCAACGGTAGCGTTTTCCCCCAACGCTACTGCGACTGCCCAGGCAGTGCGCGAAGCGTGCAAACTGGCGGTGGACGCGGGGCTGTCCGCATACCACCAAGCCGACTTCGAGACGGCCTTTGCGAAAGCCAAAGAGGCCATCGCTCTCGATCCCTCCTACGAAGGGGGGTGGAAACTTTACCGGCTGGTCTCGGTCGCCAACGCCGCAAACGATTACCTGACCGAGCTGCCCGAAGACCGCTACCGCATTACGCCGGAGCAATACCTGCAGGAGCGGGCCGCCGGCAAGAGCTACGTGCTCATAGACATCCGCGAGCCGGACGAATTCGCCGCCGGCCACATCGACGGCGCGGTCAACATTCCCATGCGCTCGATCACGCAACGACTGGACGACCTGCCACGTGGCAAAGGCACCCCGATCCTGCTCTATTGCCATTCGGCGCGTCGCTCGGCATACATTTTGACAGTTTTGCGAATGTTGGGTTATACAGAAGTCTACCACTTGAAAGGAGGGTTTGCCGCCTACCAGAACTATCTCCAGGATCACCCAGACACAAAAATAGCCCCGGCGATCACACCCACGCCGGGGGAAGAAGAAGATTTTGGGTGCTAAGTAGAGGAGGTGAAAGTTATGCCCAACGTATTGGAACAAGAGAGCATGTTGGTGCGTATGCAAGCGGACCTGCAGCGGTCGCTGGCCAAACCACCGGCGGAACGAAAATGGGTCATGGTCATTGACCTGCGCAAGTGCGTTGGCTGCTCTGCCTGTACCGTCGGCTGCGTAGCTGAAAATCATCTGCCGCCGGGGGTCGTCTATCGCCCGGTCATCGATCAGGAAATCGGCACCTTCCCCAATGTGCGGCGTCGTTTCATGCCCCGTCCCTGTATGCAATGCGATGTACCCCCCTGTGTGCAAGTCTGTCCGGTTGGCGCTACGTGGAAGCGCAGCGACGGCATTGTGGAAATCGATTACGAACAGTGCATCGGCTGCCGTTACTGCATCACCGCTTGCCCCTACTCGGCCCGCACCTTCGATACCGGCCGCTACTACGAAGACGGAACACCCGTTGTCTCCGACTACGAGAAGCTGCCGGCTTACGAGTATGGCAAGGAGTGGCCCCGTGGAAATGGCCAATCGCCCGTAGGCAATGCCCGCAAGTGTCAATTCTGCGTCCACCGCCTGGATGTGGGCATGTTGCCGATGTGTGTGACCACCTGCATCGGCCAGGCCAACTACTTCGGCGACGCCAACGACCCCGACAGCATCGTCGCCTCGCTCATTGCCTCGCCCGGCGCTATCCGCCTGAAAGAGGAGATGGGAACAGAGCCAAGTGTGTACTACCTGGTCTAACCGCATGCTACAGATTGAGTATGGAGGTGTAAACTCATGAAACGAGATACATTCTGGTGGGGTTTGGCCATTGTGGCCTTCCTTGTCGGACTGGTTGGTCTGTTCCAGCGCATCACCTCGGGACACCAACTGGCCAATTATGGCAGTTACATTCCTTGGGGGTTGTGGGTGGCATCGTACATCTACTTCATCGGTCTCTCTGCCGGCGCATTCCTCCTTTCCACCCTCGTCTATGTCTTTCGCATCGAGCGGTTGGAAAAAATCGGCAAACTGGCTCTCTTCACCGCCCTGGTCACCCTCATTGCGGCCATGCTCAGCATCTGGTTCGACCTGGGGCATCCGCTGCGCGCCTGGCGGATGATCCTGCGCACGAACTTCGGCTCGATGATGGGCTGGATGATCTGGCTCTACACAGCTTACTTCATCCTGCTGGTGGTGGAACTGTGGGTTGCTATGCGGGCCGACCTGGCTGCCTGGAGCAATCGCAGCGGGCTGGCACGCTTCCTGACCTTTGGCAAGACCGATACCTCGGAAGAGGCCGTCGCCCGTGATCGCAGCAGGCTGCGGGTGCTGGGCAGCATTGGCGTGCCGCTGGCCGTGGCCTTCCACGGCGGTGTCGGCGCCCTCTTCGGCGTAGTCGGGGCGCGGGCCTACTGGCACTCCGGCCTGACGCCAATTGCTTTCCTCGTCGGTGCGCTCCTCTCCGGCGGCGCGCTCCTCGTCTTCCTGACGACCATTTGGGGCCCCGACACCGGCTCTGAGAAGCACAAAGACCTGGTCCTCTTCCTGGGACAGATCGTTTTGCTCCTGCTGGCCTTCGATGTGCTGCTCGAATGGGCCGAGTATTCCATCGGCCTCTATTCTTCGATCCCGGCCGAGGCGGAATCTATGCGCCTGGTACTCTTCGGTCCCTACTGGTGGGCCTTCTGGGTCTTCCACATCGGGCTGGGCGTGGTTATTCCCGGCCTGTTGCTGATCTTCGGTCGCAAGTCGTTGCCGGCGGTGGCCACCGCGGGGGCACTCATCGCCATCACCTTCATCACCGTCCGTCTGAACATCGTCGTCCCGGGCCTGGCCATCGAAGAACTGAAAGGCTTGGTGAGCGCGTTCAGCGGCCCCGGCCTGACAACCGCCTATTTCCCCAGCACGATGGAGTGGCTCTTCGAAGTGTGGGTCGCCGGGCTAGCTGGATTGATTTTCTTGGTCGGGTACCGCGTGCTCCCGATCGTACGGAAGGAGGGTGCAGAAGCATGAAAGATAAGAAAAGTGTGCAAGAAAAGGTACTGAACAAACCGGTCTCCCGTCGAGATTTTCTGAAAACATCGGCCTTTGTCGGTGGAACCGGCATCCTGGCCACGCAAGTGCCGCTGGCGATGAGGAAAGCTACACCCGGCGGCAACGGGGCATCGCTCAACGGTGCGGATGCTGCCGGCGTCTATCCCCTGGACAGGGCGGAACACGTCATCTACAGCATCTGCTTGCAGTGTCACACCGCCTGTTCCAACAAAGTCAAGGTGGTGGACGGCATCGCCGTCAAGGTGGATGGCAACCCCTACAGTCCGATGAACTTGCTCCCTCATCTGGCAGAGGACACCTCCGTCGCCGAGGCCGCGAAAGTGGATGGCAAACTTTGCCCGAAAGGGCAAGCGGCCATCCAGACGACCTACGATCCGTACCGCGTGCGCCGCGTGCTCAAACGCAAAGGCCCGCGCGGGAGCGGCCAGTGGGAAGCCGTGGACTTCAACCAGGCGATAGACGAAATCGTCAAGGGGGGCGACCTCTTTGGCGAAGGCCCCGTGCCCGGACTACAGGACATCTACAAGCTACGGGACGCCAAGTTGTCCAAAGAGATGGCCGGAGACGCGGCCAACGTCGGCAAGGGCAAAATGAGCGTGGCCGACTTCAAGGCCAAGTACGCCGGCAACCTCGATGTGCTGATCGATCCCGACCGCCCCGACCTGGGGCCGCTCAACAACCAGTTCGTTTTCCAGTGCGGGCGCATCGAGCATGGCCGAAAAGAATTGGGCAAACGGTTCACCGGCCCCGGCTTCGGCTCCAAGAACTTCTTCGAGCACACGACGATCTGCGAACAGTCACACCACATCGCCCACAAGGAAATGACCCGCGACCTCAAGAAGGGCAAAGGGAAAGAACATTTCAAGCCGGACATCCTGAACGCCGAATTTGTCATCTACTTCGGCACCGGTGCCTTCGAGGCCAACTTTGGCCCCACCCCCATGGCCGAAAAAGTGACCGACTCATTGGTCAATCACAACATGAAGATCGCGGTGATCGACCCACGACTCTCCAAGACGGCGGCCAAAGCGCATTGGTGGGTGCCCATCAAACCGGGCACGGACGCAGCGCTGGCCATGGGCATGGTCCGCTGGATCATCGAAAACAAGCGGTACGACAAGGCCTACCTGGAGAACCCCAACAACGATGCGGCCAAGGCAGACAACGAGACCACATCCACCGACGCCACCCACCTGATCAACCTGGACACCATGCTCTTCCTGACGCCGGAAGAGGCCGGTCTGGTGCGACCGGTGGACAAAGATGGCAAGCCGCTCCCCTACGTCTACGTGGTGATGACCGAAAAGGGCCCGGCACTGCACACGGAAGCGGAGGCCGGCCTGCTGGAAGGGGAGTTCACGGTCAACGGCATCAAAGCCAAGCCGGTCTTCCAGCTCTTGACGGAACAGGCCCAAGAAAAGACGACCAGCGAGTACGCAGCCATCTGCGGCATTCCCGAGAAGACCATCGTCGAGCTGGCCGATGAGTTCACCAGCCACGGCAAGAAGGCGGCCATCGACTTCTATCGCGGCCCGGTGCAGCACACCAACGGCTATTACAATGCCGCGGCCCTTCTGACGCTGGACGCGCTGATCGGCAATGCCGATTGGGCGGGGGGGGTGCAAGGGGGCGGCGGACACTGGCACGAGGATGGCTCCAAGAAGGGTGCGCCCTTCCCGAAGGGCAACGTGGCCGGTGGCGCGCCGGGGGGCTACAAAGCCTTCGGCTACAAGCTGACCCGCGAGGGCAGTCACTACGAAGACTCGACCTACTTCCAGACGGACGGCTATCCGGCCAAACGGCCGTGGTACCCCTTCACCGGCAACGTCTATCAGGAGATCATCCCCAGCGCGGGTGACGGGTATCCCTATCCGATCAAGGCCCTGCTCATCCACAAGGGGACGCCGGCCATGGCCTCTCCGGCCGGCCACGCGACCATCGAAATCTTGCGCGACACGAAGAAAGTCCCCCTGCTCCTGGCCTGCGATGTGGTCATCGGCGAGACGAGCATGTTCGCCGACTACATCATCCCCGACCTGAGCTTCCTGGAGCGCTGGGCGACATCGCACACCACGCCGGACGTGATGACCAAGATCAGCAAGATTCGCCAGCCGGCCGCCGCACCGCTCACCGAGATCGTCACCGTGGAGGGCGAGGAAATGCCGATCAGCCTGGAAGCGTTCATGATTGCCGTCGGCAAGAAGCTGGGGCTGCCCGGCTTTGGCAAGGACGGCCTGGGCAAGGGGTTCAACTTCGACCGGCCCGAACAGTTCTATCTGAAGCTGGCGGCCAACCTGGCCTTCGGCGACAAAGCGGACGGCTCGGAGCAATTGCCCGCGGCTGACGAACAGGAAATGGCGGTCTTTCGTGCCGCACGCATGCACCTGCCCAAGGCGGTCTTCGACGAGGCCGTTTGGAAAGCCTCTGTCACGCCGGAGATATGGCCTAGCGTGGTCTACCTGCTCAACCGGGGCGGGCGATTCGAATCGGCCAGCAAGACCTACGACGGTGACAAAGTCCATCACAAGTGGGGCGGAACGTGGCACCTCTATCCGGAGCGGGTCGCAAAGGCCAAGAACAGTCTGTCCGGCGAGCGATTCAGCGGCCTGCCCCTCTACGAACCGGTCAAGGACGCGGCCGGCAAGGAGATCAAGGATGATGGCTACGATCTGAAACTGATCACCTTCAAGGAGATCGTCGGTGGGCACTCGCGCACCATCGGCAATTACTGGACCAATATCGCCATCCAGCCGGAGAACTTCGTCCTGCTCAACCGGGCGGACGCTGCCGGCCTGGGGCTTGGCGATGGAGACGAGGTTGTGATCACGTCGGCCACCCTGCCGGACGGGAAGTTCAGTCTGGGCAACGGTGCCAACGTGGCCGTGCAGGGCAAGGTGCGCACCATCGAGGGCCTGGCCCCCGGCACAGTCGCCGTCTCCTGGCACTATGGCCACTGGGCCTACGGTGGCAATGACGTCGTTGTGGACGGGGTGACCATCAAGGGGGACCGCCGGCGCATTTCCGGTGTGTTGCCCAACCCGGCCATGCGCATAGACCCGGTTGTCACCGCGGTCTGCCTGACCGACCCGATTGGTGGCAGCGCCAGTTTCTACGACACCAAGGTCAAGCTGCAAAAAGTGTAATACGAGGTAACATTTGGCGAGTCACCTTGCACCGAAGCCCGTCTTCGTCTTCGAAGGCGGGCTTCGCCATGGGTCGCCGGAGCAGTTGGCATGGTGCGGCTGCGCGCCACCGAGGATGAAAACGGCGGGGCGGTGGGCGACGGAATACGCATTGGGCCGAGAAGTTCAACTTCTCCGAGAAGTTGAACTTCTAAGCATCGTGTGACCAGTATCTGACGACTGGCGACTATTTTCAAAGCAGTCCCCATGAACGATTGCGCGCCACCGAGGATGAAAACGGCGGGGCGTGAAACGTGAAGACGTGAAGACGTGAAACGTATTGCGTCTTACGCATCACGTTTTACGTTTTACCTGACACCTGACACCTGACACCTGACACCTGACACGTTATTTTCAAAGCAGTCCCCGGCGAGCAACACCACACCTCTTTTTTGACAGGGGTACGCATTTATGTTATAGTCAAAGAAGGAGGAACACTTGAACAAGGCCATACAACTGCTGCTGGTTGGCATACTCTATTTGCTCGTTGGGGTCGGGTGCCAAAATCAACCGGCAGCAAAGAAAGTCCGGTTGAATTACACAGAGCAACTGGCCACCGGCACGGCGAGCAATTCCGAGCCGAGGCCGTTACACGTCGCCGTGGCGGCCATCATCTCTCCGAAGAGCACGTATTCGACCTACCGATCCCTGCTGGATTACCTGGGCAAGGAAATGAACCGCCCGGCCAAACTTGTCCAACGGTCCACCTACGCTGCAATCAACGAACTTGTGCGAGTCGGGCAGGTGGACATGGCTTTTGTTTGCACCCGCGCCTATGTGGAGGGCCACGACAGTTTTGGGATGGAGCTGCTGGCCGTCCCCCAGATTCATGGCCAGACCGTATATCACTCGTACATTATCGTCTCATCCCAGACCGACTTCTACACGCTTTCCGATCTACGCGGGCACAGTTTTGCGTTCACAGATCCGCTCTCGAACACGGGGCACTTGGTGCCCATTTATCTATTGAATCAGATGGGCGAGAATCCAGAAACCTTTTTCGACCGCACTACGTTTACCTACAGTCATGACAACAGCATCCATTCGGTGGCGGAAGGGGTGGTGGATGCCGCGGCCGTGGACAGCCTGGTCTATGACCAGTTGGTGGCACAAGACCCCTCGATTGCCGAGAAAACGCGCATCATCTACCGCTCGCCGCCCTACGGCGCGCCTCCGGTGGTTGTCCCCCCGGACATCGACCCGGGCCTGAAGCAAGAACTCCAACAGAAATTGCTCCACCTGCATGAAACCCCCGAGGGGCGACAGATTCTGCAAAGAATCGGGGTGGATCGGTTTGTCTTGCCCCATGATAGCGCCTACGACACCGTGCGGGCGATGATGGCGGAGGTGAGCGGTGACGCAACACCCTACGACGCCCAGCGCTAAGGGACTTGCTACGGCAGTGCCCGCATCTGCCCGGCCGGAGACGTCGTGGTTTCAGCGCCTGGCCGATCGTTTCTGGGACGTTGCCGGTGCCGTCAGCCTGCAATCTAAGATCATGGGCATCGTGCTCTCTCTCGTCATCTTCTTTGGCTTGGGGGTGACCCTCCAGGTTCGTACCGTACTCTACGGTGTCATGAGCCACGAGCTTCGTGAGCACGGGGTCGCCATCAGCCGTGATCTGGCCAACCGTAGCACTGACCTGGTGCTCACCGGTGACCTCTACATGCTACACGAGGTGCTGCGTAACACCCTGGAGAGCAACGATGATGTCCGCTACGCGTTTGTTGTCAATGCCCAGGGAGAGGTGTTGGGCCACACGTTTGGCGACCAATTTCCCGTTGACTTGCTTACGGCGAACGGCGTGGGCCGGGGCGACCCGGTACAGGTCCAGCTCCTGGAGACCGAGGAAGGGGAGGTTGTCGATTTCGCCATGCCGATCTTCGGTGGGCGAGCCGGAACGGCACGGGTGGGCATGTCGGAGCACCATCTCCGCCAGACCCTGGCCGATGTTACCTTTTCTCTGTTGCTCACTACGCTCGTTGTCTCGCTTGCCGGGTTGGGCCTGGCCTTCGTTCTGATCCGCGTGCTAACTCGTCCGGTGAAACAACTGGTCGAAGCCACAGAAGCTATCGCCCGTGGTGACTTGGGAGGCCGCATCCCGGTCTGGGCGAACGATGAAATCGGGCAGTTGCAGCGTGCGTTCAACGACATGACCATAGAGCTGGGGCGTGCGCGGGCCGAACGGCGAGAACGCGAAGCGCTGCGGTTGGAATTGCTCCAACGAGTAATTCGCGCCCAGGAGGAAGAACGCAAGCGCGTGGCCCGAGAACTCCACGACGAAACGGCCCAGTCCCTTACCTCCCTGATGGTAAACCTAAAGGTCCTGCAAAAGGCGACATCCCTCTCCCAAGCTCAGCACCAGGCGGGCGAGTTGCGCCGGTTGGCCGGGGACACGCTCATGGCCATCCACAACCTGGCCGTCCAGCTCCGCCCCAGCGTCCTGGATGATTTAGGCCTCAAGGCTGCCATCGAGCAGCACGCACGCGAGTACAAAAGCCGGTACGGCATTGCGGTAGACACACACATCCACGGGTTCGACGACCGGCGCCTGCCCCCCGAAGTAGAGACCACACTGTACCGCATCATCCAGGAAGCGATGACGAACACGGTCAAATACGCCCAGGCCAGTACAGTCAGCGTGCTGCTGGAGATTCGCAATGGCCGGGTGCGGGCAATCATCGAAGATGATGGCGTGGGGTTTGACGTGGACGCCCTCTTGCGGGGTGCGCCGAAGGAACACAAACTCGGTATCTTTGGTATGCGCGAACGTGCGGAACTCCTGGGCGGCAAGCTCTCCATCGAATCGGCGCCCGGCCAGGGAACCACCGTCATTGCCGATGTGCCGGTTATCGTTTCCCCTATCGCCCTACCTGACCGCGTAACGCAGGCGAAATCATGAAACCACCCATCCACATCCTCATCGCCGATGACCACGCCGTGCTACGGGCCGGCCTGCGCCTGTTGCTCGAAGCCGATCCGCAGATGGAAGTCGTGGGCGAGGCCGGAAACGGTATGGAAGCCGTGGCCCTTTCTGCCGAGCTGCTCCCCGACATCATCCTGCTCGACCTGACCATGCCCGGCCCCGGTGCCGAAGCAACCATAGCCCACATTCGGGAACACTGCCCCCAGACCCGCATCCTGATTCTGACCATGCACGATAGCGAGGCTTATTTGCGGAAAATGTTCGAAGCCGGGGCGGCCGGCTATGTCGTCAAGCGGGCCGCCGACACCGAACTCCTCTCGGCCATTCGGGCCGTGAACCGTGGCGAAATCTACGTCCACCCTTCGTTGACCAAGGTACTGCTGGAAGACATGTTATCGGCCAGCCAACAGCAGCCGATCGATCGCTGGGACACCCTCAGCGAACGGGAGCAGCAAGTCATCCACCTGGTTGCGCTCGGCTACACCAACCGCGAAGTGGCCGACCAATTGTTCCTGAGCGTGAAGACGGTCGAAACGTACCGGGCGCGTGCTATGGAGAAGTTGCAAATGCGCAGTCGGGTACAGCTTGTTCGTTTTGCATTGCAAAAGGGCTTGCTCAGCGAACCGCCGGCGTGAAGTTGACCGAGTAAGCGCTCAGGGGCTGTTATGAAAATAATGTGTCAGGTGTCAGGTGTCAGATCATGTAGCCCTGGAATCCCCATTCCAGGGCGGGTCTGCCCCCCTAACCCCCCAATCCTGGGGGGAACCAT
>JAADHH010000131.1:25211-38542 GCA_013151955.1 Chloroflexota bacterium
CCTCCCCGCCACGGAGAGGGGAGATGTGTTGCGTATTGCGTATTGCGTGCCGCTCGCCCATTGAAAATTGAAAGTTGACATTTGATCATTGACCATTGCACCCTGCCCGGGCCAACCGTTTCTAATTTCGCTGAGAATGTGGTAGAATAAGGGCCGGCAGATGGAAACCGGCGAAGCAGCGAATGAGCATCACGCAGATGTATCGTTTGCTCACTCGCCCACTCTCACATCAAGCGACAAGGGGTCTATTGTTCATCGACAAGCGCGTATTCGTCTATCGCAGCTATCAGCATTGGCCGATTGTTCTCATGTTGGGTCTTGTGGCCTGGCTGCTGGCGACCGCACCGTTGCAATGGGGCGCAGCAGCGTTGGCCGGCGCAGTGCTCGTAACCTTGGTTCTGATCCGGCCGGTGCGTGGTCTCTACCTTCTGGCGTTGGCGATCCCTTTTGGAACGCTGCGCAGTGTGACGTTGGGGCCGGCCCGTGTCGGCGGGACCGAAGCGTGGCTGGGGCTGATCATCGTCGCGTGGCTGGCCCAGCGGGCCGCGCGCGGACAATTCGGCGACCTGCGCGTCCCCTTGCGCTGGCCGCTGGTCCTCTTTCTGGGGTTGGCCCTCTTCTCGACACTGTGGGCAGACTCTCTTGCGGCGAGCCTGAAGGAATTGATCAAGTGGGGGGAAGTGGCGACCCTCTATCTTTTTGTGGCCAGCGAGGTGGGACCTGAAGATGTCTTGGGCCTTGTGCTGGCGTTTGTCCTGGCCGGCACGTTGGCGGCCGGGCAAGGGATCTTCCAGTCTCTGACCAGACATGGGCCGCCGGGGTTCCTATTTCCGCTGGCCGGCCACATCTTTCTGCGCGCTTATGGCATGTTCGAACAGCCAAACCCGTATGCCGGCTACTTGGGCTTGACCGTGCCACTGGCCTACGGATTGTTGTTGGGGGCCTGGAGTTGGAACCGGGCACAAGAAAGGGAAATGTCGTTGGCGGCCCGCTTGGGCCGGCAGTCCGCTTTGGCCATCATAGCCGGGGCAACCATGGCCGTGATGGGCCTGGCCATGGTGCTGACCTTGTCACGAGGGGCGTGGCTCGGGCTGGCGGCCGCACTGGGCATCATGAGCATGTTGGTCAGCCGGCGCACAGCGGCAATCGTGGCGTCGGGTGCTTTCCTGGCCAGCGCGGCGCTGTTGTTGAGCAGTTTCCACCTGTTGCCCCCCTCGCTGGTGGAACGAGCGACGAATTTCTTGCCGTACGTGGGCGCGTGGGACATCACCCACGTGGAGATCACACCCCAAAACTTTGCCCTGATCGAGCGCCTGGCGCACTGGCGCGCGGCCTGGCTGATGTTTGCGGCCCATCCCTGGAGTGGCGTCGGGTTCGGTAACTACGCGGTCGCCTACCCGGCAGTGGCCCTGCCAGACTGGAGCGATCCGCTTGGCCATGCGCACAATTACTACCTGAACGTGCTCGCCGAGTTGGGACTGGGCGGGCTGCTGGCCTACCTGGCTTTGTGGGGAGCCGCCTTTCGAATGGCCTGGCAAGCCATCCGGCGGAACCGTGGTCTGGAACGGGGCATAGCCGCCGGAATCTTGGGCATGATCATCCATCTGAGCGTTCACAATTTCGTTGACAACCTGTATGTCCACGGGCTCTATCTGCAAGTCGCCGTGGGCCTGGGGTTGCTGGCCGTCCTGGCCCGTGGCCCAGTCACCGCTGACAGCCACCCCCCTGTACCAAGGATGAAAATGGCGGGACGTGAAACGTGAAGACGTAAAACGTATCACGCATCACGTTTTACTTGACACTTGACACTTGACGCCTGACACATTATTTTCAAAACAGTGGAGGTAAATGAAAACATTGATCCGATTACGTGAACAAGCACTCCGCAATCCGAAAGAACTGACCCGCTTCGTGAAGTTTGCTACGGTGGGGGCTTTTGGCGCGGTGGTAGATTTCGGGGTGCTCAATCTTTTGATTCTCATGTTTGGCTGGGCCAAATGGACCGCAAACATGGTTTCCTTTTCCTGTGCCGTACTCAGCAATTTCACATGGAATCGTCTGTGGACGTTTCCGGAATCGCGTGAGTTTCCCCTGTCCAGCCAGATGACACAGTTTGCCGCGGTGAATGTGGTTGGTCTGGCCATAAATCAAATCGTTTTTCTGGGATTGGCCGAGGTCTTCGCCCCCCACATCGCTACGCCGTGGGACTATAACCTGGCCAAGGCGCTGGCTATCGGCGTCGTTCTGTTCTGGAACTTTGGGATCAATCGCGTATGGACGTACGGGGAGATCGAATGAGCGCGCGTGGGGACGATTTTCTTTAGCCTACGTATTGCCGCAGGATGCGATCCACACCGCTCCCGTAGCCTTCGCCAAAGAGGTTGAGGTGATTGAGCAAGTGATAGAGTTGGTAGAGGGGCAATCTTTCGTCGCGGCCCGGGGCCGGTGGCCAGGCTTCGTCATAAGCGCGGAAGAATTCGTCCGGAAATCCGCCGAAAAGATGGCACATGGCCAGCTCGGCTTCGCGGTCCCCGTAATAGATGGCCGGGTCAAAGATCACCGGCTCACCCTTTGGCCCGGCCATCCAGTTGCCGCCCCATAAATCGCCGTGTAGCAGGGATGGCTGTATGGCAGCTTCATCTATCCATTCCCCGAGGCGGGCGATGAGTCGTTCCAGCCGGCGCCGGCGCTCGCGGTTCATGCGTCCCTTTTGCGTAGCCAATTCCATCTGGACGCCAAGCCGGCGCTGCCCGAAGAAGGCGATCCACGATTCCAACCACCCGTTGACTTGTGGCGTGGCCCCGCAGTAGTTATCGTGTTCCAGCCCATAGGCGACATCCGTCGTCCGGTGCAGCGCGGCGAGACCACGGCCCAGGGCTGCGCCGGTGTCCGCGCGGCCCCCGGATGGCGCGGAATCGATCCACTCCAGCAGGATGTAGGCTGGCCCTTGGTCTTCGCCATCGGCAAAAGCATGGACGGCCGGAACACGCAAGGTTCTTGTGCCGGCCAAGCGCGCCAGCCCCCTCGCTTCGGCGGCGAACATGCCCGGCGCACCCGGCGGCGGCACGGGCGGGTGTACGTTCCACTTGACCAGGTAGGAGCGGCCGCCGGCCACAAAGCGTGCGGCGCGATTGATGTCTCCCCCGCCAATGGATTGCGCGCGACGGGGAACAGCCCCCAAAGTCTGGGCCAGCGCGGCAGCCAACGACCGTGGAAGCATCATTCGGCCAGACTACAGGTCGTGTTCTTCACGGATATGCTCGAGCAGTCCAGAGCAGCCCGATTCGACAAGGCGGTAAACGCGCTCAAAGTTGCCATCATAGTACGGGTCGGGCACGTCGCGTGGCGAACCGGGAGGGGCGAAGTCGAGCAACAGGTGCAGTTTGCCGTCCAACGTGTCGTTGTGGTCGAGCCGGCGCAGGTCGCGGACGTTGCTCATATCCATAGCCACCACGAAGTCGGCCTGGTGCAGGTCGGCGGTCGTCACCTGGCGGGCACGTCCATGATAGAGGATGCCGTGGTCGTGCAACACGGCACGCGTGCCCTCGTGGGCCGGGTTCCCCACGTGCCAGCCACTTGTGCCGGCGGAGCCGGCAGCGATGCGATCTGCCAGTCCAGCCTCGCTCACCAGGTGCTGGAAAACTCCTTCTGCCATCGGCGAACGACAAATATTTCCCAAACAGACAAACAAGACTTCTATCAATGGCTTACCCTCCATACAGGCCAAGGATGAAAAGGGGGTGTCGGGCGACGGAACACGCATTGGGCCAAGAAGTTCAACCTCTTGGAGAAGTTGAACTTCTAAATGAGCGGCGCGCGCACCACCAAGGATGAAAATGGCGGGACGTGAAACGTGAAGACGTGAAACGTATTGCGTATTGCGTCTTACGCGTCACGCATCACGTTTTACTTGACACCTGACACTTGACACCTGACACCTGACACGTTATTTTCAAAGCAGCTCAGCCGGCTGCCTCGCTCGAGTGCTTTGTTATCTGAAGGTGCAGTTCCTTGAGCTGCTGTTCCGATACTTCCGATGGTGCGTTGGTCATCAGGTCTGTGCCGGCGGCCGTCTTGGGAAAAGCGATGACCTCGCGGATGTTATGCTCGCCGGCGAGAAGCATGACCAGCCGGTCTATGCCGGGGGCGATACCCCCGTGCGGCGGCGCACCAAACTCGAAGGCTTCCAGCATGTGCCCAAATTGGCTGCGGGCCTGCTCCGGCGAGATGTTGAGCAGGCGGAACATTTGCTCTTGCACATCGCGCCGGTGAATACGAATGCTTCCCCCACCGATCTCCCAGCCATTGGCCACGACGTCGTACGCTTTGGCCCGCACGCGACCGGGGTCCGTTGCCATCAAAGGCAGGTCTTCATCCATCGGCGCGGTGAAGGGGTGGTGCATAGCCGACCAGCGTTCCTCTTCCGCATTCCACTCCAGCAGGGGGAACTCCAGTATCCAGGCAAAGGCGATTTCATCTTCCGGTCGCAGGTTGAGGCGGGTGCCCATCTCCAGGCGCAGCCGGCCAAGCACGTCGGCAACCGTGTCTGCCGTATCGGCGACGATCAAAGCCAGGTCGCCCGGCTCCAGCGCCAGCCGTGCGATCAGGGCGTCGCGTTCCGCTTCGGCGAGGAACTTGGCCACGGGTGAGCGCAGCCCATCGTCCGTACGCGCCATCCAGATCAGGCCTTGTGCGCCGAATTGTTTGGCGATGCCGGTCAATTCGTCCAGTTGCTTGCGCGAGTATGTGCCACAGGCCGGCACGCGGATGCCCTTCACGCGGCCTCCACCGGCCAGCGTACTCTGAAATATGCGGAACGTGCTGCCGGCAACGACATCGGCCAGGTCAACCAGCTCCATGCCAAAGCGCAAGTCAGGCTTGTCGCTGCCGAAGCGCTCCATGGCTTCGGCGTAGGTCAAGCGGGGGAAGGGCGCAAACTTCAAGCGTTTATCGGTCACTGTGGCAACCAGCTCCGTGAACAGGTCTTCGCTGATGCGCAAGACATCCTCTTGTTCGACAAAAGCCATTTCCAGGTCCAGTTGGGTGAACTCCGGCTGGCGGTCGGCGCGGAGGTCTTCGTCGCGGAAACAGCGCGCAATCTGAAAATAGCGGTCCAGTCCGGCGACCATGAGCAACTGTTTGAGTTGCTGTGGCGATTGCGGCAAGGCGTAGAATCGTCCCGGCTGCACACGAGCGGGGACGAGATAGTCGCGGGCCCCTTCCGGCGTGCTCTTGATCAGGATGGGTGTCTCGATTTCCAGGAAGTTCCGCGCATCGAGGTAGTCGCGGATGAACTTGACGATGCGGTGGCGCAGGATCAGATTGTGTTGCAGACGCGGGTGCCGCAAGTCCAGATAGCGATACTTGAGGCGCAGCGTTTCATCTACCGGGGTTTCCTCGCTGATGTAGAAGGGGGGTGTCTTCGCCGGGTTGAGGATGGTGGCGTCGCCGGCTGCGACCTCGATTGCACCGGTGGCCAGTTTGGGATTGATCATGTCTGAGGGGCGATTGCGCACCTCGCCCTGAACTTGGAGGACATATTCGCTCCGCGCCTGGATGGCAACGGCATGGGCTTGAGGCGAGACTGCGGGGTTGAAGACAACCTGCGTCACGCCATAGCGGTCTCGTAGGTCAAGAAAAATGAGGCCGCCATGATCACGACGCCGGTTGACCCAACCGGAGAGGGTCACGGTTTGGCCGCTCTGTTCTGTTCGCAATTCGCCGCAAGTGTGTGTACGTAGCATGGGCATTCCTTTCAGGATCGAAAGAAGTTCTTGGCCAGGAAGATAACGTTCGCGGGACGTTCTCCCAGGCGACGCATGAAGTAGGGGTACCATTCAGTTCCGTAAGGGACATAAACGCGAAAAGGGTAACCGGCGGCAGCCAGGTGTTCTTGCCGGGCTGGGCGCACGCCGTAGAGCATCTGGAATTCGACAGTGCCTTGGGGCAGGCCCTGTTCAGAAAGGTATGTCTGCGTGGCGCGGATCATATTCTCGTCGTGGGTGGCGATGGCCGCTCGAACGCCACGTTCCCTTGCTCGCGGCCCGAGCAGCATTTTCATCAGGCGGATATAGTTGGCATCTACGTCACGTTTGCGCGGGTAAGCCACGACCGGTTTCTCGTCGTAGGCTCCTTTGCAAAGGCGCACCGCCGCGCCCCGTTCGATGAGCCGTTCGATGTCACCCTCGCTGCGATAGAGGTAGGCCTGGATGACCACGCCGGTGTTGTCGAAGCCGGCGTCGCGGAGCGCATCGTAAAGGTCTAGCGTACGTTGGGTGTATGGCGAGCCTTCCATGTCTATGCGCACGAAGTTGCCGGTCTCTGCGGCCACGGCCAAGATTCGTTCCAGGTTTTCCCGGCATAGATCCGCATCTACGTCGAGTCCCATTTGTGTGAGCTTGAGCGAAACGTTTGCCTGCACCTGTTCCGCGGCGATGGTCCGCAGGGCCGTCACATAGTCCACGGCAGATTGCCGGGCCATCTCGACCGAGGTCACGTTCTCACCGAGGTGGTCGAGGGTGACGTGCATCCCTTTGGCGTTGAGGCTGCGAATGACACGCAGCGCATCCTCCAGCGTCTCGCCGGCCACGAAGCGCAAGGCCACGCGCTGCGCAATGGCTACGTCGGTGGCCACCCGGCGCAATCGCCGGCTATGGGAAAGGGTTAAGAATAGCTGCCGGAACATCCCTGTCCTTTCTTGCTCCCTTCAGCGATCTGATTGTTATGAAAATCATTCCGCATTCATCATTTCAGTGTCGCTCTACGATTCTCCCATTGAAAATATGTACAACCCGCTCTGCCTGCGCTGCTATGCGAGGGTCGTGTGTGACCAAAACCACGGTCATGCCCCTGCTGTGCAGTTGCCGGATCAAGGAGAGCACCTCCGCGCCGCTGTCAGCGTCCAGGTTCCCGGTCGGCTCGTCCGCCAGTAGCAGGGAGGGCCGGTTGGCGATGGCCCGGGCAATCGCCACGCGCTGCTGTTCTCCCCCCGAAAGTTCCGATGGCAGATGATCGACCCGCGCAGACATGCCAACCTGTGCCAGTAGCCGGCGGGCCCGGTTGCGATAGTCTCCTCCACTGTCGCCGCGCAGTTCCATGGGCAGGGCCACGTTTTCCACAGCGGTTAGGGTGGGCAAGAGTTGGAAGAACTGGAACACAATGCCCACCGTCTGACCGCGCCAGCGTGCCAAATCGTTCTCGCTTCGCTGGGCGATTGCGGTGCCGGCGACCAGTACCTCTCCACTTTCCGGCCGGTCGATGCCGCTGATCACGTGCAACAAAGTGGACTTTCCACTACCGGATGGCCCCACGACAGCAACGAATTCGCCTTCCGCCACGGTGAGCGTGACCCGGTCCAACGCCCGTACCTGACGACTGCCGAGGCGGTAGGTGCGCGTTACGTCCCGAAGTATGATCATGGCCACAATACCTGCATTGTATCACAAGTGCGGGGAAGTGGCAAGGAAGTGGGGGGGCAAAACGAGAACGGAGGGCGTGTTGCGTGGCGTGTTTCTTTCGAGTAACCGTTCAGCCCCTCCCTGAATCTGCCACGAATTGCACGAATTTACACGAAAAAAGCAAAAAAATTAGTGAAAATTCGTGTAATTCGTGGCAAAAAAGAGTTTGATAATTCGTGGCAAAAAAGAGTTTGAAGCAGATGTTTCCAGGGGTAGTCCCTGAATGCTTACTCTTTCAACACACACCAAGCAACACGCCCACCGCCTCTTCTATGCGATAGTGGCGACCTTTGGCGGGGCGCAACGACCGGCATCTTAAAGGACCTAGCAGTCTGTCGGAGAGAGCTATCTTTCGCTTTTTAGGACACAGATTCTCACAGAGACACACAGATTTCAGGCCAAATCATCGCAAAATCTGTGTTTATCCTGCAAATCTGTGTCCCACGATTCTTTCTCCGACAAGCTGCTAGAAGCGATTAAACAGCAGAGCCTTCTTTACTTCGCCGATAGCCTTGGTGACCTTGATTTCCTTCGGGCAGGCGCTGGTGCAATTGTAGATTGTGCGACAACGCCAGACGCCGGACGATTGGTTGAGGATGTCCAACCGGTCGGCGGCCGCCTGATCGCGGCTATCGAAGATGAACCGGTGCGCCTGTACGATGGCGGACGGGCCCAGATAGTCTCCCGTTGCCCAGAACGAGGGGCAAGAAGTCGTGCAGGCCGCGCACAGGATACATTTGGTCGTATCGTCGTAACGTTCATGTTCCTCGGGTGATTGGAGCCGTTCTTTTGTGGGTACGGGGTCGTTGTTCACGAGGTAGGGCATGATGCTGCGATAGTGCTCGAAGAACAACTCCATATCGACAATCAGGTCCTTGATCACCGGCAGGCCGAGCAAAGGCTCCACGGTGATGTTACTTCCCAGGTCTTTCACCAGCACTTTGCAGGCCAGGTAATTCATTCCATTGATGCGCATCGCGTCCGAGCCGCAGATGCCATGGGCGCAGGAACGACGATAGGCCAGTTTACCATCTTGTTCCCACTTGATCTTGTTCAGCACATCCAACACGCGGTCGGACGGTTCTGCGTCCAAATCATGTTCACTCCACCAGGGCGATTGGTCCGTGTCCGGGTCGAAACGCCGAACTTTGACATGCACACGCATGGTCATGGTTTTCTTCTCCTTTGCCTTCCTAGTATTTTCGTTCCTTGGGTTGGAAGCGTGTGATCGAGACGGGACGGTATTGAATGTCCACGCCCGAATCGGTCTGGTAAGCAAGGCTGTGCTTGAGCCAGTTCACGTCATCCCGTGTGGGATAATCTTCGCGGGAGTGTGCGCCACGGCTTTCCGTGCGATTGAGCGCACATGCGGCGGTGACTTCGGCCAGATCGAGCAGGCATCCCAACTCCCAGGCTTCCAATAATTCTGTATTGAACGTCTCACCCTGGTCGGCGAGTTGTACGCGATTGTAGCGATCCTGCAATTCACGGAGCAACTGGATTTCTTGTTGAATACCCGGTTCCTCGCGGAAGACACTGACTTTTTCCATCATGGTGTGTTGCATTTCGGAGCGGATTTTGCCGGCGTGCTCGTCACCGGTTGCTGCCCGAAGGACATCAAGGGCCGCGCGAGTCGGACCGTCCGGTTCAGATGGCAGGGGGACAAAGTCGTTCTCTTGTGAGAACTGTGCCATCTGCTGGCCGGCCCACTTGCCAAAGACAATGATGTCCAACAAGGAGTTGCAGCCTAAGCGGTTCGCGCCATGCACGGAGACACAGGCACATTCTCCCGCGGCGTAAAAGCCCGGCACGATGTTTCCGTCGCCATCGCGGAGTACCTCTCCGAGGATATTGGTGGGAATTCCGCCCATCGCGTAGTGTGCTGTGGGATGTACGGGCATGGGGTCCACGACCGGATCAACGCCGATGTAGGTGCGGCAAAAGTCGGCGATTTCGGGCAACTTCTCTTCTATTTTTTCACGGCCCAGGTGTGTGGCATCGAGGTAGACATATTTTCCGTCAATGCCACGGCCTTCCTGAATCTCCAGATAGATGGAGCGCGACACCATGTCACGTGGGGCCAGGTCCTTGATGGTGGGGGCGTAGCGTTCCATGAATCGCTCGCCTTCGCTGTTGCGCAGGATGCCCCCTTCGCCGCGTACCGCCTCGGTGATCAGAATGCCCAGCGGGTAGAGGCCGGTGGGGTGGAACTGGAAGAATTCCATGTCCTGGAGCGGGATGCCGTGCCGGTTGGCGATGGCCAGGCCGTCACCGGTCAGGGCGTGGGCGTTGCTGGTGAAGGACCAAACGCGGCCGTAGCCGCCGGTGGCAAAGAGTACGGATTTGCCGTGGAAGGTGTGCAGCTTGCCGGTGGCGATCTCATACGCTACGACACCATTCACTACACCATCGTTCTCAATCAAGTCCACGACCTGAAATTCGTCAAAGAAGGTGACGCCCTGCTTGATGCACTGTTGGTAGAGCGTTTGCAGGATCATGTGACCGGTACGGTCGGCGGAGTGGCAGGCGCGTTTGACCGGCGCTTCGCCATAGTTTCGCGTGTGTCCGCCGAAGGGGCGCTGCATGATCAGGCCCTCTGGTGTGCGGTCGAACGGCAACCCCATGTGTTCCATCTCATAGACGAGTTCCGGGGCAGCGCGGCACATCGCCTCGATCGCTTCCTGATCGCCCAAGTAGTCGCTTCCCTTGGTGGTATCGAACATGTGCCATTCCCAGTGATCTTCTTCCAGGTTGGCCAGGGAAGCGTTGATACCCCCCTGCGCCGCGCCGGTGTGGGATCGCGTGGGATAGAGTTTACTGAGGACGGCTGTCTTCACGCCTTTGGAGGCATAGAGTGCAGCCATCAGGCCGGCACCGCCGGCCCCTACAATGATTGCATCATATTGGTGATACATAAAGTTCCTCCGTTAGTAATGCGTATTGCGTAACACGAAATGAGGCAACGAACCTGCGCAGTACGCAATATGCAGTACAGATTATGCTGTATCTCTGACCAGTATTGCCGCTACGCCTTGAACGTGAAAATGATGTACGCGCCCATACCGATGAAAATGGCGTAGACAACGTACAGAAGTGCCTTCACGGTAACGCGCCATCCCTGGGCGTGGATATAGTCATCTGTAACGTAGCGCGCGCCGTTGATGCCGTGCGTCAGGGCAAAGGCGAGCAGGAAGAAATCGTACACCCGCCAGAAAGGACTGCCCCAGCGCCCGGCGATTGTGTCGAAGTCAATGTTGCCTACACCGATAGAGGCATGCATCAACATGAGATGAAAGACTGCGATCAATAGCAGAATCACGCCCGATACGCGCATAAAAAACCAGGCGTACAACTCAAAATTACTGCTGGGCATGGCCCGTCTTCTTTGTGCTAACACGAGACGGCTCCTTTCTTAAGCACCCGTGAAGATGGGCGATAGGGTGATTACGGCAACAGGTAGGAAGATGATCAGGAAGACGACCACTTCAACCCATACAAGACGCTGCTGGTGTTCCATCAAACCCGGCCAGAAATCCAGGATGATGATGCGGAGGCCATTGACAGCGTGAAACAGAACGGCAAAAATCAAGAAGACTTCGAACAGTCGTCCAAGTGGGGAGTGATACAAGAATAACAACTCTTCAAATGTGGTGCGCCCAAAACCGATAAGAAAAATGTCAAAAATGTGGAGAACCAGAAATAGAAGAACCCCCAAACCCGCTACGCGGTGCAAGAGCCAGGACCATTGGCCCTCGCGACCTTTGTAACGGAGACCCTGAAGCAGGGTACCATCACTCGCTGCAGCCATACCTCTTTCTCCTTCCTAAACGAACGTGTGAACTTGGCCTAGAGAAAAGAATCACAGCGGTCAGCGCGAGGCCGGCAAACCACTAAATCGGGGGCCGCCGATCCGGGCGATGGCCTTTTCATATAATTTGTGACGAATGGAATTATACTGCGGGTTTGTGAAATTGTCAATTTGGAAGTGACCGGCGCGTAGGGGCGAGGCGTTCCCACGACGGCCCCCTCAACGACGAAAATGGCTCGCTGGCGACCGGCACTCGCGGCGGACGACGGAACACGTATTGGCCAAGACAAGAAGTTCAACTCCTCCGAGAAGTTGAACTTCCAAGCAAATGGCGGGACGTGAAACGTGAAGACGTGAAGACGTGAAACGTCTTGCGTCTTACGTATCACGTTTTACGTTTTACGTGACACCTGACACAGATATTGACGTATCGCAGACATCAATGGTATAATGTAGAAATGCAAGAGACGCCGTTCTTTCAGCAGGAGACCCGGGAATGACCGACCCAACCACGGCAAATGACCCAGCCAGCGACCCAGCGCAATCACCGGTACGTGCCGATTCGATCTTGATCGCTGAGTATGAATATATCGCCCAGACCGCTTTTCAGGCACACGAAGACCGGGCCAGAGTGACTACGTTTTATCTCGTCACCGTCGGCAGTCTCATTGGAGCCATGCTCACCTCGCAATTTACGAGCAATCTCGTCAATGTGCGCCTTGGCTTTGCTGCGCTGTTTCTGATCCTG
This sequence comes from Chloroflexota bacterium, assembly GCA_013151955.1. Taxonomy (GTDB): domain Bacteria; phylum Chloroflexota; class Anaerolineae; order Ardenticatenales; family JAADHH01; genus JAADHH01. The sequence continues at coordinate 37,225 of JAADHH010000131.1, forward strand.
GCGATCGGCAGCTTCATTACGCTGTTGCAACTGGTGCGACTCCGCCAGGCCTGGTTCGACAGCGCGAAGGCCATGAACCAGATCAAAGCATTCTACCTGACCCAGCTCGAAGAGGAAAACAAAAACCTGGAGAACGCTTTCTTGTGGAGCACAGCAACACTCCCCAAAAGGGAAAAGGCCTGGAGTATCTCCTTCTTGCTTGCCATACAGGTGGCTTTGCTCGGTGCCGTTCTTGCCGGAGCGTCTGTTGTTTTCCTGGGGCTGGCGCTGGGATTTGTGATTTGGTGGCCGGCCCTTTTCGTGACGCTTTCGACCTTCTTCATGCACATCTGGCTCTTCCGGCGGCTTTTGCGCTGAAGGCCCAAGAAGTTCAACTTCTCAGAGAAGTTGAACTTCTAAAAGGGCGTCAAACGAGGCTGTGTCTGCCCAGGCCTTTAGGGTGCCGGATAGGGATAGGGCAAGGGCGTCGGCGTCGGCGTGGGCGTCGGCGTAAACTGCGCCAAAAGGATGGGTAGGTAAACCGGCCCCGGCGTGCTGGTCGCTGTGGGCGAGGCCGTGGGCGGCGGAATCGTGGGCACTGTCGTAGCAGTCGCCGTGGTTGTTGGCGTGGCCGTCGCTGTAGCCGTCGCCGTGACCGTAGGCGTCAGCGTTGCCGTGGCTGTTGATGTCGCCGTGGGCGTGGCTGTCGCCGTGGCGATGGTCACCTGGCCGCTGACCAAACTATGGGCAATGGCCCCTCCGCCCGACATGGTGATCAAAGTATTTTGCAGAGTCAATGGCGAGGTGCCGGCGGCCTGCGGTTGCAGATCGAAGGTAGCCAACAGCCCATCGCCATTGGGCCCGAGCTGGGAACCAAAGCTGAACCCGCCAAAGGTAACTTTCCCCAGCCCATTGTCGATGGTCGGACCGACCGGCGAGGTCGAGCGCCCCGTGCTTGCCAGGAAGCCTTCTAAGGTTGCCCCTGTGACATGCACCAGTGTCGGCGAATAGACCATGTCGAATTGGAAAGCGCCCAGGTCTGTCACATTCTTGATCCAGACACCTACTGTAAAAGCCCCTCCGCTCAACAGCACTGTCTGCGTTGGAGGCTCCACGTACAGGATCGTCCCGGTCGGCACCCCGGTTGTCGCTGTCGGTGATGCGGTCGCTGTGTATGTCGGCGTTGCCGTTTCAGTTGGTGTGTGGGTTGCCGTCGGCGTTGCCGTCGCGGCAGAGCAAGATTCGAGCGAAACGTCATCCACGAACATCCAGGAGCGCCCATCACTATAGCCATTGTTCAGCACATCGAAGTAGAGCGTCACCGTCTGCCCTTTGAATG
>JAADHH010000007.1 GCA_013151955.1 Chloroflexota bacterium
GGGTGATACGCCAGTGTCCCGCGTTCCAGTGCAGGGGGACGGCCAGTTGTGGGTCGCCCAGGGACCGGCTATCGGCGTCCAGCCACTGCACATAGAGGCCGTTGGCATGCGATGGGTTCCGCCACAACCCCATTTGCCACACTGTAGGGGTAACGTCGGGGTGGGTGACGTAGCCGGTAGCGCTGCGCCACCAGGCCGAGACGCGATAACGTTGGCCGCCGGTCACCGTCACCGGATCGCTGGCGTAGGCGACGAAGGGCTGAGTATCCGTGAACGGGTTGGAGAATGCCAGGGCCTGAACGCCGGCGTGCGTAGGCGAGAGGGTGAGGGTCACGGTCAGGCCGCCGTTAGCAATCTGGGTCCACCCGGCGAAGCCGTCCTCGAAGCCGGGGTTGAGCACCAGGTTGGGGCTGATCACCTGCCCGGCGTCGCTCAGGTCGCGCAGGAGCAGGGCCGGCGCCGGGCCCGAGGCCAGCTCCTGGCCGTCGATTTGCAGGCTGGATACCTGTCCGCCGGCGGAGAGAGAGAGGGAAAGGCCATCGGTAGTGGCCAGCGTGTAGTCCGCAGCGGACACGGCCTGGCCGGCGAGAGCGGCGCACGAAGCCAGGATCGCAAAGGTGACCAGACCAATGATGAGTACGATGCGCATGTACATGACAATTCCTTCCTTTCTCCCTGCCCCCATCAAGTCGCGGTGTTCAAAGCATTCACGATGCTGAAGGTGCCGGTGAGGGGTCTTCACTGACCAGTATAGCTAAAAGTTATGAGGAGAATGTGACCAGACTGTAAGGGAATTGTAAAAGCGTGAAGCGCGATCCGGTTCTCAGCCTGACATGCTACGTGTGTTGACCTGGAACAGCCTGCCGGCCGCTAATGGCCAGCTAGCCGACGTGTTACTCGGCCAGCCGGGCTTCGACGCCACAACACCGGACGGGGGCGCAACCGAGACGAGCCTTCCCCCCCACGTGTTCTCCGACGGCCACCGGCTCTTTGTCAGCGACACCTACAATCAGCGGGTGTTGGTCTGGAGCACGATCCCAACGACCAACGGCCAGCCTGCTGACTTGGTTCTTGGAAAATCGGGCTTCGATGGTGCCTATAGACCTTCAGAGAATGGATTGGACAGATCTGCATAAAACAGGGGGAATGCGGTATCCTGATTATGGATGGGTAAGGGGTACAAACCAGCCAATCCATAGAGAGGAGGCATTTCCCCATGAGTATCAGTATACACTTTACTCAAGCTACTGTCAAATTGTTGGTTCGGCGGACTTCGGCGCTGCTGGGACCGGCTAAGAGCAAGACGATTGCGCAAATAGCCCAAACGCTTTCGACATCGAGGCAAACGGTGTATAATTGGTTGAAGGGTTACTGCTCAGGCCGCCTTGCCTTCTGATTCGCCTCTGCCTCTTGGACAACTTTCCGATGTTGATCTGCTCATCCGATGCAGGTGCTGGATGTGCAACGGGACGCGGAGGTGGCGGCGCGGTTGCAGGCGGCAGTGGGAGCGGCCTACCAGCCGCCGGCGAAGCCGCCATCCTCCCTGAGTGTGTCTGATGTTGACCCCGTTCGTCTTGTCCTGTTCTGCCCAGGCAGCGGGCACGATCCCTTTGAGCGGCCCTGGCGCAGCCCCTTTCGCGCGACTGTGCCAGGGTGGGAGGCGCGTTTGCCGCCCCCCCTTGACAAAGTGTCCCTCCGTGGAGTATAATTATCTCAGAGAAGCGACCGAGAACGAGTGGTTGCCACCTCCTTCTTTCCTTAATTTCCAAATGGCTGTGGGTGGGTGTGTACCCGGCTGCGCCCGGCTTCGTTCAACCAGAGATTATGTGGCGGGCTTGATCATTATTGAGGTCGTCTTTGGGCGGCAGCAACGCGGGCGTTATACCCAAGCAGAAGCATACTGGGAACAATATTCTGATGAAAAAACGAGCAGGACGAAATCGAACATTAACGTGCACATCTGATGAATTATCACAACTATCCAAGATGCTACTAACCTTGGAACGATCTGTGAGTGTTCACGATATTGATGGAAAGATTATCAATCAAGATATTTTTGAGGTGACTAAATTCTTGCCGAGAAGCTTTGTTGATCTTTTAGTATTAGATCCGCCTTATAACCTTTCTAAGAATTACAATGGTAATCTTTTTAAGGAGAGAGAAAAAAAAGAATATGCTGAATGGTTTGAAAGAGTGTTGAGTATTTTACTCCCATTTTTAAAAGACACTGCAACCATATATGTTTGCTCAGATTGGAAAACCTCTATGATTATTGCCCCAATTCTGGACAATATTTTTCATATACAGAACAGAATAACTTGGGAAAGAGAAAAAGGGCGAGGGGCAAAGAAGGACTGGAAAAATAACACAGAGGATATCTGGTTTTGTACCATTTCAAAAGAATATTATTTTGATGTGGAATTGGTTAAATTGAAAAAAAGGGTCATCGCGCCATATAGAACAACCAATGGCAAACCAAAGGATTGGGTCGAAAGCAATAATGGGAATTACAGATTAACGCACCCTTCAAACATATGGACAGATATATCTGTACCTTTTTGGTCTATGCCAGAAAATACTGACCATCCTACTCAAAAACCAGAAAAGCTAGTTGCTAAGTTAATGCTGGCAAGCAGTAAAGAAGGAGATTTTGTTTTTGATCCATTCGTAGGCAGCGGGACAACGTGTGTTGTGGCAAAAAAATTGAACAGAAGGTTTTGTGGGGTTGAATTAAATAAAGAGTATTGTTGCTGGGCGCAAAAAAGGTTGAATTTTGCTGAAATGGATAAAACCATACAAGGCTATGTAGATGGTGTCTTTTGGGAAAGAAATACCCTCAAAGAGCAGCCAAAATCAAAAAAGGCAACAAAAATACAGCTAAAACAGGAGAGCTTGTTTTGAAATCAAATTTCTTTTATGGCGGGCATTATCTTGATGTTGCTGAGCAGATTAAGTCACATTTGAATAATCAGCCAGATTTCTTGTCACGACAAACCAGTCGTAGCACAAGAGCTGTTGGTGATGCAATTGAATCACTTATTGCTGATAAATTTGATGATTTTCTAGGCGACTGGTGTGACGAGTATTCGTCAAACTTTGCTCGAAGAGCAATGGCAGATTTGGCATTTAAGGACAAAGATGGTTTTTATTGTGTTGTTGATGTCAAAACTCACCGAGAAGACACAAAATTTAATATGCCAAATCTGACTTCAGTCGAGAGGTTATCGAGATTCTATGAAGACAACTTAAATGTATTTGCATTGATTATGGTTAAATACCTTATCGATGGAGAAAGTGTTGTTGTAAATGAGGTGATTTTTTCTCCTATCGAATTTTTAGGCTGGGACTGTCTCACTGTTGGAGCCTTGGGCTGGGGACAAATACAAATCGCAAATTCCAACAATATCACCTTAAATCATGGCTACTCTAGGCGAAGTTGGATGTTGACTTTATGCGATACAATGCTTGAGTTTTATCCGAAAGAAATACTGAAGATAAATGAGCGTATCGGAAGATTCGAAAATGTAAAATCCTTTTGGGAGGCAAAGGAAGATATCTGGGTATAACCAGTCGCCGGTGTGTCCTGAAAGTTGTCGTCTGCTAACCGGTGGAAGTCCGGTCGCGGTAAGGGGCCGGCCACCGCGTAGCAGGCAACCAGTGCTCTGGGGAGACCTGTTTGCTGTAAGCAGAACTGTCTGCGGGGGATGCCTCTCGCTATTGAATGAGGCTGTTATTGGAGTGAACGGAAAGGGGACTGGTTATGAAAGGCAATCTCATCGTTCCGATCTACGTTGATACGAATGCTCTCCTGGATTTGCCGGCATCAATTGGAGGCAGATTATTCAGCATTGGGCTGGCGGCACTGCCGGGTGTCGTGCTGACCCTGGCGCTGCTGTGGCTGGGCGTAGTGACCCCGGTACGGGCCGACCCCGGCCCCCGCTACGTAGCGGCGACGGGGACCGACGTCAGCAACAATTGCACCGCCTCAAACAACCCGTGCGCCACGATCCAGCACGCTGTTGACGTGGCCGGCGCGGGAGACGAGATTCAGGTCGCGGGGGGCACGTATAGCCGCGTGGGCACGGTGGCCGTGATCACCAAGAATCTGCAGATCGTGGGGGGGTTCGATCCGGCCTTCACCGCTCCTGACCCAAACCTGTACGAAACCGTGCTCGACGGGGGGTGGGCCGGCTCGGTAATCAGCATCAGCAACGCTGGCGATGTGTTCCTCCAATACCTGAAGATCACGCATGGGGATGGCATTGGGAATTGCCAAATTGGTACTGTCGGGGGATGTGGAGGCGGCGTTTTTGCTGAGGGCACCGATCTGCACATTGCCCAGTGTTTCATCACCGACAATGTTGGCAGCTCGACGAAAGGTGGATTGGGTGGTGGCGTCTACGTCAATGCCAATGGCCATGCTGTGGAAATGTGGCAAAGCCAAGTCATCAGCAACACCGCTGCCGTATCCTCGTCGCTTTCCTCCCAATACGGCCTTGGCGGTGGTGTGTACATTGGAGGGGGGACCGCGTCGTTGCGGCAAAACAGGATATTAGACAATGTGGGCAGCGTGAACCACAGTGGTTCCGGCGGTATCCACCTTCAGGGTGTAACCCACGCTGATATCTTGACCAACACGATTGTCAACAACTGGGGAAACACCAACACAATCTGGTATGGCGGAGGAGGAGGTCTCTCTATCGATGGCTATGCGCAGGAGGTTCTTGTTTCCGGCAATGTCATCGAAGGCAATTGGGCCGGCGGAGCCGCCGGGATAGGAGGGGGGGTGTACGTTGGGGCGAGCGACGTTCATCTGACCCGCAATACGATTGTGAACAACGTCAGCGGGCCATATTTCGGCCATGGCGGCGGCTTGTACATTCAGAGCAGCACACCGGTCACGTTGAGCAACAACCTCATCGCCCAAAACGCCAGCGGGAGCAACGGTGGTGGGGTGTATGTCACGATGGGAGGAGCGCCCAGCAGCCAGGCGCTGCTGGTCAACAACACCATCGCCGACAACGGCGACAGTGGCGTCCTGGCTGACCGCTACGCGACCGTGACGATGACCAACAACCTCATCGCCGGCCAGGCGACGGGGATCACGACTACCGCTCCGGCCATCATATCGGCCGACACCAACCTCTTCTGGAACGATTCCGACCCCATTGTGGGCAGCAACGCTATCCAGCAGGACCCACTGTTGACAGTGGACTACCACCTGCGCGACGGCTCGCCGGCGCTGGACGCCGGCATCACCATCCCCTGGCTGACGACCGACCTCGAAGGCAGCCCTCGCCCACAGGGCAGCGGGTACGACATCGGCACGTTTGAGGGCAGATGGTGGGCACTGTATCTGCCATTGATACGGTCGCTGGATATGGGTTAGAATAGCCAGGTCCTGTTTCACCCGCAGGCGCTCGACGGAGGAAAGGTCGAGGGCGCGCCACCAGGGACGATTGTGTCTGGCAAAGGGACCACCGGAAAGGAGGGCGATATGCTGGCGGTGCAGGACACTGTGTAGTTGGTTCTTGGGGCGGGCCTGTTTCTTGACCTAGCTACCCTACAGTTTCTGAGGAAGGGTCATTCTGGGCGCGAAGCGCGAAGAACCTTTTTCCATCATCACGTAGATGGGGGGGGCGTGACGGGCTGAAGCCGTCACTGGCCGCGTAAGAAAGCCGCTGAAACGACTGCCCGGCGGGCATTCAGCCGCTCTTAGCAGCTTGACCGGGCAGCCCAGTTATGGTCTCCCGGCTTTCGACGGCCCGTCGCATCAACTCGCCAAAGCGGATGCGGGCCTCGGTTGCACGCACCACACGTCCCATGCCGACCCCCTGTCTAATCAATCCATTGCTTAATCTCGTTGTACCCCTTGTCGGCCAGGAAGTCAGGGTATCGTATCTTTTCACGACGTTGGCTCCCACTGCTGGGCTTGGCATGGCTGGGGCGGACGCCGGAGAGAGCAGCATGGCGCTCTCCTTTCCTCGACGTTTCACGCTCCCCGCTCACCGCCTATCGCCTTCCTCACCTTCTCGCCCAACTCGCTCAGCGACAACGGTTTTTGAATCCAGTCCATCACCCCTTCTGCCTTCAAACCGCGCTGCGCCTGGCCGAGGGGATAGCCGGTGATCAGCACCACCTTCGCTTTGGGGTCGATCTGTTGCAACTCCCGTGCCAGTTCCGCGCCACCCATCGCCGGCATCACAATGTCGGACAGCACGAGCGCGATATCGTCGTGATGTTCGGCATAGATTGCTATCGCTTCTCGCCCGTTGCCGGCTGAGAGCGTTTCGTACCCCAAAGATTCAACCATCGCCTGGCACACCTGCCGCACCGAGGGATCGTCGTCCACGATCAGAATGACCTCCCCGTGGCCGCGAGGAATGTTTTCCCAATCCGGCAAATCGGAATCGGCCGGCGCTTCGTGCCACGCCGGCAAATAGATGGTAAAGGTCGTGCCCCGGTTTACCTCGCTGGTCACGTCGATGTAGCCTTCATGCTGGCGAACAATGCCATACACCTGGGCCAGGCCCAACCCGGAACCTTTGCCTACCTCCTTCGTGGTGAAGAAAGGCTCGAAGAGGTGGGGCAAGGCATCCGTCGGTATTCCTGTGCCGCTATCCGAAACGGCCAGCGTTACCCACTTGCCCAGCTTCATCTCGGGGAAAGGCGTTGGGTCGCCGGTGTGCAGTTCCACGCCGGCAAGGTGCAGGTGGAGGGTGCCCCCATCGGGCATGGCGTCGCGCGCGTTGACGGCCAGATTGGTCAACACCTGTTGCAATTGCCCGACGTCCCCGCGAACGATGAAACCTCCTGCCGGATCGTGGTCAAGCGTAATGCGAATATTTCCCGGCAACGTGCGCCGCAGCAAGCGTACGGTCTCCGTGGCCAACTCCAGCAAGTCCATGGGCTGCTGGTTGGTCACCGAACGGCGACTAAAATCGAGGATTTGGCGCACGAGCTGGGCCGCGCGCTGGCCTTGCGTGGTGATCACCTCCAGGCCGTGGCGCGTACTGTCATCGAGATTCGGTTTGTGTTGCAACAAATCGGCGAAGCCGATGATGCCCTGCAGCAGGTTATTGAAGTCATGGGCGATTCCGGCAGCCAGTTGACCCACAGCAGCCAGCCGTTCGTGCTGCTGGATGCGCTCCTGAACGGCCCGTTCCCCGGTGACGTCCCGCAAGACGAGCACCCAACCGGTGGGTCCCGGCCCGTCGGCGGTGAGCGGGTTGGCCCCCACCTCGAATTGGCGCTTCGTGGGGGCAAGTCCGGTCACTTCGTAGGGGATTTCCCCCGGTTGGGAGGCCAGGATTTGCTCCAGCGGCCGGTTGCCCAGGTGCGTAAGCAGTTCGCCCGGCTCACGGTCGGTCAGCAGCGGCAGGTACTGCGTGCCTATCGGGTTCGCCATCTCGATGCGATGCTTTTCATCCAACAACAGAATTCCTTGGGGTGTCGTATCCAGAATCTGCTGGAGTTGTTGAGCCTGCCGAAGAGTTTCCTCGTATAATCGCGCGTTCTCGGTGGCGACGGCCAGTTGGTCGCCGATGCCTATCAGGAGGTCTTTTTCCTCGGCGGTCCACCGGCGTGGCGTTTGTCCGGCCAGAACCAGCAGGCCCAGCACGCGCTCCCGCAGTCGCATAGGAATGAGCGTCACGCAGCGAACCTTTTCGATTTGTGTCAAAATGTTCACCCGGCTGTCTGCAAGTACATCCTCGATGAAGACAGCCTGACCCTCCGTCAAGACCAGTTCGCGCATCCCCCCTGGCCGAAGCGAAGTCGTGTACATTTCCAGCACGTCGGCAGGAAAATGGCGCGCCGCGCCGACACGCAACTGTTTCTCCTTCGGGTTCCACAATCCGACTCCCCCTGCATCCAAGCCAGTCAGGTCCAGGATCGTGTCCAGCGCCGTTTGCAAAATGCCTTCCAGATCCAGTGACGTACTGATCGCCGCTGAAATGCGATTCAGGGCGGTCATCTGGTCGGCCCGTTGGCGCGCTTCCGCAAACAGGCGCGCGTTTTCGATGGCCTGGGCCACATGTTGCACCAGGGTTTGGGCCACGCGCACGTCTTGTTCCCCAAAAAACCCGACCTTGCTGCTGTCGATCATCAATGTGCCAATCATCCGGCCTTGCACCACCAACGGGATACCCATCCACGAACGGATGTCCCCGGCCCCCGGCACCCAAATCCACTCTTCGAGGGTGCGCACATCGTCGGCCACGACCGGCTGCAGGTCGCCTGCCATGCGGCACAAGATCGGGCTTTCACGCAGCAGTTTCCTGGCCTCGGCACTGGTGAACTGTTCATTCTCGAAGCCGGTGCCGACCACCAGTTCGGGCACATCTTCTTCGAAGACGAACACCGATGCATGATCGTAGACCAACACCCGTTTGAGTTGTTCCAGGACATGACGCAGGATTTGGCGCAGTTCCAGGCTGGAGCTTATGGTCCGGGTGGCTTCACGAAGGGCCACAGCCTGTTCGCGGGAGGCGCGCTCTGTCTCCAGCAAGCGGGCGTTCTCGATGGCGATGGCCGCCTGGTCGGCCAGCAGGCGCAACATGCGCAGCTCGGACTCTGGGAAGGGGCGCGGCTCGGAGTAGGCCACGTTCATCACGCCGACCACTTTGTTGCCGATCTTCAGCGGCAGGCCGACGATGGCTCCTTTCCATTCCGCTGGTGTATCGGTGAACAAGGGGTGGGTGCGTATGTCGGGAACGACAATGGGTTCCCCTTGACGAGCCACGGTGTAGGTCAAGCCATCGGGACGCGGTTCAGCAAAGGGCTGGCCGGTGCGTCCATCGGCCCACATCGCGGATCCAAATGTCAGCCGGCCTTCTGTATAGAGGAAAATATGGGTATCGAGAGCGGGAAGCAGGTCGAGCGTGGCCCGTAGGATGGCATTGAGCACATCCGGCAGATCCAGTGACGCAGTCAATCCGAGGGTGGCCTGCTGTACCGCCTCGATCTCGCAACGTCGGGTACGCTCGGCCTCCAGCAATTGCGCGTTCTGGATGGCCGCGCCCAGTGTGTCGGCGGCCGCTTTGAGCGCGTCCAGCTCCGCGGATGACCACTCCCGTTCGGTCAGACACTCGTCCAGCCCAATCACGCCCCACCACTCGGACCCGACGAAAACGGGGGCGACGGCAATCGACCGGATGTCCAGGTGGTCGAAAATGGCTCGCTCCCCCGGAGGAAATCCATGGACCGGGCCACTTATCGGCTCGCCACCGGCGAGCGTGTCGGCCCAGCGACCGAAGCCCCCGGCATCCCAGGAAAAACCTTGCAGCACGGCCTTCGTGATTTGTGGTTCGACCCCCGGAGCCACCCACTCGAAGCGCATGAAAGCGAGTAAGTCTCCAGCCTCATTGGTTTGGTTCTCCGCAATGTAGGCCCGGCTCACTTGTGCTGCCCGACCGAGCCGCTCCAGCACCTCCTGGATACCTTGTTCCCAGCTCGTTGTTCTGAGGAATTGAGCGGCCGCGAAAGCCACTGCCGCGAGGATGGCGTCTCGCCGGTGTAGCCTCTCTTGCGACCGCACCCGCTCGGTCACGTCCTCCACAATGGCGATAAAATGGGAGACCGCTCCTTCGTCATCACGCACCGGTGTGATCGTCATCTCCTCGTGGTAAAGGCTGCCATCTTTGCGCCGGTTGATGACGTCTCCATGCCAAACCTTCCCGGCCAGGATCGTATCCCAGAGGTCCTGGTAAAATGCTTGGTTATACTTGTCTGGCCTGAAGATGCGAGGATCCTGGCCCAGGGCTTCCTCGGCTGTGTATCCGGTCAGTCGGGTAAAGGCCGGGTTGACCCACCGGATCGTGCCGTCGCGGGCGGTGATCACAATGCCATTGGCGGCGGCCTCCAGGGCAGCGGATTGCAACCTTTGTTGGGCCTCGGCCCGTCGACGTTCGGTCAGGTTCTTGATGTAGCCGGCGGTGCCTTGTTCCTGCCCGCCGGCGTCGCGCAGAATCGCTGCCGAAAGGAGCACGGGGATCAGCCGGCCATCTTTGTGCCGCAACATCTTCTCCAGGTTGCGGGCGAGGCCCCGGGGGTCAGCCCGCATCGCCCGCATCACCGCTTTGGCATCTTCGCGGCTGGGGTAGAGCCGTTCGACCGGTTGCTGAAGGATCTCTTCGGCCCGGTAGCCCAGCATCTCCTCGGCACCCGGGTTGAACACGCTGATCTGACCGTCAGTGTTGGTGGCGATGATGGCATCGGGGCAGCTTTCGTGCAGTGTGCGCAGGTATTCGTGTGCCGCTTCGATCTCTACCTGGGCCCGCTTCTGCGCGGTGATGTCTTCCAGCAAGCCCTCAACCACCATCTCGCCTCTGGCCTGGCGCGACACTGTCACGGTGAGCGAAGCCCAGACGAGCCGGCCGTCGGTCCGGCGGAGTTGGACGGGGCAACTGCGCAGGCCCCTTTCTTTTATGGCGCGCTTGACCAGTGATAGGCGCTCTCGCGGGTGTGCGAAAATCTCTGCCGGGTCCATCTGCCGGGCCTCCTGGACGGAGCGCAACCCCAGCAGGCGGAGCGCGGCCCGGTTCGCATCCAGCAGCTTTCCACGACGTGACAGCCGGAAAACGCCGACGTTCAACTGGTCGAGCAGGGTGTGCAAGCGAGTCTCCATCTCGACGGCCCGTTGTTGGGCTTCGGCCCGTTCCAGGGCCAGGCACAGCGCGGCCGGCAGACGGGCCATGTGCTTCTTCAGCAGATAGTCGGTCAGGCCCTGCTTCATCCCCTCCACGGCCACTTCCTCGGTGCCCGTGCCGGTGAGCATGATCACCGGCACGTCGGGATGTCGCGCCTTCACCGCAGCCAGGACCTGCAGCCCGTCGGTCCAGTGCAAATGGTAATCGGTGACCACCGCATCGAAGCCGCCCGCCTCCAGGGTGCGTTCCAATTCCGCCTGTGTCCGCGCCTCCAGCGCACGGAAATCGGGGAACTCGGCCCGCAACAGCCGCTTGACCAGCACCCGGTCATCGGGGTTGTCGTCGGTGAGAAGGATGGTGGGGTGTTTGTTCATGGTGTTCCCCCCTTTTCGAATGATGAATGATGAACGATGAACGATGAATCTAACGGCGCTGTCGTTTCTTGGCGGTCTTGACAGATGATACGAAGATAGCGATCAGTTCCTGCGCTTCATCACGCAGCGCAACCAATCGCGACTCTGGGACAATACCACTATCTGACAGTAACTCAAACCAATAGACAGTCTCCTCAAGTTCTTGAAGACCAACTTCAACCTTGCTCACAAATTCTGCCACGGACCTGGCTCGCGTAGCTTCTCGATAGTGTGCGCCGACGGACGTACCACTTCGTAATACCTGCCGGCCCATCACTTGGGCCTCAGTTGTCTTGGGCAGCGAGACATAAAGACGGATAATACGCAGCGCAAAATCCTTCGTCCGCGCACGTAAATCCCGATTCTCTTTCGCGTTCCTCTTGTCGCGTTCCACATTCATCGTTCATCATTTCGCATTCATCATTGTCTACTCCCCTACTCCCTACTCCC
>JAADHH010000159.1 GCA_013151955.1 Chloroflexota bacterium
GGGTCGCCCCACCCCGTTTTATTGAGAAGATACAAAACAGAGATAAAACATGTAGAAAAAATCTGTGTGCGAAGCCTGTGTACATCTGTGTCCCTCGTCCTTTTGTCAACTGTCCCGTCAGGGCCCCCGTTTTCCGATCAAGGTCTCGGGCAGTCGTAGGAATTTTGAAAAGCCCTGGATGCGGCAGGAGCTGCATTCCAGATGCAAAATTTTGACGCACACCCGAGCTTGAAAGAAGAGCGATTTCCGAGTATAATAGTGTAAGCTGCTCATCATCGGGACTATGCCCGGCCAATCGTATGGTGGCACAACGTAAGGAGGCACAGCCATGTCTACCACGTTCACCGAATCGGAATTTATGATCGCACAGTGCGCGCGGCTCATGAAAGACGGCGAGACCGCTTTCATCGGCTACGGGATGCCACAAATCGCCGCCATTCTGGCCCAGATGTACCATGCCCCAGACCTCGTGCAACTCTATGAGTTCGGTGCCATCGGCCCACAACCGAGCACCCCCTTCGTGCGCCTGACGATGGGCGGGCCGAGCAACTGCTTCCGTTCGCTCGCCTGGACGAACATGAACACGATCTTTGCCCAGGCCGGTGCCGGCTACCTGGACGTTGGCATCCTGGGTGCCAGCCAAATCGACCTGTATGGCAACGTCAACTCCACCGTGATCGGCGATTACGAACATCCCAAACGCCGTTTCCCCGGCAGCGGCGGGGGCAACGAAGTGGCCTCTCTCTGTTGGCGCACGATCGTCATCATCATGCACGAAAAGCGACGTTTTGTAGAGAAGGTGGACTTCATCACTTCCCCCGGCTTTCTGGACGGCAGCGAGGGCGCGCGTGAACGCGCGGGCCTGCCGCGCGACACAGCCCCCTACCGCGTGGTCACCTCCCGCGCTCTCTTGGGATACGCACCGAACCGCCGGATGCAACTGCTCGGCGTACTGCGTGGCTTCACCGTAGACGAAATCCTGGCCGAGATGGGCTTTGCACCGGAAGTGGCCGACGACGTGGTCACGCTCGAACCACCGACCGCCGACGAACTCCACCTCTTGCGCGACGTAATCGACCCCAGCGAAGCAGTCATTGGGCGGGGAACCGTTTTGGAGGTCGCATGACCCCCCCTTCACGCACGCTGGAAGCCGAGATTGGCGAACTGTTGGGCGAGCAAGGCCTGACCCTGGCCGTGGCCGAATCGTGTACAGGCGGCCTGCTCGGCCACCGCATCACCGAGGTGCCCGGCAGCTCCAACTATTTCCTGGGCGGAATCATCTCCTATTCCAACGAAGCAAAGGAAAATCTCTTGGGCGTGCAGCACCAAACTCTTCTCCGGCACGGGGCCGTGAGCGAGGAGACAGCCCGCGAAATGGCCCAGGGCGCACGACGCGCCTTGGGTAGCGACCTGGCCCTGGCCGTCACCGGCATTGCCGGCCCCGGCGGAGGCACAATCGAAAAACCGGTCGGCCTCGCCTACATCGCCCTGGCCCACGCCGGCGGCGAAATCGTAGAGCGGCACGTCTGGCCCGACGGCCGGTCGCAGAACAAAATCCACTCCGCAGAAGCAGCGCTGACCCTGCTGCGCTCATACCTGAATCACAGGACAGCTCCATGAACACAATCGCCCAACATCGCACACGTGGTCTACCCCTACTGCTCCTGGTCGCCACCTTGGCCGGGGTCTGGTTGTGGGGTGGCAGCCTATCCAGGCAAGCGGCAGCCTTCGATGGGCAGTTTCTTTTCTATCACATCGACCGCACCGCCGTGCCCGACTGGGTCCGCCAACAAGATGTGACCTTGCAAGTGGTGGTGGGCGATGTGCAAGCGGTCACCGTCGTCGCCGATGGGCAGGCCATTCCGTACGACTATGCACAAGACACCGGCCTGGTGACGTTCACAACCGGCGGCTCGGACGTGATCCTCTACGTTGCCCCAGCCGGAACGGCACAGCCGGCCGACTTCGGGCAGATCTCTGTGGCTCCTTTGCGCGACGACAAGCAGTGGGCCTACAGCCTGACCATGGACGATGGCTTCCTCAGCCAACTGACCGTGGGCACACGATATCTGAACCGCTACGGCTACCGCGCGGCTTCGGCCATCGAAGGCCACTGGATGGACGAAGATGGCAGTCCCTACGGCTACCTGCAACCGGACGATGTGCGCGCCTTGCGCGCGGCAGGGTGGAGCATATTCAACCACTCCTACGCCCACTTCTCTGCCGACGCAATATCCGATCTGTATGGCGACATTCTTCATGCCCAGCAAGTGCTCGAACGGGAGCTGGATGGGTACACCCCGCTCGTCTTCACCGTTCCCTTCGCCATTGTTCCGGGTTACGAGACCGTCATTGATGCACATCCCAACGACCTTGGTCTACACCTCGTACAACTGGCCGACGGGAACACCGATGCGCTGACGTTCGTAGCCCCGCCATTGACCTACCCCAACGGGGTGCTCCACATCGGGCGCTTCGATGTCAGGGACGCAGAACGCCGCTTTGAAAGCGCGCACCAAGTTGGCGCACCCGTTTGGTTGAGCCTGCACACACACAATGTGGAGGACACCTGTCTGAAGCAAACCGATGGCACCTGGACGCAACAGGAGTGGGTAGCCAGCACCAGCGAAAAGCTCTACCAAACCTACGGCGCGGCCGGCACGGACGAAGTGTGGGTGGCGCCGGCGGACGAGGTCTTCCAATACCTCGCGGTCCGCGATGCCATTCAGGTGACGCAGGTCTTCACTTCCGCGCCCCCTTTGCTGTCGCTCTCGCCCTACACCCGCACACAGACCGTGTTGCTCCAGCAAGGGCGTGACGGGTACACCGGCGCGATGGCCACGACGATCAATGCCTGGAATCCAAACGCCACAGCGTCCAACCAGCAATCGGAGCAGCTCACCCTGCGCGCCGACCGGGTGATGGATGGGCTGCTGCGCTTCGCTTTGCCGGAGCTGCCGGCCGGCGCACAAGTGCTCCACGCCGCGGTGAGCGTCTATGCCCTGAACCACACCAATCAGAATGTGGTCTGGGTAAATGCCTATCCCCTGCGGCGCAACTGGGTGGCCACCGAGGCTACCTGGTTTCAAGCGGCGAACAACGAAGCATGGGGGCAGCCTGGGGCAGCAGATCCAAACGCGGATCGCATCCCCACATCCTCCGACCGGCGCGGGTTCCAACAATGTACTGATACGGGCGGCGAGTGGTATACGCTCGATGTAACCTCCATCGTACAAACCTGGGCAGCCAATCCGGCCAGCAACAACGGCCTGTTGCTGGAAGCATCGAGCTCCTCGACGGGCATCTCCCTGGCCAGCCCCACCTACCAGGGAAATGCCGCGCTCCGCCCGAAATTGCTGGTCACATACGCCTATCCCGAACAGCCGGTCTGGCCGGAGAACGAGACGGCAGCGACCGCCACACCGTCGCCGACACCTACCGCCACGGCGACGGCCAGCCCCTCGCCCACGCCGTCGCCCACAGCCACGCCGGCGACCGCCTTTCCGCTGGCCAACCTGCCCGCTCTCTCCGACCGTTTTGGTGTGGGAGTCAATGGCGCGTACGGGCACATTACCGATTACGACCTTGCTTCCCTGCACGCCGGCTGGTTTTCCAATTGGAAGACCGGCGCACGGCCCTCCCTCCCGGGACTTGACTATGCCCAGGTCATATCGGTCAAACCCTCCGCGTACCCCCCGAACTGGCCCGACCTCGCCGCCACCGTGCGCGCAAACGCCGGGGCGCTGTGGATCGTGGGCAACGAACCGGAGGGCATCTACGGACAGGGTGAGCGAACGCCACCGGAATATGCCCAAATCTATCACGATGTCTATACCTTTATCAAGAACACAGACCCCACAGCCGTTCTGGCCATCGGCGGAGTCATCGAACCGACGCCCCTGCGCCTCCAATGGCTCGACCAAGTGCTGTCGAACTACCAGGGCTTGTACGGAGAGCCGATGCCGGTTGATGTGTGGAACACCCACGTGCAGATCCTGCAGGAGCAGCGGGGAAGCTGGGGAGCGGCCATTCCCGCGGGCCTTGCCGCAGACCATGGACGACTCTATACTCCGAAAGACAATGCCGACCCGAACATCTTTCGCACATTGGTCCAAGAGTTCCGCCAATGGATGGTTGCGCACGGATTGCAAGACCGGCCCCTTATCATCAGCGAGTATGGCGTGCTGATGCCATACTGCTACCTGGTGGACGAGCCGGCCTGCGCCACCGACATCAATGCCAGTGTAGCCGGCCGCCAACAAGTCAAAGATTTCATGGCCCAGACGTTTGCCTTCCTGCTCAATGCCCAAGACCCCTCTGTCGGTTACCCGGCGGACGAGAATCGTCTCGTGCAAAGATGGCTCTGGTACAGCCTGAACGAGATGCCGTTCGATCCGAACAGCGGTCTGGGGTTCAGCGGCGGCCTCTTCGACTGGCAGACCGCGCAGATGACCGAATTCGGCCACGTTTTTTCGGACACGGTGACGCCGCTGGTCACGCCCTACGCAGACCTCACCCTGCGCGGATTCCAGGTTAGCCCCGATTCGGTGACCCCGGCCCAACCGGTCACCTTTACCCTGCAAGCGCGCATTGCCAACCGTGGGGAAACACCCGTTTCAAACGTTACGGTCCGTTTTTGGGATGGAGACCCCGATCAGGGCGGACAACAGATCGGCAGCGATCAGGTCATCAGCGACACGATGTGGCGCTACGGGGCCGGGGCCGACATCACCCTGTCCTGGCCCAATGTGACGCTCAATCCCGGCCAGCGGCTGGACATTACCGCCGCCGTAGACCCTGACAACCAGTTTTCCGAGGCCATCGAGAACAACAACCGCTTGCACCATGTTGTCTGGGCCCCACAATATCGCCTTTATCTGCCCGTAACGCAGAGTTATGCCGTTTCGCCCGGCCAGGATTTCCGTAGTCGGTGAGAAGGACAACGCTCCGGTGGCTGGCGATTGAAATCACGCCAACCATCGCCACGTCAGCCTTCGCCGACTGGAGATCGAACCGACGGTGGTCGGTTTTGCAACAGTAGCCGCGAATTCATTCGCCAGGTTGAGCTTTACAGAAGGGTGCTATGACGGAACAGGATATTCGTTGGGTTCAACGGCTCAACCATTTTTCTAAAGCGCTGAGTCAATTGAGAAAATTCATTGAAAAGGGCACGCTGAATGAACTGGAAGAACAGGGGTTAATCCAGGCGTTTGAATACACCTATGAACTGGCGTGGAATACCTTGAAGGATTACTTCGAAGCGCAGGGAGAGACCAACATCCACGGCAGCCGTGATTCCTTTCGCCTGGCATTCAAGCGTGGCTTGATCATCAACGGTGAAACCTGGATGGACATGATACGCAGCCGAACTTTGACCAGTCATACATACAATGAAGAGGTGGCAAGACAGATCGCCACGGCCATTGTCAACTCGTATTACCCTGAATTTCTGGCACTCCAGGCAAGAATGCAGTCGCTGAAAGAGCAGACCCCGTGAAGTCCCGTTTTGGCTTGAAAGAAAGCACCATCCAAGAAATCTGTGGCGTGCTGGCGCGTTACCCGCAAGTGGAACAAGCCATCCTGTACGGCTCACGCGCCAAAGGCAATTACAAAAGGGGCTCGGATATTGACCTCACGCTGCGCGGTGAGGAGGATTTAAGCTTGAGTGTGCTTTATCGAATCATGGATGAGCTGGACGACCTGCTCCTGCCCTATACGATGGACCTCTCCGTTTACCGCTATATCAGAGACCCGGACGTGCTTGACCACATCCGCCGTGTGGGAAGGATGTTCTACAAAAGAGAACCGGAGACAACTCCACAGCAAGGCCAAAGCAATATGCCCGCTCGATTATTATCCGAAACGCTCAGCTCGCAATGACAAATCAAATGACAAGGATAACGAATGAAAAACCTTACGAATGAAGAACTGCTGGAGAACATGGCCGATGACCTGTATGACGGCATGGCCCAACAGGTTGCCGATGCCACGCAAGAGGCCTTGGACCGGGGCATCTCCCCCGGAGAGATTCTGAACAATGGGCTTGTCGCTGGCATGTCGGTCGTGGGTGACGATTTTCGCGATGGCGTACTCTTTGTCCCCGAAGTATTGATGGCCGCGAAAGCGATGAAGGCCGCCATGGTTTTGCTCGAACCCCTGTTGGTCAATACCGGTACAGCGCGCACCGGAACGTTTGTGATCGGCACGGTCAAGGGAGACATCCACGACATCGGCAAGAACCTGGTAGCCATGATGCTGGAAGGTGCCGGTTTCCGGGTGATCAACCTGGGCATCAATATAGATGCAGCACGGTTCACGGCCGCGGTGCAAGAACACGAAGCAGACATTTTGGGAATGTCGGCGATGTTGACCACGACCATGCCCTACATGCGCACAGTCATCGAAGCGTTGGGGGAAGAAGGGCTGCGCGACAAAGTGAAGGTGATGATCGGGGGTGCGCCGGTCAACGAAGCCTGGGCCGAAGAGATTGGCGCCGACGCGTATGGCCTGGACTCCGCGACCGGCGTTGACATCGCCAAAAAACTGATGGCCATGAAATCGAAGGAGTAAACCAGTGTCCCTAGTCGACCACACGCACGCCCTGGAACTGGCCTATCGCTGGACCGAGCGCATGATGCTCCGCACATCGCCGTTGCTTGCCCGTCTCGGCTTCCCACGCCTGCAACCTCTATTCGTGTTTGGTGAGGAAGTGCTGAAAGGCGCTGTCTGGGATTGTCAGATGTGCGGCCAATGTATACTCCATTCCACGGGGATGACCTGTCCGATGACCTGCCCCAAGAATCTGCGCAATGGCCCCTGCGGCGGCGTCCGGTCCAACGGCAAATGCGAGGTGAAACCGGAAATGGATTGTGTGTGGACGAAAGCCTACCTGCGTTCGCAAACCATGAAGTGGTATGGCGACGAGATGCGAGAGGTTCAACCGCCGGTCAATCGCGCGTTGCAAGGCACCTCTTCCTGGCTGAATATGCTCCAGAGAATTGACAAAGAAACCCCCAAAGGCTGGAAAGTCGGTGATTGAATTGGACATGAAATCGGGCAGTCGTCTGGAAAGAGTTTTACGAGCAGGTTTGTTCGCAGTCACGGCTGAACTAAATCCGCCCGATAGCGCCGACCCCCAAGCCGTTTACGAAAACGCCCTGGTGCTGGCCGAAGTTACGGACGCCATCAATGCCACCGATGCTGCCGGCGCGAATTGTCACATGTCCAGCCTGGGAATCTGTGCGCTGTTGAAACGCGCCGGCTATGAAGTCGTGTTTCAAGTCTCCTGCCGGGACCGCAACCGTATCGCCATTCAAGGAGACCTGCTGGGCGCGGCAGCGATGGGTGTGCGCAACGTCCTCTGCCTGACCGGTGATGATGTGAGTGTGGGAGACCAGCCGGGCGCAAAACCGGTGTTCGACCTCGACTCGATCCAGTTGCTACGCATCGCCCGGACCATGCGTGATAACGGCGTTTTCCTGAGCGGTCGCAAGCTGGACGTACCGCCCCGCCTCTTCCTGGGTGCTGCGGCCAATCCGTTCGCACCTCCTTTCGATTGGCGGCCCCATCGCCTCGCAAAGAAGATCGCGGCCGGTGCCGACTTCATTCAAACGCAATATTGCTTCGATATGCCCCGGCTCAAGGCGTACATGCAGCAAGTGTGCGACATGGGACTTCACGAGCAAACATTCATTTTGGTGGGCGTGGGCCCTTTGCGCTCCGCAAAAGCGGCCGAGTTCCTGAGGACGCGCGTGCCCGGCGTCGTCATCCCCGATGAAATTGTGGACCGCTTGCACCAGACTCCAAAGAACAAGCAACAAGAAGAGGGCAAACAGATTTGCATCGAAATCATTCAACAAGTGCGCCAGATTCAGGGAGTGGCCGGCGTGCATGTCATGGCTTTTCGACAAGAAGAGTTGGTTCGCGAAATCATCGAAGGAGCAAAACTTTTCCCCCGCCGCGCCAACGACCTGAGAAGTTCAACTTCTCGGAGAAGTTGAACTTCTCACTTCACTCCTTCTTTTCTTTCTTGGGCGAAAAGTTCTATTGACAGTTTTGCTGAGATGTGGTATCATAAATTGGACGCATCTTTTGCAAAAACATTTCCATTTACAGTACAGATTTTCTGAAAGGGCGTAAGGGGAACGATGGAACGTCGGCCGTTGTGCCCATTACTCGGCAGTATAGACGATCCGAACACATGCCTGGCATTCCCGCACTACGAAAACCGCTGCTACGTAGGTGGCAGCAAAAATCGGGTGCCCCAGACATATCAGGCGCGTTACTGCATATCTATGCGCTGGACGGTCTGCCCGCGTTTCAAAGTTCGTGGGTTCAAGCGGTTGGAGGAAAGGGAAAGGACCATAACCCTCAATCCACCACAGTCCGCCGCCATGCGCCCTGTGCGCGATACCGCCCCCCCTGCTCGACCCGCCCAGACAGCCCCATCTTCGCCATCGTCCGGTCGCCAAATTTTCTCACGCCTTCTTAGCGGCATTTTCCTGGCCATGGCCATCGGGTTCTCGTCCCTGGCTGTACTCCTGGGAGGATACCTGATGTGGCATAATGGCGTGGCCGATCTTGCCCGCCGCATCGAGCCATCTCGTCTCGAGGCAGCCGGCTATTTCCCGGCCGCCGGGGGGGAGCGCTTGGCCGCACTCCTCTTCGGAACCTCCGCCCCTTCACCAACCATGACTCCCGCAGCCACGGCGACGCCTTCGCCGACGTTCACGCCGGCGGCCACGGTCACAAACACGCCCTTGCCCACCGCCACGCCGACCGGGACGGCTACATCGCCCCCCACACCCAGGCCACCCCCGCCAACGCCGATCGCCACCTTCTTGCCCTTGCCGGCCAACGTGCCCGGTTCGCCCGTGCCCACGATTGAACCGGCCGCCAACGCACCAGTCACGCAACCGGCGATGGCGCCCGCTACTTCGCCGCCCAGCCGCATCGTGGCCCCTGCCATCGGACTGGACGCACCGGTCGTGCCGGTGGGCTGGACCGTGAAAGAGGTGAACGGAAAGAAAGTTGCCAACTGGATTGTGGCAGACTACGCCGCCGGCTGGCACAAGAATAGTGCATACCCCGGAGCCGTCGGCAACACCGTGCTCAGCGGGCATCACAACATCAAAGGGGAAGTCTTTCGGCACGTGGTGGACCTGAAGCTGGGAGACACCATCTACCTTTACGCCGGCAACCAGCGCTACGCATACACGGTACGCCGCACGATGATCCTGAAAGAAAAAGGGGAACCTGCATCGAAGCGGCAGGAAAATGCCCGCTGGATTGCCAAGAGTAACGACATCCGCCTGACCTTGGTCACCTGTTGGCCCTACACAAACAATACCCATCGCGTGATCGTCGTGGCGCTCCCCGCGCAAGAGTAATTGCCCCCGCGCAGCCCCTCTCCGCACATAACGGCACAAGCTCGCAGTTTGTCGAAGCGCCGGTCGTGTCCAGTCAAATGATAATGTTACCGAGAGTGGTTTGGGTGTATTTCAATTCTGGGGGCAGGGTAAGGATTCTACGCATTGTCCGAGACTTCGCTCAGAAAATGTGGCCCCTTGCGGGGCAGTTGACAAAAGGACAGGGGACACAGATTTACACAGGCTTCGCACACAGATTTTTCTGAATGTTTTATCTCTGTTTTTCTGTGAGAATCTGTGTCCTACAGA
>JAADHH010000119.1 GCA_013151955.1 Chloroflexota bacterium
CTGCTGCTGCTGTGGCTGCCGGCGAATGCGCCGGCGCGCTTGGCTCCGATACGGGGGGGAGCATTCGCCAGCCGGCCGGGCTGTGCGGCGTCGTCGGCATGAAACCGACGTACGGGCGGGTCTCGCGCTACGGGCTGGTGGCCTTCGCCTCGTCGCTCGACCAGATCGGCCCGCTGGCCCGCAATGTCGAAGACGCGGCGATCCTGCTCGAAGTCATCGCCGGCCATGATCCCCAAGACTCGACCTCCGTGGACGAACCCGTGCCGCCCTACCGCACCCTGTTGCAGACACAGGGCAACGACCTCTCGGGGTTGCGCATCGGCAAACCGGAGGAGTACTTTGTCGGCGGTATGGAGCCAGCGGTGGAACAAGCGGTCCTCGCAGCACTCGACCGTTTGCAGGAATTGGGCGCACAGATCGTGCCGGTCAATATGCCCCATACCCAATTCGCGCTGCCCGTCTACTACCTGATCGCCACGGCAGAGGCCTCGGCGAACCTGGCCCGCTATGACGGCGTGCGCTTTGGCCTTTCGCTGCGCAAAGAAGGGGGCGACATCTGGGACATGTTCCGCGACAGCCGGGGCAAAGGCTTCGGTGCGGAGGTCAAGCGGCGCATCATGCTCGGCACGTATGCGCTCTCTACCGGTTACTACGATGCCTATTATCTGCAAGCACTCAAAGCACGCACGCTGATCCGCCAGGATTTCGACCGCGCCCTGGAGCAGTGCGACCTGCTGGCGGTGCCGACCACGCCGGCCGTGGCCTTCCCCATCGGCAAGCACGTGGACGATCCGTTGCAAATGTACCTGACCGACATCTTCACCATCTCGCTCAACCTGGCCGGGTTGCCGGGCATATCGGTGCCCTGTGGATTTGCCGGCGGACTGCCGGTGGGCCTGCAATTCCAGGGGCGCGCCTTCGACGAAGCGACGATTCTGCGTGCAGCCCACGCCTATGAACAGACTACCGGCTGGCACACCCGCCGGCCGGCAATAGAGCATGGAGCGAATCCACAATGAGGAACGCGGAATAATGAATGATGAACGGGAGACGGGGAGCGACGGATTACGCAATACGCAATACGTTGTCTGTTTTCAAAGCCGTCTAGACCTAATTTGTCTCAATGAGGAGCGTAGAATATGCAAATAGTCATTCCGGTAGCAGGGCTGGGCACACGCCTGCGGCCCCACACGCACACAAAACCGAAGCCGCTGGTCAGTGTCGCCGGCAAGCCGGTGCTCGGCCACATCCTGGACAAGCTGACTGGCCTGGACATCGAGAAGATGGTCTTCATCGTCGGCTACCTGGGGGAGCAAATCAAAGCGTATGTCGCCGACAACTATGACTTCCCGACGGCCTACGTGACCCAAAAGGAGCTGCGCGGCCAGGCGCACGCCATTCGCCTGACCCGCGAACACATCACCGGCCCGATGCTGATCATTTTCGTGGACACAATCTTCGAGGCCGACCTCGACTCGCTGGAAAGGGTAAGGGCGGACGGTGTCATCTACGTCAAGGAGGTGGAAGACCCCCGCCGCTTCGGCGTGGTCACGCTCGATAACAACGGCACCATCACCCGCTTCGTGGAGAAACCCTCCGAGCCTGTTTCCAACCTGGCGGTGGTGGGCATGTACTACATCAAGGACTATGCCCTGCTCTTCGATTGCATTGATGAATTGATTCGCCAGGGGCAGCAGACCCAGGGGGAGTACTACCTGGCCGACGCCTTACAACTGATGGTGGATCGCGGCACACGCTTGAACGCTTGGACGATTGACGTGTGGGAAGATTGTGGCACGGCGGAAAGCCTGTTGCAGACGAACCGTTACCTGTTGCGCAAGACGGTCACCGACGGCCAGTCGTCGGAACGGGCCATCATCATCCCGCCGGTTTCCATCGCGCCGTCGGCAAAGGTCGAGAACGCTGTGGTCGGCCCGTATGTCAGCGTGGGCGAGGGTTGCCGGATCACCAACTCGGTTATCGGCCCATACGTGAGTCTGGCAAATCGCAGCGAAGTGGTGCATTCGATTATCAAGGATAGCATCGTCAACGAAGGCTCGCGGATCGAGACGGCCATGTTGTCACACTCGTTGATCGGCAACAACGCGCACGTGCGCAGCAACTTGAAAAGGTTGAATGTGGGCGATACGTCCCAGATTGACGACTGGTTGAGTGAATAAGAACGGTGAACGGCGAAACCGTACACGTACGCTGCTATTCAGGCCACACGTACGCCCAACGCCCGACCTCTTTTCGGTGGGCAGGCCGCCAGTATGATGTGGAGGAAGTGGAACGTGCCTGGCAGGAACCGCAAGGCCCGCACTTTCGCGTGCGCACAAATGAAGGTGGACGCTTCCATCTGGCATATCTGGAAGCGAATGATCAATGGCGATTGAAAACAATAACATAAGGAGGATCAAAGATGATCATCGGAATTCCACGGGAAGTCAAGGACAACGAAAATCGGGTTTCCATAACACCGGGGGGCGTGGAAGCATTGCGTCACGAAGGACACAAGGTGCTGGTAGAAGCCGGCGCCGGCGAGGGCAGCCTCTTCTCCGATGACGAGTACGCAGCAGCCGGAGCGCGTGTTCTCGACGGCGCAGCCGAGGTTTGGCAGCGGGCCGGCCTCATTCTCAAGGTGAAGGAGCCGTTGCGGAGTGAGTATCCCTACTTGCGGGAGGGATTGCTCCTTTTTACCTATCTTCATCTGGCAGCGGCAAAAGAGCTGACCGGTGAATTGACCGGCAGGGGCGTCACCGGCATCGCTTATGAAACGGTCGAGCGAGACGACAGGACCTTGCCTCTGCTCATACCGATGAGTATGGTTGCCGGCCGCATGGCCATCCAGGTGGCGGCCTGCTATCTGGAAAAGATCAACGGCGGACGGGGCAAACTGCTCGGCGGCATTCCGGGCGTCCGGCCGGCCGATGTGGTCGTTGTGGGGGGAGGCACGGTGGGAACCAACGCGGCGCAGGTAGCCATAGGCATGGGCGCTCACGTCACAGTGATCGACAAAAGTCTGGAGCGTCTGGAATATCTGGAGCAAATCTTGCACGGCAGCTTGACCACGCTCAGCGGCAATCTGCGCAACGTTACCGACGCCGTGAGCTACGCCGATGTGGTCATTGGTGCTGTACTGGTCAAGGGGGCGAAGACGCCGCATGTCGTCACCCGAAAGATGGTCGAAACCATGAAAGCGGGCAGCGTCATCGTGGATGTGTCCGTGGATCAGGGTGGTTGCGTGGAAACGACTCACCCCACCACACACAGCGATCCGACGTTCTTCGTGGGCGATGTGCTGCACTACTGTGTGGCCAACATGCCGGGGGCCGTACCGCGCACCTCGACGTTTGCGTTGTCCAACGCCACATTGCCCTATGTCATAGAATTGGCAAATCGTGGGTTCAAAGAGGCAGTTCAACGAGACCCCGCCCTGGCAAAAGGGGTCAACGTTTATCGCGGCCAAATAACGTATCCGGCGGTGGCCGAAACTTTTGGACTGCCTCATCAACCGCTGGATACTTTACTCTGATACGAGAGGAACAGGAGGGGAAACTTTGTCACGTTTAGCCAAGCGAGTCTCAATTGTACCACCATCTGGTCTGCGTAAGTTCTTTGACGTCATTGCCACCATGGATGACGTCATCTCCCTGGGAGTCGGTGAGCCCGACTTCGTCACCCCGGCCCCCATCCTAAACGCAGGGGTCGCATCGCTCGAAGCAGGGGAGACAGCATACACATCCAACGCAGGCATTCTGGAGCTACGAGAGGCTCTGGCTAAACACCTGCAGAAGCTATACGGTGTCACGTATGATCCACAGGACGAGCTTCTCATCACCGTGGGGGTATCCGAGGCATTGCACCTGGCCATGCTCGCGCTGGTAAACCCCGGCGACGAGGTCATCGTTCCGGAGCCGTCGTTCGTCGCCTACAATCCCTCGGTGATCTTTGCCGGCGGTGTGCCGGTGCCGGTGCCGACATACGTGGAACACAATTTCCGTGTGACGGCGGAAGAAATCGAAGCGGCTATCACACCCCGCACGAAGGCCATTCTGATCGGCTATCCGAACAACCCCACCGGAGCAGTCATGCCGCGGGAAATGCTGGAGGACATTGCCCGGCTGGCCGAGCAGTACAACTTGATCGTGCTATCGGACGAAATCTACGACCGGTTGGTCTACCACATGCCCCACGTCTGCTTTGCCAGCCTGAAGGACATGCTCAATCGCACCATCCTCATGGGGGGCTTCTCCAAGGATTATGCCATGACCGGCTGGCGTGTGGGATATGTGGCTGCGCCGGCAGATTTGCTCAAGGGTATGCGCAAGATTCACCAGTACATCATCATGTCCGCGCCGACCACCGGCCAGATTGCAGCGATTGAAGCGCTGCGCAGTGGTGAAGATGCCGTGCAAGACATGGTCCACCAGTACGACCAGCGCCGGCAGGTCATCGTGCAGGGGTTGAACGATGTGGGTATGCCCTGTTTCGAGCCACATGGGGCTTTCTATGCCTTCCCCTCCATCGAGCGTACCCGCTTGGGCAGCGAAGAGTTCTCCGACCGGCTGCTGTTCGAGGAGAAAGTGGCGGTTGTGCCGGGCAGCGCGTTCGGTGCCAGTGGAGAGGGCTATGTGCGTTGTGCCTACGCCGCCTCCCTGGCCGACATCGAAGAGGCCTTGGGACGCATGGAATCGTTCGTGCGGCGATATGCAAAGTGAGGGGAGGAGACGGGATTAGAGTACCTAGAAACGTTATTGCGCTACCTAGCGCGTGGGACGGACAAGATCAAGGAAGAGCGATTGAGGAAAGTGGTGGAAGAATTTGTACCGGAAGGAGGCACATTGATGGCTACGATTGCGGAGAAATGGGTCGAACAGGGCCTACAGCAGGGCCTACAGCAGGGCCTGCAGCAGGGCCTGCAGCAGGGCTTGCAACGGGGCTTGCTGTCCGGGATCGAGGTGGCTTTGGATATTCGTTTTGGCCGCAAGGGTCTCGACCTACTGCCGGAGATATGCAAGATCGAGGACTTGGATGTATTACGCGCGATTCATCAGGGGGTGAAGACCGTGAGTACGCTGGAGGAATTGCGTTCCATCTATCAGCGGTGAAAGTCGCCGAGCGGTGGGCGACCCTAGAACGATGAATGCAAAATGATGAAGGATGAACGGTGGAAGATGGAGGGTTGAGATAGAGATAGGGAGAACGTGAAACGTGAAGACGTGAAACGTATTGCGTATTGTGTCTTACGCATCACGCATCACGTTTTACTTGACACGTGACACGTTATTTTCATAACAGTGCCCATGAGCGATTGCACGCCACCAAGGACGAAAATAGGGCAGCAGGCGTCGGAAGCCCCCCCGGCCCCCCAACTTTGGGGGGAGTCGGATGGTTCCCCCCAGGATTGGGGGGGTAGGGGGGCCGGAAAGCCGTCTATTTTCATAACAGGTTAGACCGCATGGCTGAATACGAAGCAGCGATTGGGCTGGAAGTACACGCTCAGTTGCTGACAAAATCGAAGATGTTTTGCTCGTGCAGCGCGGACTACGCCGGCGCGGAACCGAACACGCGCGTCTGCCCGGTCTGTCTGGGTATGCCCGGCATGCTTCCCGTGATCAACCGCAAGGCTGTGGAGTTCACGATCATGACCGGGATGGCGCTGCACTGCCAGATTCCCGCCCACACAAAATGGGATCGCAAGAACTATCCCTACCCCGACCTGCCCAAGGGCTACCAGATCAGCCAGTACGATTTGCCACTGGCGATCAACGGATATCTGGCGTTCGATGTGGAGGGCGAACGGAAGCGCGTGGGCATTCGGCGCGTTCATCTGGAGGAGGACACCGGCCGGCTCTACCATGTGGAAGAGGCCAGCCTGGTAGATTTCAATCGCTCCGGCGTACCCCTCATGGAAATCGTTTCCGAGCCGGACATTCGCTCGCCGGAAGAGGCCCGCGAATACCTCGTCCAACTGCGCATGATTCTGCGCTACCTGGGCGTTTCTACCGCCGATATGGAGGCCGGCGCCTTTCGTTGTGACGCGAACATTTCTGTGCGGCGCCAAGGCGAGGAAGTCCTGGGCGTACCGGTCGAAGTGAAGAACATGAACTCGTTCCGCGCCGTCAAACTTGCCCTCGAATATGAACTGGTCCGCCAGTCGGTACTGCTCACGCGCGGCGAGCCGATTGAACGGGAAACGCGCGGCTGGGTTTCTTCGGAAAACCGCACGGTATCGCAGCGCAGCAAGGAAGAAGCGCACGACTACCGCTACTTCCCGGAACCGGATTTGCCACCGTTGGAGGTCGCACCGGCCTGGGTTGCCGAAATCGGCGAGCGTATCCCCGAGCTGCCCGAAGCAAAACGCCAGCGGTTTGTGCGCGACTACGAACTCTCGGCTTATGACGCCGGCGTCCTGACCGCCGACCGCGACATTGCCGGGTTCTATGAGCAGGCCGTGGAAATTGGGACCGTAGGCGAGACCGAGATCACGCCCAAAGTGATCAGCAACTGGGTCACCGGCGAACTTTTCCGCCTGATGAAGGAGGAAAACGCCGGCATAGAGAGCGTGAACTTCTCGCCAACCGCTTTGGTCGGCCTGATCCGGTTGGTGCAACAGGGCCTCATCAATGCCAACGCCGGCAAAAGCGTGCTGGATGAGATGTTCCGCACCGGACAATCGCCGGAGCAAATTGTCGAAGCCAAGGGATTGGCGCAGATCAGCGAAGTACACGCGCTCGCCAGCGTGATCCGGCAAGTGCTGGACGACAACCCCAAACCGGTGCGCGAATACCTGGAGGGCAAGAAGCAGGCGCTCGGTTTCCTCGTCGGCCAGGTCATGCGGGCCACGCGCGGCAAAGCGAACCCGAAAGTGGTCAACCGCTTGCTGCAGGAGGCATTGCGTGAGCGAAGTTAATGGTCAATTGTCAATTGTAAACTTGCAATGGTCAACGCAACGTGCAACACACCGTCTATTTTCAAAGCAGTCACCATGAGCGGCTGCTCGCCACCAAGGATGAAAATGGCGGGACGTGAAACGTATTGCGTCTTACGCATCACGCATCACGTTTTACTTGACACTTGACACTTGATACTTGACACCCGACACGTTACCTTCATAACAGGAGGGCAGATGATAGTCTATAAAGCTATGTACAAAGTTCTTGATGAAGGCGTACACGGTGAGGTGCTGGATTTTCCGGGCGTAATCACGTACGGCCCGAATTTAGCAGAGACTCGCCGGCTATTAGCCAGTGCGTTAGCGGACATGGCAGAGACCAACTTGCTGTATGGCGAATCACTGCCCCACCCCGATCCCAACAGCACAGATCCTAACGCCGATCTGGAGGAACCGATCTATTTATTGTTGACGGCAGCGAACCAAGTGACCCTGGTTCCACAAGTTGCAACGCCATGAAGAGGCGTGACCTACTACGGCATTTGCAACAACATGGCTGTCGATTTGTACGTGAAGGCAGTGAACATTCGATTGGGAGGATCCTATTACAAACCGTCGCGCTTCGGTTCCGCGCCATCGGGAAATACCAACCTACACGGCAAGACGTATTTGCAAGCAACTTGGTATTCCCGTACCCTGAAATGGCTGCAATCATTCAAAATGCCATGGATAAGCGTGGTTTTGTGGAGACTTACTGCGGTGCTAAACCCATTAGCGAACAAGCGCGATAGCCTACAGCTACCGTCGCTAAAAAAGCTTGGCACGCTGGGGCCATGGTGGCCCGATTTGTGCCCAAACTCAATGAGGAGGTATTACCATGTCTGACAAAGAAGAAAAGTTTAACCCCTTTGAAATGGCGCAGTCGCAGTTTGACTTAGCCGCGCAGTATCTGGACATAGATGACGGTATCAAGGCCAAACTGCGCCTGCCCAAACGGGAGCTTACCGTCAACTTCCCGGTGCGCATGGACGACGGCAGTCTACGCATGTTCACAGGGCATCGCGTGCAGTATGACATCACGCGTGGGCCGGCAAAGGGGGGCATCCGCTACCATCCTGACGTTACGCTGGACGAGGTACGCGCACTGGCCATGTGGATGACTTGGAAATGCGCCGTGGTCAACATCCCCTATGGCGGCGCCAAAGGGGGTGTCGTTTGCAATCCCAAGGAAATGTCGGACGGCGAGCTGGAACGACTGACCCGCCGTTTCACCAGCGAGATCATCATGTTCATCAGCCCGGAATCGGACATCCCCGCGCCAGATGTAAACACAACATCCCAGACCATGGCCTGGATCATGGACACCTACAGCATGACCAAGGGGCATTCTATTCCGGCCGTGGTCACCGGCAAGCCGGTGGAAATCGGCGGCTCGCTGGGCCGGCGGGAAGCGACCGGACGGGGCGTGATGTTCGCGGCCCGGGAGGCTGCCCATCACCTGGGCGTTGACTTGGGCGAGGCGCGGGTTGCCGTGCAGGGGTTTGGCAATGTCGGTTCCATCGGCGCCGAATTGATCCAAAATGAGTTGGGGAGCCGCATTATCGCCGTGAGCGATTCGCGTGGCGGGATCACCAACCCGGCCGGCCTGGACTTGTCAGCAGTCCGGCAGCACAAGCGCGAGACCGGTTCCGTCGTCGGCTATCCTGAAGCGGACACCATCACCAACGAGGAATTGCTCGAGCTGGAATGCGAGATTCTGGTGCCGGCCGCTTTGGAAGAGGTAATCCACGCTGACAATGCGGACCGCATTCGGACCCGCATCATCTCGGAGGGGGCGAACGGCCCCACAACACCTGAAGCGGACGCCATTCTCTACGACAAGGGCGTTTTCGTCGTGCCGGACATCCTGGCCAATGCCGGCGGGGTCACCGTCTCCTACTTCGAGTGGGTCCAAGACCTGCAGTCGTTCTTCTGGGAGGAGGACGAAGTCAACAAGAACCTGGAACAAATCATGGTCAACAGCTTTGCTGATGTGCTGGCTGTTGCGCAGGAACGGAACGTGAACATGCGCACCGCTGCCTACATCCTGGCTATCGGCCGGGTGGCGACAGCTACCCAGTTGCGCGGCGTGTATCCGTAGGAACGCGCCCCAAGCTCGCACCGTCAAACACCCACGCCTGCTCTCCCTTTTTCCTTCCTGTGGGGGAGAGGGGGAGCAGGCAGATAAAGGGGGTACCCGCACGGGCGGCAGCCAGTACAACGCCGGCACGCCGGGATCCCCCACAACATCATGACGGATACACACGGAGAACCACGGTCTTGACATACTGTCAGAACTGGAATATAATAGATGAAGGTTGAACAGATTCACCAATCTTGGAGGCCGGGTTGCTGATGGAATTGTGGTGTGTCCCAAATCCGATCAACGATGGTTGCCCTTGCGCTCTTCCCAAATTATTACCTCACCGGATGAATGGGTTACCGGTACACCCAATGATGGTCTTGTTTGTTACCCACAAGGGCTAACAACGGGACTGTTTTTTTTGCCATAAGAACGTATCTTCTCAATAAAACGGGGTGGGGCGACCCAGAAGTTCGACTTTTGGTAAAAGTCGAACTTCTTCGCCCCGGAATATTGAGAAGATGAGAAGATACCATAAGGACTGGAAAAACGAAGAAAGATGGTTTCACCAACCATGAGCGGCTGCTCGCCACCAAGGATGAAAATTGCAGGCGCAATGGTCAATGATCAAATGTCAATTTTCAATGGGCAAGCAACACGCAACACGTTCTGACGACTGGCCACTGACGACTGTTTTCAAAGCAAACACAGGTGAGGGAGGTGATTCGGAGGGAAAAACAAGCTTTTCTTTGAATCAAGGTATCTTCTCAATAATTCGGGGTGAGTGGACCGTCGTGCCCCCCTAACCCCCCAACTTTGGGGGGAATGTGCTCCCCCAGAATTGGGGGCCGGGGGGCGTTCCCCAGGTTATTGAGAAGGAATCAAGTGGATAAGGGGTTTGCATATTTTAAGACAGGACTTCCTGAGAAAGCGTTTGATAGTAGGAGCACGTGGAAATCATGGAAACGGACCTAGAAGGAAAAGTATGGCCTCAAGACAACGAAGGTTATTGGCAAGCCATTTTGCAACAAGGTTATTCGGCCAGTTCCCCCTCTCCTCCGCCACCACCAACAGTCTGGCCTGCGCCATCCGGTCTCTCGGTTGGCAAAACGACAACATGGAATAATGGTGCCCACAGTGGGGAAGATGTTGGCCCACAGAACGGCACGGAAGAGTGGCAATCCCTGGAAGAGCACTACAATCGAGGCAACATTCTACAGTTGACCGTGGAAGGTTGCAACCGTGGTGGTCTCTTGGTGCAATGCCATGGCATCGTAGGCTTTGTACCGGCGTCACAGTTGGTGGTAGACAAAAACCAAATGCGTGTAGGGCGCGATTCCTATTTGAATAGCCGGGTTGGCGAAGTGTTGGCCCTGAAGATTATCGAACTTGATCCCGAATCAAAACAAGTAATCCTCTCTGAAAGGGCGGCCAAATGGGAGGGAAGGTGCCCAGACAAAATACTCCGGTCTATCAAACCGGGGGACGTTTACAAAGGTCGCGTGAGCAATTTGTGTGATTTCGGGGCATTTGTGGACCTGGGGGGCGTGGATGGACTCATTCATGTTTCGGAATTGTCGTGGAATCGAGTGGATCATCCCCGTGACCTTCTCGAGCCGGGCCAAGAAGTTACGGTACACGTAATGGACGTAGACTTTCACCGGAAACGGGTAGCGCTCAGCCTCAAACGATTGCGGCCAGACCCCTGGGCCGGTGTCGAAGAGCGCTATCATGTGGGCCAACTGGTTTCCGGAACAGTCACGAACGTCGTAGATTTTGGCGCGTTCGTGCAGATCGAAAATGGGTTAGAAGGTCTGGTACACATTTCCGAGCTGGCGGAAGGAAATTTCTTGCATCCGCGCAATGTGGTGCAAGAAGAAGAGGTGATCACAACCCGCATACTACACATCGATAGCGCTGCCCATCGTTTGGGATTGAGCCTGCGCCGAGTCTATGACCATTCTTTGAATGCAGAGTTGCCTGATGGAGATGTCTTCCCCACCGCCGGCTGACGAGGTAATCAACCAAGAGCAGCCCGCCGTTCCCCTGGGGCTTGATGCACGCTGGGATATCGTGGGGTTGCTCCTCGTTACCGTAGGTGTTGTTTCCCTCCTGGCGCTCTTCTCGATTACCCCTGGCACACTGAGCTCGCGTTGGGCCGCGATACTTCACTTCTTTTTTGGATGGGGTGCCTACGCCCTGGCACCCGTTATGGTACTGGGCGGACTGGCCCTTATCGTTGCTCGTCGAAACGAAGTACCGCACCTGACAGCACGAAAAATAGCGGGGGCAGAGATTCTACTGCTCACATTCTTGGGCCTGCTACACCTGATCGCCCCTGGGCGCGACTCGTATCTCCTGGCCAGCCAGGGGCGGGGTGGTGGAGTCATCGGCTGGGCCCTGGAGAGCGTTCTCACAGACCACTTTGGTGTGCTGGGCAGCCTCGGCATATTGCTCGCCTTGACAGGCATAGGCATTATCCTCTCGTTTGACATAACGGCCACACAGATTGGAAACTGGCTGGAGCGCCGCGCCGACAGTGCGGCGAATTTGGCTCACCGCCTGCGCGCCTTGCGGCTACCCGAGTTGGACGAAGAGATTGCGCCGCCACCCCCGGCTGAAACCATAGCAGAACCCCAGCCGGCCGCGCCGCCGGCCCAACCGGAATCAGCCGCACCGCCGGCCGGGGAAAAGGTGCGGGCGGGGGCACCCGCCCAGAAGGCCGCATCGACGACGCCGGCCGCACCGGCAACACGAGCGCCGGCCGCCCCTACCCACCGCAGACCTCGGCCACGAAAACGAAAATTGAAGCCCCCACCCCTTTCCATCCTGCGGAGGGAAGAAGACCAGAACTTCAGTGCAGCCGATGCGCGTGCAAAGGCCAAGGTCATCGAAGAGACGCTGGCCAGTTTTGGCGTACCGGCACGTGTCGTCGAAATCAACTCGGGACCGGCCATCACCCAATTCGGCGTGAAACCCGGATACACGGAGCGGCGGGACCGGTCGGGAAATGTCACCCGTCGCAAAGTCAAAGTCAGCAAAATCACCGCCCTCGCGGACGACCTGGCCCTGGCCTTGGCTGCCTCCTCTGTGCGCATGGAGGCTCCCATCCCCGGTCGCCCGGTGATTGGCATCGAGGTGCCCAACAGCGACATCTCTCTCGTGTCGCTGCGCAGGGTCATGGAATCGCAAGCCTTCCGGCGACTGAAATCTCCGCTGCGCATCGCCATGGGACGCAACGTTTCCGGTACACCGGTCGCCGCTGACCTGGCCACCATGCCCCACCTGCTCATCGCCGGAGCGACCGGCTCCGGCAAATCTGTGTGCATCAACAGCATCATCGCTGCCCTGTTGTTCAAACATACACCGGCGACGTTGCAACTGTTGATGATTGACCCCAAAATGGTTGAACTTGTAAATTTCAACGGCATCCCTCACCTGATCGCGCCCGTGGTTGTGGAACTGGAACAGGTGATCGGCGCACTAACTTGGGCCATGCAAGAAATGGAAGACCGCTACAAGCGGTTTGCGAAGACTGGAGTGCGCAACCTGGCCACCTACAACGAGAAAGTGGCCAAAAACAAAGAGGAAATATTGCCCCACATCGTGATCCTCATCGATGAGTTGGCCGACCTGATGATGTCCGCTCCCGAGGCCGTGGAACGAATCGTCTGTCGTATCGCCCAAATGGCACGGGCGACCGGCATCCACCTCGTGGTGGCCACGCAGCGTCCCAGCGTGGACGTTGTTACCGGCCTGATCAAAGCGAACTTTCCGGCCCGCATCAGCTTTGCAGTGACCAGTCAGGTTGATTCCCGCGTGATCCTGGATATACCCGGAGCCGAGAAGTTGCTGGGTCACGGCGACATGCTGTTTCTGCCGCCGGACGCACCTTCACCGGTACGCCTGCAAGGTTGTTTCGTCTCAGATGAAGAGCTGGATACACTTGTCGAATACTGGATCTCTCAGGTGAAGGACGATGAGAGCGCAGCCCCAGAGCAGGAAGAAGTTCCTTGGCGGGACATCGAGGTCACGATCCCTGGCGACGGTGCGGACGAATTGTTGCCCCAAGCGATGGCCATAGCCCGCCAACATGACCAGATTTCCGCTTCTTTTCTGCAACGGAGATTGCACATCGGCTACAATCGTGCCGCGCGATTGGTGGATGAACTAGAAGCGCAGGGCGTTGTTGGCCCGGCGCAATCTGGTGGCCGGCCCCGTGACGTGCTTCTTTCTTCGCCCGAAGAAGCGACTGCTGCTGCCGTGCCCCCTCCTGTCGAGGAACCCCCTTCGAGCTCGGAGTCTCCGCCGGCAGGGCAACCAGCATCCGCAGAGGAACCGGCCGGCGAAGAAGTGGTATCGGAGCCGGCGGAAGATACGACTCTGCACAAACCGGAGGCATTGGCAGACGAATTGGACAAAGCCGAGGACGCCGAAGAAGCCGAATTGCCCGCCGGCGTGGTGATGTGGTGGGATGTGGATGACGACGATAATGGCGACAACGATTGGGAGGACGATGAATGACCTCCGTCACCACACACATTGCTCATGCACCCCTACCCTAGGCTCTCCACTTCAAGCAGATATCGCTTCCGACTTTACCTCCTGCTGTTCCTGGCCGTTCTGGCCGTCTACCTGCGTACCCTGGCCCCTACGATCGCCACACTATTCGATGACAGCCTGGAGTTTCAACTCGTAGCCTTTCAGCCCGGCATCGCCCACCCCACAGGTTACCCGCTCTACACGCTGTTGGGCAAGCTCTTTACCTGGCTGCCCGTTGGAGATGTGGCCTACCGCGTGAACCTGCTCTCCGCCGTAGCGGCAGCCGGAGCGGTCACGTCACTGGCCTGGCTGCTCCGGCGACTGGGACTCCCGGCGCTGGCCGTTTTGACCGGTGTGCTGGCCCTGGCTTTCTCCCGCACCTTCTGGTCCCAGGCCACCATCGCCGAGGTCTACACGCTCCACGCCCTTTTCGTCGTACTCTTGCTGGGCCTCACGCTTCGTTTACCGGAAGCGCCGGCCGGTGCGCACCGCGTGTGGTATGCCTGGGCCGCACTCCTGGGCCTGAGCCTGACCCACCATCGTACGATTCTGCTCCTGTGGCCGGCCCTCTTGGCCTATCTCTGGTGGACCCGCCGCACATGGGCCGATTCCCGCCCGCCGTGGAAAGCCGTTCTGGGGAGCGCGTTGGCTCCTTTGCTCCTCTACCTGTACATCCCCTTGCGTGGTCTGTCCATAACCTCGTTGGACGGGACCTACGAAAACACGTGGTCCGGCTTCTGGCAATGGGTGACGGCCAGCGGCTACGGCAGCTTTTTTTCGGCGAACCCCCTCGCTCCGCATTATGCCATCGGTGACTACCTGTCGCTGGCCGGGCAACAGTTTGGGCTGCTCGGATGGGCGCTCGCCGCGGTCGGCCTTGTCGCGGCTTGGCGGCAAGACCGCCACCGGGCGGGTTTGTTTCTGCTGGCCGGCCTGACCAATCTTCTGTTTGCTGTGGGCTATCAGGTTCCCGACGTAGAGGTCTTCTTCATCCCTGTCTTTCTCATCGTGGCCATCTTCATCGCCTGGGGGGCGCAGATGCTGGTAGGATGGGGTGCGCGGCTCCACCGGCAAAACCCCGGCGCGGCCGGCGGCCTCCTCGTGGCCCTCGTTCTGCTGGGGATGTTGCCATCGTGGGCCGCCTCCTTCCGTGCAGTGGATCGCAGCAATCAGTGGGCGGTCTACGAAGACGGCCTGGACGCGCTGCACCAGCCGCTGCCGGACGGCGCGGTCGTGATCGGCATTCTGGGCGAAATGACCCGCTTGCGCTATTTCCAGCAGACTGCCGGCTTGCGCCCCGACCTGCGCACCGTCGCCGCCGACCGCGAGGCCGACCGCCTGGCCGCGGTACGCGAAAACATGGCCGCCGGACGCACGGTGTACCTGACCCGGCCACTGCCCGGTGTCGAATCGCGCTACGCGCTGGCCGTCGAGGGGCCGTTGATCCGCGTGCTCCCTGCTCCGTTGTCCGGCCTGCCCGCCAGCGTGCATCGCATCGATCAACCGGTGAGCGACGACATTGCCCTGCTGGCCTACCAGCGTGAACCTCTGGCCCGACGTGACGGCAACCGGTTGCGCTTGACCCTCTACTGGCAGCCGGCTGAACGGCTGCCAACCTCGTTGAAGGTTTCGGCGCGACTGCTGGACGCGACGGGAGAAAAGATCGCCCAGCAAGATGGCATTCCCGTACACAACGCCTACCCGACCACCGCCTGGCGCGCTGGCGAGATCGTCCGCGATGGGTACGATCTTCCCCTACCGGATGGGCCGGGGAAGGCCACCGATGTGTTGGTCATCGTCTACGACCCCTCCGACCTGCACGAAATCGGGCGGCTGGAGTGGCCGTTGGATTGACAAAGAGGGCCGGTTGTATTACAATGTGGACATCTGTTCGTTATAAATCATTCATCAGAGAAAAGGAGTCATCATGTACCAGAAAATCATTCTTGTTGGCCGTTTGGGACGAGACCCCGAAATGCGCTATACTGCCGACGGCTCACCGGTTACGAATTTTAGCATGGCCACTGACCGCAAATGGACCGGCCGGGACGGCGAAAAACGCGAAGAGACCACTTGGTGGCGGATTTCGGTGTGGGGCAAACAGGCCGAGACGGTGAACGAATATCTCTCCAAGGGACGTGCTGTGCTGGTCGAGGGAAGAATGGCGGCAGACCCGCAGACCGGCGGCCCCCGAATCTGGACGGGGCAGGACGGCCAACCGCGTGCCTCCTTCGAGGTGCGTGCGCTGTCGGTGCGTTTCATTGGAGGACGCGGGGATACGGCTGCCACGCCCGGTGCCCCTGCCGGAGAAGTGCCCGCCGAAGGCAACATCTCTGGAGATGAGGTTCCCTTTTAGTACCTTATCAACGAGATTCTTGTTTTCTGGGCAAGAAAATCTCTGCCACGAATTTCACTGATTTTCACGAATTTTTCTCCTTTTCCT
>JAADHH010000118.1 GCA_013151955.1 Chloroflexota bacterium
CGCGAACGGGAGGTGCTGGGTTTGCTCTCCCATGGTCTCACCACACAGCAGATCGCCGACCGGCTGGAGCGCAGCTACTGGACGGTGCGTATCCACCAGCAGAACATCGTGGCCAAGATGGGCGCACGCGACCGTACGCACGCGGCCTGCATGGCAGTCGTCTGGGAGATGGTGTGGGAGGGCTTTTGAAGGCCGGCCCGAATTGAGGTGTGGTGGCCCTACCCTGGCGAATCGACTGCCGGCAAAGTGACCACAACCTGTGTGCCTTGCTCCGGTGACGAGGTCAGCTTCAGCCGGCCGCCGACCAACGCCGCTCGCTCGCGCATTCCTACCAACCCAAAATGCCCCCGTTGCGCCAGCTCTTCCGGCCGCTCCGGTACGTCGAAGCCCACGCCGTCATCTGCTACCGTCAGAGCCACTTCGTCCTTCGAGTAGTGCAGACGAACATCGGTATGCCGGGCCTCGGAATGTTGTGCCACATTGCC
This sequence comes from Chloroflexota bacterium, assembly GCA_013151955.1. GTDB lineage: Bacteria > Chloroflexota > Anaerolineae > Ardenticatenales > JAADHH01 > JAADHH01. The sequence goes on from JAADHH010000118.1 coordinate 486, forward strand.
CAGCGCCTCTTGGGCAAGGCGATACACCGTCAACTCCAACTCTTCGGTCAACCGGTGGGAGGTGCCCGTGATGTGCAGCGTCGCCTCGATCTCCGTTTTGGTACCCAGATCGCGGACCAGCATCTCCAGGGCCGGCAGCAACCCCAGGTCTTCCAGATAGATGGGACGGAGGGCCCGCGTGAAACGGCGCACCTCGCCAACAATCCCGTGAATCAGGTCTTTCAATTCGTCCAGTCGTTCGACTGCTTGTTGGGGATCGTGTTCCAGTTGCCGCCTGGCCATCTCCACGCGATGTCCCAAGGCGATCAGGGACTGAATTGTATCGTCGTGCAATTCACGGGCCAGCCGTTTGCGTTCTTCCTCCTGCCCGCGGGTGATGGCCCCAATGTAGTCCCGCATCCCCTGTTGGTACTGCCGGATCTGCTGGGACAGCGCGTGCAAGGTCTGGCGCAAGTCCTCGATTTCTGGGGTTCCACCGACCGGGGTCTGCACAGCATCGAAATCGCCCCACGCCACCCGAACCGCCTGTCTGTCCAATTGTTGGAGCGGCCGGACGATGGATTGCAGTCCGAAGGCGACGGTCAGGCCCGCAGCCAGGGTCGCCAGGAGCAACAACAGCGGCACGATGAGGGAGAAACGCATCAGCGGACCCACGACGGCGTCCCACGGCTCCTGGGTGATCAGTGCCCAGCCGATCGGCTTCACCGGCGCATAGGCGACCACCGTTGCATTGCCCGCCACCGAGGTGGTGACCGCGCCGGCCTCGCCTCCCGGCACCGGGACTTTGCCGGACAATTCCCGGCCGGCGGACGGCCCGGAAGCAGCCAGCACCCGTCCGTTGCCGTCCACAACTGCGGCCCAGACCTGGGTGCCGGCGGCCAGTTCCGATACAAGCGGCTGCAAATCAAGTTCCCCGAGCGTGATCGCGCCTATCACCCAGTGTGTACCGGCCGGTTGGGCCAGCAGCAACAACTTCTTTCCGGTGACGGGATCGTCCATCACGGGCGACGCATGCAGCGATGAGTTCAGGGTGGGGGATATGAGGGACTGGATTGCTGTGACGCGTGGCGTCCAATTGGACTCGGCGGGCCAGGCCATGAGGATCGTGGCCGGTGGGTCCACGACTGCCACGCCGTTCTTGAAAAGTGTTGTCGCCAGGGGGTCGGGGCTGAGGGTGTACGGCTCGCCTCCGGCCACCTCACCGGCCAATGTGGTCAGGGCGTCCGTACGAGACCGGAGCCGGTCGGCAAGCCGGCCGGCGGCCATTTGCGCGGCACGGCTGTCTCGTGCCTGTACCAGATCGCGCATCGCCCGCTGGTGACCCACGACACCGATCGCGGCGAGGATCACCACGGCCAGTGTGAGTGGCACCGTCGTCCACAGCAGAAGTTGGATCGGCACACCGCGTAACCAACGCCGCCGGAACATCTAGCCGGCCTCGTTCAACGTGAACTGGCCGAGCTTCGACGCGCGCAACGGTGTTCCGGTGTGCGTGCAGATGCTCAGCCTTGCGACCATGTTGTCCAATGTGCTTGCCTGGCTGGGGGCCTTCGTTTGCCGGCCCGGCCCGGCCTGTCGTGTCCGTGCAAGATGTCCCCCTTCAGACCGCAGCCGGCATCCCTGGCCACCAGCCCTTATCTCTCGACCTCTGGGGCAATACGCGGCCCAGGATTTCCACCACCGTTATTCTACACCCGCCGGATCATTTTGTCAATACCCTGCAAGGGTGGCCGTCAAATTTTTGCGTTGGGGCACCGGTAGGGGTGGTTTTGCACTTGCCCAGGGCGACCGCAAGGGGTCGCCCCTACTCATAGCGGACGACAGTCCGTGTCCCTGCGGCGGCGGATTGTCATCCGTCGCGAGCGGAACAATGAACCACCAAGGCACGGGGGCACAAATAGCAATCAGGTTGGGCCGTTCACCACAGTTTTGCGGCATACCCGGCAATGGCCGGGGCCTCGTCGTTTATGCGAGGCCGTTGCCTGTTAGGAACCGTTTCCGGTTGTGGGCGATGACCGCGCCGGCTGCACTCCAGGTGGTGCGGGCGGTGCCCATTGGCCGGTGGGTCCGTCCGTGGTGAAATTCATAGAAGCCCCACCGTTCTTCACCCAGCCCCAGGGCATTGGCACGATGAATCGCTGCGCAGTGACGTGCGGCCCGCTTCTCCTCCCCCCATTTGGTCAGGGCTGCTGCCCAGATACCGGTCCACACCGGCCACAGCCCGCCGTTGTGATAGGCATGAGGAAAGTTGCGGAAGCGATGGACATGGTTGAGACGTAAGCCATTCCAGGCGGACATGCCGGGTTCGATGGGGGGGTAGAAGGCGGGCAGCAGGTCGCTGTCCAATGCGGCGCAGAGAGATTCGACCGATGCGATGGTCTGTGCCGTGGTCGTCTCGTCCCCCAGGCCGGCGAGCAGGGCCAACGCGTTGGCCAGCCCGTCGAAACGGCGCGCGTAGCCGGCCGGCGTGAAGGTCGCCAGCCAAAAGCCGGGGAGCGGAACCGATTCGCACAGCGAGCGGTAGGCAAGAGGGTGATAGAGCAGCGGGTGGCCTACGTTGCGCGCGTCGAGCCAGTAGTTGACGGCGAGCTGTTCCCGCAAGTGGGCAGACTTCTCGCGATGTAGGTCGCTCCCAAAGAGACGGCCATAGCCCTCCAGCGCCATCAGGTGGAGGACTTGCTCGCTGAGGGCGTAACCGTGCTGGATGTATTCGTCGGCCCAGTCGCCGGAGAGGGGGACGTAGAGGAGCCCACGGTTGTTGAATTCCCAACAGCCGGCCAGGAAAAGTGCCCGGTCCATGGCCGGCCGGTGGCGTGCCGCGAAGGCCTCGTCGCCGGTGCGCGAGGCGTAGCGGCAGACGCCCAGCACGTACCACAGCAGGGAATCCACACGCCCGACGCGCCCCCCGTAGCTGACCCGTTTCCCATCCTCACCAACGTTGCTGGGGATTTCGCCGTGGGGGCCTTGATGGCCGGCCAGGGTGTCCAGCGTGCGACGCAGGCCGTCGTGCAGTGCGTCGTCACCGGTCGTCAGCGCGGCCAGCCCGGCGATGACCCCGTCTCGTGCCCAAATGCGCCGGTAGTTGGCCACGTCGCGCACCGAGGCCAGGAAGCCGGCCGGGGTCAGGGCCCGGTGTAGCAGGTCGAGGGCGCGCCGGTAGCCTTCGTGTGCGGACATCTCATCCCTTCACGCCGCTGGTGGCCACGCTTTGTACGAACCATTTCTGGAAGAGCAGGAAAAGGATCAGCACGGGAAGGGTGATCATCGCTGCGAAGGCCATGATGTCCCCCCACATTTTGGGGTCCATGCTGAAGAACTGCTGCATGGCGACCGGCAGAGGGCGGAATTCTTCCCCGCGTGTGACCATCAATGGCCACAGAAAATCGCCCCAGTGCGTCAGGAACTGGAGGATGGCCACGGTGGCAAAGACCGGGCGGGAGAGGGGCAAGATGATGGTCCGGTAAATCTGAAACAGGCTGGCTCCGTCTATCAGGGCGGCCTCTTCCAGGTCCTTGGGTATGCTGATGAAAAACTGGTAGAAGAGGAAGATGGAGAAGGCGTCGGCAATGAAGGGAATGATCTGCACGTGGTAGCTATCCAGCCACCCGAAACGGTTGACGACGAGGAGCAACGGCACCGCCACCGCCTCGAAGGGGATGATGATCAGGGCCACGACGACGCCCAGCACCAGGCTTCGCCCCCGAAATCGCAGCCGTGCCAGCGCGTAGGCGATCAGGCTGTTGACGACCAGCCCTCCGCCGACGGTCAGCCCCACGATGAAAACAGAGTTGAACAAGAAATGGCCAAAGGGCATGGCCGCGAAGACGTCGAAATAGTTTTTCAGCCCAACGTCTCCCCGTGGCACGAAAGCGTACAACGAGCTCATGTCGCTCATTACCTGCGTTTCGTTGTTCTTGATCGAGGAGACCAACATAAAGATGATAGGAAAGAGAAAGAAAGCAGCCAGCAGGATCATCACCAGATAATCAAGAGCCCGCCGGAGGCTTTTCCGAAGCCGGTACTGCGCGGGGTAAGGGGATCGTGTGAGAACCGTCATTTCAATCCACCGCCCTTTCTTCTTGCAGGAATGTGCGCTGCAACATGGAGACAGCCAACACGATCAGGAAGAAGACCACCGTCATTGCCGAGGCATAGCCGATTTTGCCCTGCTTGAACCCCTTGCTTACCACGTAGACGATGGTGGTCATTGTGCTCCCCTGGGGATGGCCGGATGGCCCCTGCATGACCCAGACCTGCGTAAACAGCTTGAAGGCCAGGATGGTGGTCGCCAGGACGACGAAGATGGTGGTGTTGCGCAACTGGGGCAGGGTCACGTAGAAAAATTGCTGGACGTTGTTAGCACCGTCTATCTGTGCCGCTTCGTAGAGCTGTTCGGGAATGTCCTGTAGCCCGGCCAGGTAGATCACCATCTGGAACCCGACTCCCTGCCAGATGGAGAGGAGCATGATGGAAGGGAAAGCCAGGGTCGTGCTTTCCAGCCAGTCGTAGGGCCCCAGCCGGCCCAGAGAAAGCGTGTGGATGAATTGGTTGATCATGCCCTCGCCGGGGTTGTAGAGGAATGTCCAAATCACAGAGACCACGACCATGGTGACCACCACAGGGCTGAAGTAGGCCGCCCGGAAGAGATTCACCCCTTTGATCTTCTGGTTGATGAGGAGTGCCAGCAGCAAGGCCAGCGATGTTTGCAAGGGAACGACGATGAGAACGAAGTAGAAGTTGTTGAAAATCGCGCGCCGGAAGGTCTCGTCTTGGGCCAGGCGCACAAAGTTTCGCAGGCCGACGAACTGGGTGGGCAGGTTGAGGTTCGGCACCAAGCGCTGGTCGGTGAAGGAGAACCAAAAGGCCATGATAAAGGGAATGATCAGGAAAACAACCAGCAGAAAGAGGGCCGGGGCCGAGAAGAGCCAGGCCATCCGCGCTTCACTTTGCCGCCGGGACAGGGTCCGTGCCGGCGGGGAGAACTCTGTCATTTCTGTCATTAGTGTACCTCTGGCAATTGTCAATTCTCAATTGTCAATGGGCAATTGTCAAGTGGTTGTCGGGGTTAGGCCTGCCGCGTATCCCGCAATCCGTTGACAATTGATCGTTGACCGTTGACCGTTGAAAATTAGGCACGCTTCCTACTTCCTACTTCCTTCATCATTTCGGATTCGCTCTCCGCTCCACGCTCTCCGCTCCACGAAAGATGGTGCATCGGGGCGCACTGGAAAACGCGCGCCCCGACACATTTGTTCATGAGCTACTTTGGCAGGGGGTACCCCTTGTTGTCCTTGATGTCCTGGTCGATCGTTTTGACTGCTTTGTCCAACTCGGCCTTCACGTCCGCGCCGGAGACGATGTTTTGCACCGCCTCGGCAAAGGCAGATGTGATCACCGGATAGGCGGGCGTCACCGGACGAGGCACGGCAATGCCGCTCTCCAGTTGCTGCACGAAGACATTCAACGGGCCGCCTTTGGCGTAGAGCTTCGATTTGGCGATGGCACTCTTACGTGCCGGCACCGCGCCGTTGGCATTGGTCATGTGCAAGATTTCGTCGGGCGAGATCAGATAATCCAGGAACTTCCAGGCCGCATCGGGCGTCTTGCAACTCGAGGTGAGGCCCCAGTTCCAGGAACCCATGCCGGTGACTGCTTTGTCACCCAACTTGGGCATGGGGATGAGGACCAGGTCGTCGCCGAGGTTCTTGCTGTGCGGCCCCCACATCCAGTGTCCAACCCAGGAAAGGGCCGTGACCTTCTTGACGTAGAAATCATCATCGCCGGCCGGTTTGGCATTGGCATAGCCGTCCTTGAACAGGCTCTGGAAGAAGGTCATCGCTTCCACGGCCTGCGGGCTGTTGAGCACGCCGTCGGCACTCTGGTAGTCCTTGCGGTTGATCAGGTCGCCACCGAAGGATTGTACGATGGGGGAGAAGCCGTAGGTGTACCATTCTCCTTGACCGTAGTTCATCTTGAAATCTATGGCATATTTCACCTCAGGCAACGCCTGCAATTTTTTGAGCGCGTCGAGGAATTCTTCTTTGGTCCAGGCATCGTCGATCCCGGTGGGAATCCGTACGCCGGCCTTCTTCAGATACGCCTTGTTGCCCCAGATGGCCAGGCCCGAATCGAACGTCCCCAGGCTGTAGAGGTGTCCGGCATACGTGCCTTGGGCAATGATCGAGGGCAAGAAGTCCTTGCGCAACGAATCAGAAACGTACTTGTCGATGGGGGCCAAGTAACCCGACCAGGCATAATTATACAGGAAGGGGCCGTCGAAATCAAGCAGACAAGGCAGGTCGCCGGCCAGGGCCGCGGCCTGTACCTGGTCGTTGTAGCTCCCTTCGGGCAATTGTACGGCTTTGATCTGCACATCGGTGTTGGCGGCGTTGAACGCCTTCACCTGGTCGTCGAGCACCTGGCGCTCTTCCCCCTTGCCGGAGTGGAACCAAACCGACACGGTGACAGCTTTGACAGCCGGGGCCTTGGTTGCCTTGGGTGCTGCTTGGGTCGGGGGCGCGGCCTTCGTGGGCTGCGGAGCGGGTGTGGGCGTGGGACCACAGGCAACGACGAGCAAAGCGGTCAATGCCAGCAGGCCGAGAACAAACCACATTTTCCTTTTCATTTTTCATCCTCCTTCAAGAAAGGTATACAAAATGATCGGTCACACACGTGCGGATATACGGTGGTGTGTTATGTTGCGCTGCATCACCCCCTTTCAGTCAGCCATCCAGGTTTGCGGTGGCTCCGTAATAGTCTCTCCCTTGATGGTCTCCAATTGCCGGTAGAGCAGGGCGCGGTCGGGCAATTGGGACACCGGGCCGACGGTGCCAATTTTGGCCTCGGCCACCATTTGTCCAAAGCAAGCAGCTTCCGGCGGCGGGTATCCGTCGAGCAGGGCGGTCAGCAGGCCGGCCCAAAAGGCATCGCCGGCGCCCGTTACATCGGCCACTTCTGCGTGACCGGGCTTGATGTGGTAGAAGTCGTCGTCGTTCGTGGCCAGCAAGACGCCTTGTTTGCCCATGGTCAAGGCTACCAGTTCTGGCCCCCATCGCAAGAAGCGTTTGGCGTAGGCAACCGGTGTGAGGCCGGGGCCGAAAAGGCGGACGCTGTCATCCAGAGAGGGCTTGGTGATGTTCACGAAGCGGTAGGCTTCTCTTAACCTGTCTTGGAAGTTGGCCACGTCCGGCCATATACGCGCGTGGTAATTGGGGTCCAGGGAGATCAGGCAGCCGCATTGCCGGGCGAATTCGAGTGCCTGCAGGACGGCCGTCCGCGCCGGTTCGCGGGACAGGGCAAAGGCGGACGTGTGTACGACGCGGCTGGTGCGGATCGCTTCCTTGTGTGCCTCTTCCAGACGGATGTAGGCGTCGGCCCCCCGATAGATGATGAAATCGGGGGTCATCGTCTGCCGGGCATTGATGGCCATGGTGGTGGGGGCTTGCGATGTGGTGAGGAGGCCATCGGTGGTGACGCCGGCCGCTTCCAGTTGCCGGCGGATATAGCGCCCGAACCCATCGTCCCCGACGCAGGCAACCACGGCCGACCGACCTCCCAGCCGGGCGATGTTGAGGGCGACATTCGTCACCTCCCCGCCGACGAAACGTTGGAATTGGCCGGCATCTGCCAGCGAGGAGACGACCTGCGTTGATATAAGGTCCATGAGTGCTTCGCCGAAGGCCAACACATCTCCCATCCTCTTATCCCCTACCCTCCATCTCTCCTTCTGGAACCGGTTCCATGTTCGAGCAAAAAAAGGTCATGCAAATGTTTCTCCTCTGTCAGTCGACGAGTCTGCCGGTTGTCCGCCGGGCGACCAGGCGGGTGGGCAGATGGACTTGCTGCGCTGTCGGCGGCGGGTTGGCAATCGCTTCGAGCAACAGTTCGACTCCTTCGACCCCTGAAGCAAAGAGAGGCTGGCGGATCGTCGTCAACTGCAGGTATTCGGCGATTTCGATGTCATCATAGCCAATGACGGACAGGTCTTCGGGTACGGATATGCCGGCATCTTGCGCTGCTTCCAGAACGCCGATGGCCTGGGTATCGCTGGCCGCGAAGATCGCCGTGGGGGGATCGGGCAAAGCCAGCAAGGTGTGTGCCATTTCACGCGCCTGTTGCCGTCCGTGTTCCCCTTGCTGGTGGTATGCGGGCTGGAAGGGAATGCCGGCGGCGGTCAGGGCCTGGCGGTAGCCTTCGTGGCGGTCGCGGCTGGAGACAAAGTTGAACGGATTCTCGAGGAAATCGCTCACGTAGGCGATTTTGCGGTGGCCCAGCTCGATGAGGTGCTGTGTAGCCAATCGTCCGCCGGCGACGTCATCGATCACCGCTCGACTCAAGCGAGGGTGACGAGCGTCTACCAGCACGGTCGGCACCTTGGCTTGCAGGAATCTTTCCACATCGGCATCGCGTGGTGAGAGAGAGATGATCAGCAGGCCGTCCACCCGCTCGCGGCGGGGTACATCGTGAAAATAGGCATCCCGTTTGTCGGTAGTCTCCACATTGAAGAGCACCAGGTCATACTCGCTGTCGGCCAGGGCAAATTCGACGCCCCGCAATCGTTCGACAAAGGAAGGTCGGGTGAAGAAGGGGACGATGACGGCGATGGTCAGCGTTTTGCGCAAGGAGAGGCGACGGGCGATGGGGCTGGGCGTGTAGTCCAGTGCCTCGATTGCCGAAAGGACTTTTTGGTGTGTGGCATCACTGACAAAGGGGCGGTCGTTCAGCACCCTGGAGACAGTGCCTACGCCAACCCCTGCTCGTTTCGCCACGTCACGAATGGTTGCTGGTGTCACAAGCGATCTCCTCGACACGACAACAAGAATGGAACCGGTTCCATTCTATCATGTTTTGCCCGGTTTGTCAAGGGGGTGTATTTCAATTCTGGGGGCAGGGTAAGGATTCTATGCATTGTCCGAGACTTCGCTCAGAAAATGTGGCCCCTGACGGGGCAGTTGACAAAAGGGCCGGGGACACAGATTTACACAGGCTTCG
>JAADHH010000139.1 GCA_013151955.1 Chloroflexota bacterium
AGCCGGCATGGGACCGCTCGCAGGGTGCCGGCGTGACCATAGCCGTGATCGATACCGGCATTGCCTACGAGACCTACGGAGTCTACGTGCAAGCACCCGACCTGGCCGGCACCACCTTTGTGCCCGGTTGGGACTTCTGCAGTCGCCCTGGGCGTGTGTAAGACCCGCCCCCATCGGTACCCCCACGCAAAAAAATGACAGCCACCCGCGTCAGCCTGCCGGCTTGACGATCACCGGCAGGAACAGACGGCAGCGAGGGCAGGGCGTGGCCGTGTTCGTTGGCGTTGGCCCCGGCTGGCGGTCGCCAAAGTCCACGTTCGCGGTGGTCTGTTCGGGGAGCACTTGCACCGACCAGTAGGGCACGCCGAAGATATCGTCCGGGTAGGTCGATTCGTCGTAGGTCGGGGGATTGCTCTCGCGCACGCAGTACCCGCCGGGTGGCAAGTCGGAGAAGGCGTACAGCCCGTCGCTGGCCGTGACCTGCGTGAGGAACAGTGTACCGCCGGACAAGCAATCCCGTTCGTGCAGCATGATGATCGCGCCGGACAAGGGAGGCTCACCGCCGTCGCGGGTAGCGTTTGCGTTCTGGTCATCCCAAACGACGCCCGTGATCTGCCCCGTTTGCGGCGTGGCCGAAGGGGTCGGCGTGTTCGACGGTGTGGGCGTAATCGTCGGCGTTGCTGTGGGCGTGGCCGTCGGTGTGGAAAGGGTGATCACGAAGCGTAGTTGCCCGTGGAACTGCGCGAAGTCATTCGTGTTTGGGCCGCCCCAGGCCAGGTAACTTTCGCGATTGCCCCCGTTGTTGCCGTCGTCGTCATTCAAGGCCAGGGTGAAGCCAATGGTCGTCCCTGGAGCAGGGCGTGCCGAGAAGCCCATCGAGGAAAAGGGTATGCCCACTTCCACGTTGTACCCCCGGCTGGTCGCTTTCGTGGCCGATAAAATCGTGTTGGTGATCGCTCCGTGGTCGGCGACGCGATTGTCGGAGGTAATCGTGAACTGGTGATCGGTGAGGAAGTTGTCTTCGTGATCGTTGTTCACGTCGAGCCCCAGCTCCACGCCATCGTCTTGCCACACATCGGTGCTGTCCGCCGTCACCTGGTCGTCGGTGATCTCCACGGCAAAATAGAGCCACGATTGTTCCGGATCCCCGTTCGCTTTGAAATACCAGATGGTGCGCACCCACGCGCTTAGATCGGAAGGGGACGGCGGTGTGCCGGCCACATTGTCTGCCGTGGAAACATCCACCGTGAAGCCAGGGATGTCCGGCCACTCCGTCCAATCTCCGTCTATCGGCACCTGGTTGGCCGGAGACTCGATGCTTTCCACGATACGCGGCGTGGGCGTGACCGTTGGTGTCGCGGTGGCGGTAGCCGTCGGCGTGCCGGAGACCAACACGTTGCGCGGCGCATCTGGCTGGAAACTGGAGACGCCGGCCCGGGCCGGTACCAGCCCGCCCCCCCAGAGGAGCGCCAAAGCGGCTACAATGGCCACGCCAGCTACGAAACGGCGAACCTTTCTTTGCCTCACGAATGTCCTCGTTTTCATGGTTTTGTCCTCTTTCCAGTATCTTCTCAATAATGCGGGGTAGGGGCACGGCCTTGCGCCTGCCCCGTAGGACGACCGCAAGGGTACGCCCCTACTTTTGGAGAAGATACTCTTTCCAGTGATCAGTCCGCGTGGTCCTTCCAAACGGACAACAGACCGCGCTGCGGATCGGTGATGTAGAGCCGGCCCCGCTGCGTGTCGAAGGCCATGGCCCCGAATCCTCCCGGCCAAACACGCTCAAACACTACGTCCATCGTGCGTGTGTCGAAGACGCGTAGCAAGCTTTTGGGCTGCTGGTCTGGCCGGTCGGCGTTGGTCAAACCCAGCACCAGGTGGTGCGTGCGGGGATTCAGGGCCAGTGCCGACGGGTAATACGGCAGGTCCAACCGCTGTCGCAATTTCCCAGAGGCCCCTTCGTTCACGTAGAGCCAGGCCGCGTTCATCTTGAACGCGGTGGAGTAGACCAGATCGCTGGCCGCGTCCCAGACCAGGCCGATCGTGGAGAGGCCGCCAAAACGAGCATCGCTCGGAGCCGGCGGATCGCCCGAAAAGGAGGTGATGACCAGCCCGTAATTCGATCCCGGTGTGCCGTTTGGGGCCAAAACGTAGAGTCGCTCCGGCGTGGGCAAAACAGCATCAGGGGGGACGGAATTGCCATACCATGTTGGTACCGTCAACCGGCCCACGACCTTGCCGGTATTTGCGTCGAGGATGGCGTCCCCCAGATAGACCCGCTCGCCACTCGTATCCAGCCGCGCCCCCGACGCACCGAGCGCCAGCGCCACGTGCCGGACGACGGCCCCCTGGTCCAGGTCTACCACCAGGCCCCGTCCGGCGGCCGCATCGATAACGTAGGCTCGACCGTTGCGCGCATCCACAGCGATATCGGCGGGGTGCCCTCCGGTGAAGATTTCTTGTCGAACACGCTGGGGCGAAACCGCAAAAATGGAAGCCGTGGCCGGCACCGCAACATAAGCTATGCCATGCTCACGATCAACGGAAACCCCCTGCGGATTGATGGCCAACGGTATCGTGCCCACCACCTCGTTGCTATCCATGTTGATCACGGAGATGCTGTTGCTTTGCCGGTTGGCAACGTAGAGACGGCGTGCCTGCTCATCCAAAACAGCCGACCAGGGATTCAGGCCGACCGGAATGTGTGCCGTAACCGTCATCGCCGACAAATCCACCACGTCTACCTGCCGGGCAAACTCACTCACCACGTAGGCCAGCCCGGCGGACTGATCAACCACAACGTCCCTGGGGTCCCCATCCACCATAACCTGCCCCACAATTGTGCCCTCGTCGGGGTCCAGGGCAACCAACGAACTGTGCGCAACGGTCGAATCATAGTGGTCGGCCAGGAGGTAGGGAGAAGCCATAGCCAGCGAAACATAGGTGTTCGTCAAGACGAAACTCTGATCCACCCGATTCGTGGCCGGGTCGATGCGGAAGATGTGCCCAAACCCTTTGGCAAAGATTTTGTCCGCACTCGTGACCATCGAGAAAACGCTAAAGATCCCCGGCAGTGCAATCTCGGTGATGAGGCTGGCGTCGTCCAGGGAATAAACCTGCACGGTGCCGCGATCATCGAGGCCGACGTAGAGGGAATCGCCCCGGACGGTGAGGCTTCGCGGGTGACCATCCACGGGCCATTGCGTGGTGGCATGGCTACCCTCCAACACGGTGATCATCTGCGCGCTGCGACTGGCCACGTACATGCGCTTGCGGGCGGTGTCTGCGGCCAGCGCAAAGGGCTCTTTGCCCACGTCTATGACCGCTGCCACCCGGCCCTCTTGAATGACCGACACATTGGACGTAGCCAGGTTGGCCACATACAGGCGGTCGCCCAAAATGGCCATGTCGTTCGGCGATAGGCCAGAGCCGGGCAAGGGGCGGAGCCGGACGTCCGCGATGTGCCGGAGCGCAGGGCCGGAGTCGCGCGTCGCAGTGGGATTTGTTGGTTGCTGACCCGCCGTCGGCGAATTGCTGGGCGGAAGGATTGTCGAGGATGGCGTTGGCACCGGCGAGGGCGAAGCAAGATTCGCTTGCCGGCACGCAGTCAGCACCAGCGCCAGCGTCGCGAAAACAACGATGAAGGACGACGAATGAATTCGCCGCCTGATACTGCTGCGAAGTGCGTTGAAACGCACTCTTTTTGAACGACCGCAACCCGTTTCAACGGGTTTTGTAATTACAGGCGGGCAATTCATTGCGTGCCGAGGCTTGTGTGGCACGCACGAACCCGGTTCACTCATCCTGCCCAGGGCGATAGGCCGGTATGCGAGCCCTGTCCACCAATCGGCCGGACTCCTCGAACGTGAATTCCCAGAAGGGGGCCCACCCCACGCCAAAGAGGTCGATGTCAATGTCCCGCTTCCTCGGCGAGATATCCACGGTCTCTGCCTGTTCGACCACATCGCTCCAGTATTCCCTGGCTTGGTCCAGCTCCTCTTGCAGTTCGCTGCGCAGATCCTCGATCTCTTTGTTGAGGCTGGCAATCGTCTCTTCGGATTCTTCCACATCGGCCTTTGCTTGTTCGGTCAAGCGTCGTTTGCGGCTCGCCGTGGAGATGGCTCGGGTAGAGCGTCGCCCCAAGATAAATCCGAGGACAGATTCTCCACCGGAGAGCAACTCCTCGCGTTTTCGCCCTTCGTATTCCGTTCTATCATCGATCAGCTCTTGTTCTTCCCTGTCCAGTTTCTTCTCGAGGCGATCCAACTGCTTGTTGTACTTGGCCTCCAGTTTTTTGACAGCTTTATCTCGTTTGGCGCGTGCCGCGTCTTCGCAGCGCCGGCGGAACTCATGGGTTTTGTCACCAACCTCACCATAGATTTTCAGCGTGGAGTTGTAGGGTATCTGGACTGTCTCCGTGCGATAGATGTTATCCAACCAATCGCTGCGCAACCTGGAAAGGGAAGAGGCTTCGGCCAAAGAGGCCGGCAGGCTGGCGAAGTACTGTTCCTTTCCGGTGCTCGCGCGTGGGGGGGTCGTTGAAAGGTCACGGCGGCGCAGGACGAGAATCTCGCCTTCGTCCCATTCAGGCTCCAGGTCTCGTTCCGGGACGGGCCATAGTCGCTCGATTATCGAGGTATGGTCCACATCCTTGCGTTTATCGTAGAATCGAACGGTGGCCAGGCCAAAGAGCATCGGCTCATAAACCAGGTAGGCCTTCTTGGCTGTACCTGTGCGGCTCCGACTCTCCGCCTCCCGTTGTGCAGAGCTTTCCGTAACTTCGACCGGGAGGAAAAATTGTTCGATCTTGCTGCCGGTGGTGGGGGGCTGGGGGAGCAAGCCGGGTGGCAGGGTGGGCGCAGCCGACGCGGCGACCGCAGCCTCGGCCGCAGACGTTGGCACGTCCGCCGTCGCCGGGTGGCGTGCATCTTTGACGGGTTGCATCAAGGTGTCCACTTGCGGCTTCGTCAGGGGGCCGCGCAGGTAAGACATCGCCCAGCGGGTCATGAAGAGTTCCGGCCCATCGTCGTGAACATTGTGCATCAGAAAAACACGCGAATCGAGGGAAGAGATGAGTTGGTCAATGCGCTTGATGTCGAGCGGGCTGCCACTCTCCGCAGCGGCGCTCTGCAGCCCTTCCATCAGCCGCATCTTGTCTCGCTCGGTCTGGAGCTTGCCGATGAACCAGGTGCCGGCGTTCGTCAGCCCTTTGTAATCGATGTCCACCGGGTTTTGGGTGGTGAGCAACGTGCCGACGCCAAAGGCGCGTCCTTGCTTCAACAGGGTGAGCAGCGGTTTCTTGGAGGGGGGTTCGGACACCGGCGGAAAATAGCCGAACACTTCGTCAAAATAGATCAAGAGCCGCAGCGAACTGGTCCCCGGTTGGGTATACATCCAGGTCAGGATCTGCTGAAGCAAGAGGGTGACGAAGAACATGCGCTCCGTTTCGCTCAGGTGCGCGATATAGAAAATAGAAGCCCGCGGCTTGCCGTTCGGCCCTCTGGAGATTTTCTCGATGTCCAGCGGGTCTCCCTCGATCCAGGCGCGGAATCCGGGCGCGGCCAGAATGCTGTTCAAGGACATGGCCAGGGAAAAGCGGTCCTTCTTCGGGAAGAACGCTTCCACATCGAAGACCCCCAGCCTGCGCATGGGCGGATTTTGCACGGCCAGGATCAATTTGGCCAGGTCCAGGTCTTCACCGGCTCTCCAAGTATGTTCGAATATATTGGAGAGGAGGATGTGTTCACGGCTTTGCACCGGGTCGGCATCAATGCCGATCAAGCTGAGCAACGCAGAAACCGTGCCGGTGATTTTTGTGCGCAGCGTTTCGGCATCCGTGTCCCACGAAAGGGGGGGCACCTTCAGGGTTTGCAAGATGGAAACGGACAGGCCGGCATCACTTCCCGGCGTATAGATCAGGAAATCGGCCGATTCGCGCAGCCTGCGAATTCGTTCGGGGCCTTCGTCCCACTGCGCCAGCCCATTTCGCCAGGTATTGGCAATCTTCGCCGCGTACTGGTCCGGAGACAGGTTCTTGCGACGCGCATCATCTGGGTTAATCCAGGGGCGAAAGTCTTCGGGGCGCAGTTCGGGAAATGTGAGCAGAAGGTTGGTGATATCCCCTTTGGGGTCGATCAGAATCGAGGGGATGTCATTCATTGCCGCCTCTTCCAGCAAGTCAATGCAGAGGCCGGTTTTGCCACTCCCGGTCATGCCCACGCAGACGCCGTGGGTTGTCAAATCGCGAGAGTCATACAAAATGTTGTCGCTGGTCGTTTCTTTCGTATCCGGGTCATAACGACGTCCCAGGTAGAACTTGCCCGGTTTTTCAAAATCTTGCATTTGTCTCGTTCTCCCCATCCAAAATGGCTGTTGCCGGAATTGCGATCTTGGCCCCCGTACGTCGAACAGGTTTCCCTATCTGATCAGCGTGCTCATCAACACTTGTTGGACGATTTGCAGCACGACAATGGCCACCACAGGACTAATGTCAATCATGCCAATCGGCGGGATGATGCGGCGAAATGGTTCGAGAATAGGCTCCGTAACTTGGAACAACAACTGAACCAGCGGGTTATACGGGTCTACCTGTACCCACGACAAAAGTATCCGCGCCAGAATGGCCAAATTCAGGGCAAAGAAAAAAGTATCGATGAATGTTGCTAGAAAACTTGTCATGATTCGGTTAGCCCTCCCAGGTACTTCGATTTTTTGTAGGCCGCCCAGATGGCGCGTGACATTACCGTACGCAGGCCACCCTTTTCCAATTGATAAAGAGCTTCCGCAGACGTGCCGCCCGGCGAGGTGACCATGTTGCGCAATTCTGCCAGGTGGCGCGGTGACTGTTTGGCGAAAGCCGCCGCCCCCAGCACAGTTTGTTCGACCAGCCGTTCCGCAATGCGTCGCGAGAAACCCATGTGGACGCCGGCGTCGACCATCGCTTCCATAAAGAGGAACACGTAGGCCGGGCCGGTGCCGCTCAACGCCGTGGCCATGTCCAGATAATCTTCGTTGTCTACCTCCACCTCTTCCCCCAAGGCTTGCAAAATCGCGCGCGCCTGGTCGCGTTGAGCAGGGGTCACAGAGGGTGTCGGCATCCACACGGAGATGCCCTGTGCCAGTCGGGCCGGCGTGTTGGGCATAACGCGCACGATCGCGTCATGTGCCAGCCCTTGGGCAATCGTTTGGATGCGTGTGCCGGCCACGATACTCAAAACCATGATTTCTGGCGCGACCGCCCCCCGGAGTTCGGGGAGTGCGTGTGGCAACACCTGTGGCTTGACGGCAAGGATCACGACGTCTTTCCCCCTGGCACATTCTGTGTTGTCCTCCGTCCAGTGAATGCCATATTGTTTTGTAAGATGCTGGCCTCGTGCCGGGCGCGGGCCGCTGGCCGTTATGGCTTGCGGCGGCAAAAGTTTTTTCTCCAACAGGCCCCGAATCATCGCTTCAGCCATGGTGCCGCCGCCGATGAAGGCCAAGGTTGTATCGTTGAACATGGCAGTTTCCTTTTTCGGGTTGCGTGTCAGGTGTTACGTTTCACGTCTTCACGTGTCACGCGCCGTTCATCATTTCGCCGTCGCGTTCCGCGGGCCGAAGATCGCCGTGCCGATACGCACGATCGTCGCTCCTTCCTCTACCGCCACCTCAAAATCATTCGTCATGCCCATCGAGAGGTCGTCCCAAACGATGGCCGGGAACCGTTTGCCCATCTCGTCGCGGAGCATGCGCAGTGCCCGAAAAACGGGCCGAGTTTGTTCTGCATCCACTGTCAAGGGGGCCATGGTCATCAGCCCCTGGATCGTGATTCCCGGCAGAGCAGCGATTTGGTCTACGTCCCGGCAAAACGCTTCCAAATCCTCGCGATGGACCACACCGCCGCGAACGGAGAAGCCGTACTTTTGCTTCTCCCCGGAAATATTGACCTCTAACAGTACCGGCAAGGTTTTGCCGGCGGTCACACAGCGCTTGCTCAGTTCTCGGGCTGCGGCCAGCCGGTCCACCGAGTGTATGCGGTCGAACAAGGCCACAGCATCCCGCACTTTGCGCCGTTGCAGGTGACCGATCATGTGCCAGATTGGGTGAAGGTCGCTGTGCGCAAGGCTTTCCTGCACCCTCGGAATTTTTGCTTTCGCCTCTTCGACGCGATTTTCCCCAAAATGACGCAGGCCGCAATGTGCGGCGGCGACCACGGTTTCTGCCGGGCGGGTTTTCGTCACCGCCACGAGCGTAACTCCGGCAGGGTCTCGCCCGGAGCGCCGGGCAGCCACATGCAGGCTCTCTTGCACTTGTTCCAGCCGGTGGGCGATAGATTCCATGGCCAGGCCTACCGCTGTTCCAAAGCGATTACGACCGCAAAGCGACCTGTACGGCCGTGCTCCCGCCGGTGAGAGAACCACTCGTCGGTGTGACAGGCTGTACAGAGGCCGGCAAGCTCGATTTGGGTGACGCCCGTTTCCGCAAGGAGCACGCGATTGGCCTCCCACAAGTCCAGATGTGCGTGCCCATGCGCTCTGCTTTCCAGCAAGCGCGGATACGGGAGCTCTTGCCGGACCAGACGAATCACGTCGGCGCCGACTTCGTAGCAGCACGGGCCAATACCCGGGCCGATGCCGGCCCGTATGTTTGCCGGCAGGCATCCATACTTCCGGGTCATGGTTTGTACAGCGGCCTGCACGATGCGCCGGACGGTACCCTTCCAGCCGGCATGAACCAATCCGGCAACCCCTTGCACGCGGTCGTACAGCACGATGGGGAGACAATCTGCAAAGCGCATCACTAGGGGAACGCCCGGCACGTTTGTGACCAAGGCGTCCGTTGCCGGAAAGATGTAGCCGGCATCCTCCTCGGTGACGCAGGCTACCTGGGCACCGCCCACCTGGCGGGCCGTGGCGCGATGCGCTGCCGGCAGGTTCAAAGTGTTGTAGATGCGCTGGTGGTTGGTTTGCACAGCGGCGGCATCGTCACCGACCGTCCTCCCTACATTCAGGCTGTGCCAGGGGGGGCGACTAACACCACCCCGGCGGGAAAAAATTCCGTGGGAAAACAAGCCATTGTTCCCCAACATAGTAAATTGGTAGAAAACGACTCCCTGCTTCTCGCAACGCAACACCACACGGGTCTCCACACAAAACATCCGAACCATGGCGGGCAGCACAGGGCCGTTACCGCACTGTTCGGGATATGTTGGCATCAAAGTGGTAGTAGTTTACCACAAAGAGCATCAAACTGCAAGCCGGAAAGCGTGGAGAGTGGCCGTCATTTTTTGGTGTTTTGGCTGGTCAAGAGGGGCTTCGCCGGAATGGGGATTTCGGCGCTACGGTCACGCGCGGGGCATTTCAAAGTTCTTATGTTTGTTTTTGTAGGACACAGATTCTCACAGAAAAACAGAGTATCTTCTCAATATTCCGGGGCGAAGAAGTTCGAC
>JAADHH010000102.1 GCA_013151955.1 Chloroflexota bacterium
AGGGCCACGCTCGGGCTCACGTGTACGATTCTGGCCTTGCTGCCGACCTTCTCCGCAATCAGCCGGACCATTTCGTCGAACGTGAAGATGTCCGGACCTACGGCGTCCAGCGTAACGTTTTCTTCACGCTGCGCCACGTCCACCACCAGCCGCGCCATGTCTTCCACGTAAATGGGTTGCAGCCGGTAATCGCCCCTTCCCGGGCTGGCAAATATCGGAAAATGTCGCAGAAGCCAGGCCATATTGTTGACGAGGATGTCTTCGATTCCGAATATCACCGTCGGACGGACAATGGCATAGGAAAGGCCCGATTCGGCGAGCGCCTGCTCCAGTTGCGCCTTGCCGCTGAAGTAGGGCAAGGACGAATCGAGGGAAGGATTCGTAATGCTCACGTGGATGAACCGCCCGACGCCGGCGGCAGAGGCCGCTTCGATGAGCGTTTTCGTGTTTTGGACAGCGCGTTCAAAGGTCACCGGGCCATGGGAAAAGCGCACCCAATACGTGTTATACAGTGTCGAGACTCCGCGCAGGCTCTCCCGCAACTCGTCCGGCTTGTCGAAGTTGAACGGGACCGCCTCGACGCGATCCTGGCCAAACGGATTGGGCCGGTCGGGATGTCCGGTCAGCGTTTTCACCCTTCTGCCCTGCGCGAGCAACCGCCGTGCGATATACTTCCCGGTGTAGCCAAATGCACCGGTTACCACATCTAGCTTAGCGTCTCCTGTCGGTTCCATTCCGCGTCCTTTCGTCTAACCGTTCATCTCAATAATTCGGGGTGAGTAGACCGTCGTGCCCCCCTCCCCCCCCAACTTTGGGGAGAATGTGCTCCCCCAGAATTGGGGGCCGGGGGGCGTTCCCTTCGTGAACACTGGCCAGGCGATCCCCTCCCGTCTACTTCAAAACTGCCGGCAAGTACAGACGGAACTTCCAGTAGGCCGGATTGCCGGCCCGCGTTTGCAAGGCCCACGTGCGCAATTCATCGGCCACGGTGCGACGGGTAGGCTCGTTCGTTGTGTTCAACGCCGAGCCGGTGTTGTGTACGAAATCATACATTGTGTCGAGGATGTGATCCCCTTCGGCGGTCAACGATATGGGCCGGTAGAGTGTGCGGTCGCTCTGCAAGGCATAGGCATACAAAGCCTGGTAGACCTGAATTGCGCCGCTGTACGTGCGGTCACTTTCCGGAAATGTCGTGGAGGAGCCAAATTCCGCTTTGTGATCGTCCCACCGGCAGGGGTAGAGGGGATCGTTGAAGCGGATGCCGGGGGTGTAGACGTGCGCCGCGAAGGGGAGGCCGAGCGAATCGGTCGCCGAGATGCACTCCTGGTGCGACCAATGGTCGCCGAGGCTGTGCAGGTATATGCCGAAAGCCTCCGGGCTGCCCGGCTGAATGCTTCCGGTGTCGATGCGCACGGTCTCCGTGACGAAACAAGCTGTGGAGGCGTAGATGTTCCCCATCTGCTTCGCGCTGTAAACAGGCGGCCACGCAGACGTAACCGTGCTGCTATAACCAAAGGTGACCACACCCGTCAAGACGTCCGTCGTGCCGAAGGCCCAATCGCGGATCGCGCCGAGCTCGTCCGGCCGGTTGTGCGGTTCGTGGAAGAAAACGCCGTACGGGCCGAAACGGGACGTAAACTCTTCGATGGTGTTGCCGTTTTCGGTCATCACGTCTGTGGAGCCAATCGTCACCGTGGGCGCGGTGGTGGCCGGCGAGGGACAGTTCGTGCTGGTCATCACGCTGCTGATGGGGGGCGCGACCGGATACTTTGCGGGATCGGCGTCGAACCGGTAGACGGCGTTGGCGCCGGGCAACTTGCCGGAATCGGTGCCCTGCGAGTAGGCCTGGATCGTCGCCGCGTCGGTCACCGAAAAGCCGGCAGCGACCGCGAGAGCGCCGACCAGATCGAAGTGGATGCTGCTCACCCCCGGCGTGTAGGTCGTTCGCGAAGCAATCGGCGTCGGGTCGAGGGGGTCGAAATAACCAAGGGGCTTCAATTCCGTGCCCTCCTCCGCCCACCCGCTGACAAGCGAAGCGGTTTTCATCAACGTAAAGAGGAGCAACAAGCCCAGGCAAGCGCTGAACGTCACGGCCAGCCACCTGCGGCGATTGTAGGTCATGATACACTCCTTTCATCCTGAACAGAACAGCGACGAATGAATTCGCCGCCTGAGACTGCGAAGTGCGTTAAAACGCACTATTCCAGCACGACAGCAACCTGTTTCAACAGGTTTCGCAACAGGTTTCGCAATTATAGGCGGGCAATTCATTGCTTGCCCTCCCCTACTTCAATACAACAGGAATAAAAATGCGGCGGTTTGGTTTTCGTTTCGATAGAACGGCGGCGGAAATCTGGTCGGCGAGCGCGCGGCGTTCCGCCGGATGATCGAAGTCCCAGCCGTGAACGAACAGGTAGAGCGTGTCGCTCAAGGTCATTGTGCCGGAGATGGGCGTGTCCAGGCCAAGGGGGAAGTATTGTCCCTCCCGTTCTATGCTGCGGGCGACCAATTCGCCGTAGATGTGCTGGACGGCCTCGTCGGTGCGCAGGGCGTCGGTGTAGGTGTAGAATTCGCGGCCATGCACATCGTCCGGGCTGGGATTGGCCGGATTGTAATTGCAGGCCGGCACGCCGGCCAACGTGTGCGTACCCCAGGGTAGGCCCAACTTGTCCGTCGCCTTGATGCATTCACGGTGGGAGTAGGAATCGCCCAGGGAATGGATGTAGGTTGCAAAGGCTTCCAGCGATCCGGGCTGTATGGCGGTGGTGATCACAGCGGTACGTGTATAGCGGCACTGGGACGAGAAAACGGTCGGCCCGCCCCAGGCGTATGCTTCGTAGCCCACCAGCCGGTTGACGGTCCCCCAGCCCCAATCGTGCAGCGCGCCGATCTCTTGCGCGTTTTGGTGCGGGAAGTGGAAGAAGGGCGAGTAGGGCCCAAACCGCGAGGTGACGCAGTGATCGCGGTCTTGCATGTCGTCCCAGCGCGGCCAGGCGACCAGGGAATAGGACTGCCCACAGACTTGCGGGTCGGCAGGGTCAGGGGTGGGGTAGAACGCGCCACCGGTGCAGTTGGTGTACGAAATGGCGTCCCCCGGCCCAATTTGTTCCGAATCGACAAGCTGGCTCCAGACTTGCAGGGTGATACTGTCGCTGATGGAGAAGCCGGCAGCCAGGGCCAGCGCATAAGTCAGATCGTCGTGGAGGGTGCTGATCTCTTCCCATTGGTCGCCGGTCTCGCCGGTGTAGGGGTCGCGAAAGTGCAACGGCTCTTCGGCGAACGCCCAGACGAGCGTGGCAAAGGCCAGCGAAAACACGAGCGCTGCGACGGCAACGCGCCACCATTTTCGATTGGTCATCGTCTACGGCTCCCTTCAACACAACCATATAGAGAAACATCAAGCCACAACCAAGGCTGGCTGTGATTCCACATAAGCAAAGGGTATCTGCTACAAAGTAATTGTACACGGAATAGCTTGTGTGGTCAAGAGGGCTGCATTGCGCTTCTGCCGCCACGTCATTACTACCCTTTGACTGGATTTTCCGGCCGCTCCACGTGGTACCCCGCCTGCTGCAAGGCCTCGACGATTTGCCGCACGTGTTGCGGCCCGCGCGTCTGGAGCACGAATTCGACATCGGCGACCTGAAGCGGCAGGTTCGTGAAGGCTCTGTGGTGATGCACCTGCACGATATTGGCGCTGGCCTCGCTGATAAGCCGCGTGATCTCGGCGAGCGCGCCCGGCACGTCGCGCAGGCCAACTCGCAGCCGCGCAAGCCGTCCGGTCCGCACCAACCCCCGCTGGATGATGGAGGAGAGAGTCATCATGTCGATGTTCCCGCCGGAAAGGATCAAGCCCACTTTTTTATCGGCAAAGTGGTGGCGATACTTGAGCAGTGCAGCCAATCCGGCAGCACCCGCTCCTTCCACCACCGATTTCTCCACCTCCAGCAGGAGCAGCACGGCCTCCTCGATGTCGGTCTCGCCGACCAGCAAGATTTCGTCGACCAGGCGGCGCACGATTTTGCGGGTGATCTGCCCCGGCTCCTTCACGGCGATGCCTTCGGCAATGGTCGAGGTGCCGCATCGAATCGGCTCGCCGGCCAGGGCCTGGCGCATGGAAGGGAAACGCTCGGTTTGTACCCCGACGATCTCTATCGAAGGCCGGACCCCTTTGGCGGCCACAGCGTTGCCGGCAATCAAGCCGCCACCGCCGACCGGCACGACGAACACTTCCAATTCAGGGACGTCATCCAGCATTTCGAGGGCCATGGTTCCCTGGCCGGCAATTACCTTCTCGTCGTCGTAGGGGTGAACGAGATAGAGACCGCGGTCCGCAGTCACTTGTTTGGCATAGGCCGCGGCCTCGTCGAAGTCATCCCCGTGGAGAATGACGTCTGCCCCAAAGGCCCGCGTGTGCTCCACCTTGACGTTGGGCGTGTAGCGGGGCATGACGATGGTCGCCGGGATGCCGAGCCGTTGGGCGTGGTAGGCGACGGCCTGGGCGTGGTTGCCGGCCGACATGGTGATCACGCCGGTCTGGCGCTGTGCGGGCGTCAGGGAGAGCAGTTTGTATAGCGCGCCCCGTTCCTTGAAGGCAGCCGTGAATTGCAAGTTCTCGAACTTGAGATAGACCTCTGCACCGGTCAGGCGTGACAGGGTAAGAGACCGGGTGCATGGCGTGACCTGCACCTGGCCACGAATGGCCTCTGCGGCTGCGCGAATGTCTACCAATTTCACAGGCATATTTGATTTCCTCCTAATTCGGCCCCACCCTCATTTCCATCCCACAAACGAATCATGTTCCTGCCAGACCGAACGATCCGAGGACCAGGGCGCATAAGGCGCATCGGTCAGGGCGGCCAGGGCCAACAGCGCCGTGTCGTAGTTCACGCGCCAGCCGGCAAAGTCGCACCAAGCCTGTTCGCGGTCCGCTTTCATGGGCACATTGGCCTCGACCAGGGCGTCGTAGGCATCATCGAATTCCTCGCGGGTAATGCTGATGGGCTCTGTGGGAAAATGGGGATCGGTGTTGTACGGGACATGGAAAAAGTCGGCGATGCGGCGCAGGGCCAGAAAACCGGTGCGAATGCAGAGGGCCGCGTGAAAATCAAAGGGCACGTCAACGGCCGCCAGGATGAGCGCAGCGGTGTCCAATACGGTGCCGGCAGCGGTGACCCAAGAGCGCCCCGGCTGCGGCGACCGGAAGAAGACGAGGGGGGCCAGCGAAGTATGACTCTCCTCTAGCTCCGCAAACCAGCTCTCCCAGGCCACCCACTGTTCATTCATGCGGTCGATCCATCCGACACGGTGTGCCCGTTTGATCCACTCCACAGCCGAAGGGGGTGTGCCAGCGCGTCCGGCCAGCAGGGCTACGGCCGCCTCGCGCCGGGAGAAGGCCGCATACATCGTCGGCAGATAGGCAATCAACAAGGCCATCAAACCCAACCCAATGGTCGCCTCGGAAAAGGCGAGCGCCAATTCAAACAGGTTGTTCGCCGGCGCAAACCCCAGCGTAAGCAACGACGATCCGCTGAGCAGGAACGCCTTGGCCCACGGGCGCGCGCCTAACGCCCAAAACATACCCATGTAACCGGTCAGAACGAAGCCCAGCCAGACGGCCGGCAGCGCCACCAGACTCAACGGCGCGTACAGCGCCATCAGATGATCCCGATCTGCGAAGGAAGCGGCCAACCTGGTACGAGGCCAAAAGAGGGCGCGTATGCCCCGAAATACCATGCGGGTCAGGAGTACATTTGCACCGCGAGGCAACACGAATGTACGGATTGCGGAAACCAGCGTGTATATGACCAGGGCCATGCTCAACAGGAAAACTGCGATATGGGCCATTGGCCACAGCTCCATCCGGGTTATCCTCCAGACGATGCACGCGCCCACAAAAAATAGCTTGCGGCCAGCGCAATCTGTATGACCACTACAAACCAAAACTTCACGCGAAAGCCGACCTTCTTCGTTTTGTGGTGAAAAACAGGCCTGCCGACGAGCGCGCCAACGGTGCCGCCGAAAAAGGTGAGCGCGAGGAGTACGGCTTCCGGTACTCGTGTTGCGCCGGTGCCACTGATCGCCTTGTCATAGCCAAATGCCAGGAATGTAATCACGGTAATGGCGAAAATCCACGACCAGAGGGCGTCCACCCCGGCGAACAGCCCCCCCACGACCACGGCCAGGGCAATCGCCGTGCCAAACGTAAACAGCGAAAAGCGAACCTGGGCACTACCATGAGACCTTCCAAGCCTGGACAAAGCAGAACCAAACAGGCAAATCACAGATTGCATAGATTTCTCAGATTATCCTTCGTTTTTCAATCTGTGTCATCCGTGAAAGTGGCCCCTGACGGGGCAATTGACAAAAGCCTCGGCGAGCAATGAATTGCCCGCCTGTTTTCGCGAAACCCGTTGAAACGGGTTGCCGTCGTCCTTGAAATAGTGCGTTTCAACGCACTTTACAGTATCAGGCGGCGAATTCATTCGTCTCGCCTCACCGGTCACGACCCCCAACGCAACAACGGGCGCGCCCCGCGAAACTCAGTCACGTTCCCTTCCGGTTTGCGCAGCATGGGCAAGTACATGTCGAAAGGGCGTGCCGGCTCATAATCCCCAAAATCAACCGTGATCGGGAGCTGGGAAACGACCCCCACCACCAACGTATTTGGCGTACTGGAAAGGAATCCGGGAGGGTCATCCTCTACCAGCCGGTAGGTGCCATCGGCAAGGCTATCGAAATGGAATTGCCCATCCGAACCGGTCCAGTAATCGGCCAGGCTCTGCCCGCCACCATCTTGCAAGTGGATGTGCGCTCCGTGGAGCATAGCCTCGCCCTGGTCCAGAAACTGATTTTTATTGGCGTCGTTGTACACCACCCCGGAAATACGGCCCCCGCCAGGAGTCGGTGTGGCCGTCGGTCCCGAACGTGCGCCGTAGGAGACGGTCAAGGGGCCTCCGCCCTGTATGGCCACTCCCCACAAGGAAGCGGTCGTCGAGCTGTAGCCGTTCGGTGGGGCAAAGCGGAGCAAGTACGTACCGTCCCCCCGTCCGGGGAAACAGTACGGCTCGCTGCCATCGGTGGTGTAGGAATCCAGAAGCTGGTAATTGGGGTCGAGAAGTTCGGCCAAGACGCCATTCAACAAGCCCTCCCCGCCCCCTCGCTGGCTATTCGCGTCCAGATCGTTGAAAGCCTCGACGCACACCTGGCTCGTGCCCGTGCCGGGGGTGTTGCTGGGCGTGGGGGTTTCTGTAGGCGTGGGCGTGGTCCCGGGCACGGTCGTTGCTGTTGGCGTAGACGTTGAACCATTGAAGTTGACAAAGAAGTCGTTACCGGCATACGTTCCCGCTCCGGGAGAAGTAAACTGAATCCAGTAGGGGTGGAGCACATTCCCTCCGCTGGCAGAAGAGGCATGGCGGAAAGTATAGCCAACCCACGATTCTGCGGGTAGGTAGATGTTGTAATAGGCGTAGTTTGACGTGTTCAACATGTTGAAGGAGCCATCGGGCAATGTGGTCACCGTGCCCAGCCAGGCCCCCAGATCGCCGGAAGAGTTGGAACCGTAGAGCTGCACGGTACCGCCGTCCACCGGCTGGGGTGTGTCACCCTCGTAGACGTGTCCCGAGAAGGTGCGCACCACGCTGACCGGCGTGTTTGTGGCTGTCGGTGTGGGGCTTGGCGCTTGCACGGTCACGCTGCCCGACTGTTTGTTCAGCGGGTACCCCTGAGAGACCCCCGGACCGGTGACTTTCGTGAAGCTACCGAAAGTGAGAAGCGTTGTCCCAGGCGACGTTTTTGCGTTGAAGGTTATGGTAGCCACACGCAAGGTCGTTGTCGGGGGCGTCAGGCCAATCTTCAACGTGCAGGCCACACGAACGTTGCCCGAAGCAACCAACTGGTAGGTTGTATCAAAATAGGAACTATTGCAGACAACGGACACCGCATCCATCAAAGAACTATCGAAAGCCACTTCAGCTTGCGCGGCGTCTATCTCCTGGCCGGCGGGGTTCACCCAGACAGCGGCAGTGAATCCGGGTTGTCCGGTGTCCACCGTCTGCGCACCCGGCGAGAAGTAGATTCCGACGGGGGAGACCGCAGGCCTGTCCGGGCTGAGCCTCTGTGCCTGCACCGTTCCGGGCGTAGGAGTTAGGATAATATCCCCTCCCTGGAAGAAGTTGCTGCGCAACAGAGAGAAGTCCGAAATATCAATGAAGCCGTCCTCGTTGAAATCAGTGCGGGGGTCGAACCCCGGGTCCCCATTCGATGTAAAGAACGCACTGCGCAGGAGCGAAAAGTCGGAGATGTCCACGAAATTGTCGCCACTGGCGTCCCCTTCGCGGAGGGTGTCCATGTTCACTGCGTTTATCCCCGCACCGGCGAAGAAATTGCGCCACAGGTTGCGCAGGCTGTGGTCATTGCGCGCCGAAATATCGTACGTCCCGGTGAGCACGCCGCCGACGGTGAAGGCACCGGAGGCATCGGGCAGGGTGTCGAATTTGTACGCAGGGATCGAGTCGCCTGGCAGATGCACCCCCACGTGCAAGGTACGAGACCAGTTGGCCGCCGGCGGGGTGCCGCGCCCCTCGTAGGTGACCTGGCCGCGAATGTAGGCCGGGCCGGACGGCATCGGCGTGCGCGTCACGGTGGGGGTGGGAGTCGGCGTACTCGTCGGTGTGGCGGTGGGCGTTTCCGGCAGCACGCAGCGCACGGTGTCCGTGGGGGGTGACGTCCCCACCAGCCCAATTTGCACCGCGTCGAGTTGCACGCCTCCCTCGCGTACCTGGAAGACAAAGGTATGCGAATCGCTGGTCATCGTAAAGACCTGCTGCGGATTGCCCCAGCCATACGAGACCGGCTGCCAGGACCATTCGCTGCTCACGGGGATGTACCAGGTGTATTGGTCGAGATTGGTTGGCGCTTGTTCGGAGTCGGCCCAGACGTAGAAGGAGTTGCTGACGTCACTGGGCGCGCGCACCCGGCCCCAGAGCTGGTAGTTGCCGGCCGGCAGATAGGCCCCGAAGGTCGTGCGTCCCCCCGGCTGGCCCACCGAAGAATCCAGATAGTAGCAGGCCGAAACCGTGTTATCGGCGACCGTGGACACCGGCGTGGCGAGGCTGCCCCCTTCCGCTTCACGTTGGAACCAGCCGGGGTATGGCGTTGTGCTGGGCGTGGGCGTGGCCCGGTTCAGCCCTTGCCGGTAGTGCATGAAATTCAGTCCGAAGGGGGTCATCTCGTGCGTCTGCCAATCGAAGAGAGCGCCGTTCCAACCCTGGCCGGTGTCTTTGTCATAGGGGTGAGAGTTCACGCTAAACCAGAGCCAGCGCTGCACCAGCCGGTAGTCATCGGCCGGATACCCCAGCGCCGGATTTTTCGTGTACAACATGAAATTGAACGTGTTGTTCATGTAAGCATTCACACGGTCTACGGTGAATCCAAAGGGGTACTCCGGCGGATAGAGCACACCATACTCCGTTATGACCAGCGGCTTGTTCTGTTGGCCGTGGTCCCTCATCCACTGGCGATAGCGCATCACGTGGTCAATGAAAATGGCCAGGCTGTCGTTGTCTGCGATCGCGTACTGCTGTGCCACTCCCTCCTCCTCCGGGGAAATCCCCGGCGGGATGCCAATGCCGGCCGGGGCCCAGGAATGTCCCTCCTTGATGATGTGTACGTGCATGTTGAAAATGTCAACGGGCATGGTATCGCTGTATTGCTGCTGGTACGAATCCCAGATCTTGGACAGGTACAACATGCGCAACGGCGTACCCTCTACAACAGAGGCAATCGCTACCTGGGCTGTGGGGTCCTGCCCCTTGATGAAGGCATAAACGTCGTGATAGATTGTGGCGTAGGCATCAGGCGTCCGGTTGTTGCAGTCTTCCCAGATGCAATCTGGCTCATTGCCCACGACCCAGACAGAGCCGGGGTTGTTGGCGATCTTCTGGGCCAGGCTGGCCCAATCGGGAGGGTAGAGCGTATCCTTCACAGAGATAACCTGTACGTATTCCATTCCTCCCGGATGCGGCGGATTCAGGTTCGTACTCCAATCGGAATACCAGCCCGCACCCAACTGGTCCACGGCAAAGTCGGAGAGATGCCCATAACGTCCATCCACGCCCACGCCAAAGCGCCACTGCTCCGAGTAGGGGGCAATGGACTGCGCCACCGGGCCGGCCTGAACGATCCAGGATTGGGCGGCCGCCAAAGCAAGCAGCAAAACCAGCGGGACGATCATTCCCAGAGCCGCCGGCAGATAGCGCATCTTTGTCTTTGCCTGGTTGTTCATAAGTTTACCTCTGTTGGTAGGCAATGTATCAGGTGTCAGGTGTCAGGTGTCAGGTAAAACGTGATGCGTAAAGCGTGACACCACGTCTTTCGGGTTTTGAGTTTCGGGTTGCGGGTTGCGTGCTCCGTCGCTTCCCGCTCCCCGCTCCTCACTCCCCGTTGTTCATCGTTCATCATTCCGCATTCATCGTTTCAGAGTCGCTCCCTACCGGCTCACGATCGGCAGGAAGAGCTGCGGTACGTCGGGAAAATCTACTGCCACAACCTGGTCGGCCATCAGCGGCACCACGAACAGATTGAGAGCCGAAGAATAGCCCACGGGGTCGGTTTCGGTTACGTTGTATTGTACGCCGGCCGGGAGTGCCGCAAAGCAGTGAGGTTCGTTCCCAGTTGTCGTGTAACTCTGCAAGGTTGCAAAGGAGGTATCTTTCACCGCAATTTCAGCGCCGGGCAGCACAGGCTCGTTCGCACTCCATTGCCCATCGCCGTTACGGTCGTCGAAAGCGCGCACGCAGATCAAGCCGGTCGCCGGTGGCTCGGTGGGCGTGACGGATGGCGTCACGCTGGCCGTTGGGGATGGCCCCACGGTCGGCGTGCCCGGCGTACTGGTCGGAGAGGGGGTGACGGTCGGCGTTGCCGTACCGCCGGCCGGCACATCGAAGAAGTTGTTGCCGCTGTACGTGCCGGACGCCGCGTTGCCAAACTGTATCCAGTTCGCATTCTTGACCGTTCCCCCACTGCCCGCAAGCGCACCAATCGAGACGTAGCCGGTGGGGTCAACCTCCAAGATATTGAAGTAGGGACACTTCACCTGCGTGCTCAACGTATAAGAACCATCGGTAGCGCTGGTGGTCGTTTGAAACCAAATACCCGGCCCTCCAGAAGAACTACCAGAGCCATAGAGCTGAACCACCGCCGAGGGTAACGGCGTGCTCGTATCGCCCAATCCCCCCTCGTAGACACCCCCCTGGAAGGTAAAAGAATTTGGAAGACTTCCAGTACACTCGGAAGCAGGTGCGGCCCACAGAACGATCCCATTCCCCGGCAAAACGCCCAGAGACAGGGTCGCCAAGAAGGCAACCAGCAGACCAACCAACATCCACCCCCGGCGATGCTGCCAAAGATTTTCTCCATGCAATTTCATGATGCCCTCCTGTGTGAAAATAGTCGCCAGTCGTCAGATACTGGCCACACGATGCTTAGAAGTTCAACTTCTCGGAGAAGTTGAACTTCTCGGCCCAATGCGTGTCGTGTTGCGTATTCCGTCGCTCCCCGCTCCACGGTTTTCATCGTTGGTGGCGCGCGCGCCGCTCATGGGGACTGTTGTGAAAATAAGTGTCATGTGTCGCGTAATCCGTAAAACGTGATGCGTAAGACGCAATACGCAATACGTTTCACGCCTTCACGCTCCCCGTCGTTCATCGTTCATCGTTCCGCATTCTGCATTCCAGAGTTGCTCCGCGTTTCGCCCAGCACCTCATCGTAGACCGCCGCGGTGCGTTGGGCCATGCGCTCCATCGAAAACTCGCGGGCAACCCATCCCCGCGCTTGCGTGCCCATCGCCTGTGCCTGCGCCGGGTTTGCTATCAACCGGAGCATGGCCCCGGCCAGCGCACGCACATCGGCCGGCGGAACCAACAGCCCGGTCTCGCCATGCCGGACGATTTCGCGAATGCCGTCCACGTTTGTCGCCACAACCGGTTTTGCCAACGCAGCAGCCTCCAGCAACACGTCTCCAAATGGTTCACGAATCGAAGGGAGCGCCACAATATCGCTCAGGTTCATGAAGTCTGCAACGTCCGTTCGGAACCCCAGGAAGTGTACGGCCCCGTTCAAGGACAGGCTCGCCGTCATCGCTTCCAGCTCTGCGCGCAACGGTCCTTCGCCGAGAATGACGAAGTGCGTGTCAGGACGGCGGCCCAGCACTTCCCGTGCAGCGGCGAGAAAGTGTGCGTGTCCCTTTTCCGGACTCAGGCGGGCGGCCACCAGCACCACGGCCCCCTCCTCGATGCCCAACTGCCGGCGCAATGCGGACGGCTCCGTGCCGGCCTGCGCGCGAAAGTCGTCGCTGTCTATCGCGTCGTGGACCACGCGGACGCGCTCCGGTCGCACACCGGCGGCCACCAGTTCCCCACGCATCGCCTCCGACACGGCGATCACCGCCGGAAACGTGCGCAAGAGCAGCAAATCCAGCAGGCGATACAGCCGCAAACGCCGGAAGGTGCGTGAAAAACCGTGTGCTGTGGCGACGACCGGCACGCCGGTACGACGAGCAACCAGAAAAGCGACCAGGTCTTCTTTGGTCCCGTGCGGGTGCAACAGATCGAATTGTCCCGCCCGAATTTTTTGCCCGATCCGCCGCACGATGTCCCCGGGCCATTTCGAGCGATCCAGAATTTGCTCCACCTCCACCCGGTATGGTTTGGCCGCTTCGATCATCGGGTGGAGCGGCGGGAGGCTGCGCGATACATCCGGCGGGAGACCGCGATTCGTGTAGAGGATCGTGATGGCTGTCTCGTAGCCCTGCCGTCGCAGCGGCGCGGCCGCTTGCAAGACCAATCGCTCCAGGCCCAGATAGCGGCTGCTCTGGCGCACGTGTAGCACACGTCTCATGGTAATGTCCACTCCAGGAGGCCGGCCCGGTTTCAAAAACTTTGCCGGTCTGGCGCAACCCTTTTCTGCTCGTGCATACGCTGCATGACCCGCCTTTTCGTCCGGTAAATTCCCAGGAGGTGCAAAGGTTTTCGAGCGCCCATCACGGCCAACGCCGGCAAGACCTTGACGAAAGTGACGTACAGCAAGTCCGACACCGTTCCATGTTCACGGGCCAGTCGCAAGCCCTGCAACAACATCGCCCGCTCCTGGCGCACCTGCACGGAGAGGTCGCTCAGGTAGCGGTCTACGAATTTCTGCTGGGTGATGGCGATCTGCAAGCCGGCCTTGGCAATGCGGGCCCAGAATTCCATATCTGCGCCCGGGTAGTCGAGCCGGAATTCCCCTACGCGGTCGAGCAGACGCCGCCGGAAGAAAGCCGTCTCGCTGAAGGGCGTGGGCACCGCCTGGCGAATGAAATTGCGCAGGGTAATGGATTGCGCCGTACAGGCTCGTCTCTCGAAGAGAACTGGCTCCAGACCGTAGCGAGCATAATACAAATCTCCCTGACCAAAGAGTAGATCGATCTCGGGATGTGCCTCGAAGTAGGACGCAGCGCAAGCAAAGGCTCCCGCCACCGGCACATCGTCATCGCTGAGGTACCGAATGATCTCCCCGGTGGCCAATGCCATGCCCCTGTTTCGCGAGTCGTATTCCCCCCGGTTGGGTTCCGAGACCCAACGGATGGCCGCGCCGTAGCTCTCCAACAGTTCGCGCGTTCCGTCTGTGGAGGCATCGTCGGAGACCACGATCTCCTTGCAGGGGTAATCATCTTGTAAGAGCGCATCTAGGGTGCGTTTCAGCAACGACACCCGGTTTTTGGTTGGAATGACTGCAGATATGGTCAGTTTCGGCATAGCAACCTGCTGTTTGTGAAAATAAGGTGTCAGGTGTGTATCTTCTCAATATTCCGGGGCGAAGAAGTTCGACTTTTGGTAAAAGTCGAACTTCTGGGTCGCCCCACCCCGTTTTATTGAGAAGATAAGAAGATACTCAGGTGTCAGGTAAAACGTGATGCGTAATGCGTAATACGTTTCACGTCTTCACGTTTCACGCCCCGCCATTCTCATCCTTGGTGGCGTGCAAACGATGATCAGGTTCTGACGCCAAACAGTTGGCGCGCTACGCCAGACAACAAGCGGCGATCGTAGGCATCCAGGTAGGCCGAGGTCCACACGATCAGGCCGTAGGCTACGGTCATGCCCAGTCCCACGCCCAGCGTGATGACGACGGCCTCCCAGCGATGTCCGCCGGCAAGCGTCCCCTGCGACAGCCGAACGCCGGTGGCGTAGACCAGCCCACCCATGAGCAAACAGACGATTGTGGGAAACGCATAGATTTGGCCCCACAATTCCGGCAAGCGCACACCAACGATGGGCTTCAGCGACCACCAAAAATAGATACTGCCCACGATCAAGGCCAGGGGCGTGGCAAAGAGTACACCGCTAAACCCAAAACGCCCGATCAAGACAAAGCTGAGCACAACATTTATCGCCAACAAGAGGAGTGCAAACCGTGTCTCCACCTCCGGCAACCCTATGCCCTGAACGAGCGTGGTCCCCGAAGCAGTAAGGACATGCACAAAGTGACCCACTGCCAGCGCCTGTAAAAGTACGACCACCGGATTGTATCCGGCTCCCAGCCAGGACAACACGAGCCAGGGAGCCAACACCGCCGGAAACAAGTTCAGTGGTGCCGCTACCAACACCAAATATTTGGAGGCCCGACGATACAAGAGGCGCAGCGCCTCCTTCTCCCCACCGGCATCAAGTTCCGAAGCGACGGGGACCACCGCGCTGGTTACGATCACCGAAAGGAAGCGAGCACCTTGCACAAGTCGGGAGGCCAGCTCATAAAAAGCGACCGCCGGCAACCCCACAAAGTACCCCAAAAAAAGTTTGTCCCCTTGTACATACGCCAGCTCGGCCAGTTTGGTTACTTGTATCTTACTCCCGTATCGGAGGAGCGTGCCGAAGCTGGCGCGCCGCAAGGCCCCCGGCCCAATCCGCAGAGCGGGCAACATGCGAGCGAGTGCAATCCCCAAAAGGGCGACACTGGCCAGGGCTACAATCCCCCGCACGATGACCAACCCGACCAGTCCGTAACCGGCCTGCAACACCCAAACGGTGCCGGCCAATTGCAGCGCCGTCGCCGAAACCGCCACGACGTTCGAGACATCCATTCGCTGTAGCCCCCACATCACGGCTTCCAGCAAACGGGCCAAAATGCGCACATAAAACGCGGCCACGGCCAGAGGGATCACCGCCGCGGCCAGGGCAAAC
>JAADHH010000155.1 GCA_013151955.1 Chloroflexota bacterium
TCTTCTCAATAAAACGGGGTGGGGCGACCCAGAAGTTCGACTTTTGGTAAAAGTCGAACTTCTTCGCCCCGGAATATTGAGAAGATACGCTTTTTCCGTGTAAATCCGTGCAATCTGTGGCAGATTCAGAGGGTGCTGAACGGGCACAAGGTTCTTACCAGACACGGGGCAACAGCCAATCTGTAAAGCGGGGCACCGTACGCCCAACGGCTACAAACAAGCGGTCCATGAGGGTGA
The DNA here is from genome assembly GCA_013151955.1 of Chloroflexota bacterium. Classification (GTDB taxonomy): domain Bacteria; phylum Chloroflexota; class Anaerolineae; order Ardenticatenales; family JAADHH01; genus JAADHH01. Next base: position 238 of record JAADHH010000155.1, read on the forward strand.
CGTGTACGTCGCGGGATTCACGCTGCACGCCGCGCAAGATGGCCTGGGCTACGCGCTCCGGCTGTACGGCGAAACCGCGCGGGGTTTCGCGCGGCGGGGTCGTTCCCAGGACGTTGGCCACGAATGCCGTGTTGGTGGCACCGGGATAAACGGTGACCACCTTCACGCCGCTGCCGCGCAGGTCCATGCGCAACGAATCGGAAAGGGCCCCCAGCGCGAACTTCGTGGCGCAATAACCGCCGCTCATTGGCGTGGCCACCTGCCCGACGATGGACGAGACGTTCACGATGATGCCGGCCCCTTGCTTTTTCATGACCGGCAGTGCGGCCTGGATCAGGTACAGCGGGCCAAAGAGGTTGACCTCGAACAGGTGGTGCAGATCCGCTTCGTCGATGGCGCCCACCGCTGCGAACAAGCCTCGCCCGGCGTTGTTGATGAGGATGTCCACGCTGCCGAAACGCTGCAACGTCTGCTCCACAAGCCGTTGTGCCGCACCTTTTTCGCTGATGTCGGCGGGGGCGACCAGTACGCGGTCTGTGCTCCCCCCCATTTCCATGGCCAGGGCGTGTAGCCGGTCGGCCGAGCGGGCGACCAACGCGACGCGGCTGCCCGATTCATAGAAGCGGCGCGCCGCAGCTTCGCCAATTCCGCTCGACGCGCCGGTTATGATTACGGTTTTGTTTTCTGGGTTCAATATACACTCCGTATTTGTTTGCCGCCCATTACAGGCGCACCGGCACTTCGGGATGGAGGACGACGTAAGCGCGCACCATGCCGAAGCAACCGGCGAGCATCATGTCGCCATGGGGTACCGCGAAGTAGGGATGCAGGGCAGAACCTTGCATCAGTCCCCGGCGCGGTCCGATGACAGCCGTAAGGGCCGGCGCTGTTGGTGTGGGGGGCCCCGTGACGAAGGCCCCGTGTCCATGTTCGTCGAAGACTTCCGCGTTGCTGATGGTGCCGTCGGCCAACTGGGTCAACCAGCGGTCGAGGCCCTCGCGTTTGAGCATTCCGGTGTGGTGTTCGAATACTCCCTGCACTGCACCATCCCGCAGATGAAAGGCCAGCGTGTGAAAATTACCCACATTCACCACCAAAGCCGGGTCGGCCTGCCGGACTCTGGGGTCTTCGCGTGCACCGAGCACGGCAGCCGGCGCGGTGTCCATCACCATGAGGGGGAGGTCGTCGGGGGCCGTGGCGGCCACGGCGAGCAGGCGAGTCATGGCCGCGGGAATATCCCGGCGGTCGAATGCGAATGCGGCCAGGCTGCCATCGATCCCTGCTCCGTTGGCCGCTGTGGAAGCGTGCTGCGCCTCCGTCAGCCGGCTGGCCAGGTAGTCAAACCGGAAAGCGCGGTCGCTGACGTCGGGGGGTGCGGCGCCATGGTCAAAAACGCCGACGATCAGGGCATCGAAGCGGGGCGACACACCGAAAGCGGACAGCGCGCGCACGATGACCCCGAAATCGAAATCACGCATGGTGATTACGTGTACATCTTTCAGCCGGCGGCCCTCGTCGTCGCTGACCACGGTGACGCCCATCTTGGCGACGGCTTCCAGGTCGTCATTGAACGTGCGAGCCGCATCGGGGGTGGCATAGAGAGTATAGCCGGCACGCAGGTGGGCTTCGGCAGCCCATGAAGAGGGGCCGCCCCCCATGGTCACGCCGTCGAGCAGGATGGCTTCACCGCTTTGTGTGGCCTGGCGGATGCGAGTGGCCACCAACGCCGTCGGCGATGGCATGATCATTTTCAGGTTGTTTTCCGGTTCCTTTTCGCTGTCGAACAGCAGGATGTCTTGTGTGCCTGTGCCTACGTCTACAGCCAAGATGCGCATTGTTCTCCGTCTTCCATGTTTGGTTCGTCTCGGCCGGGAGGAATGACATCGTGTTGCGTGTTTCGCGTTTCCGGTCTTCTCTGTCTTCACCTTCTATCTCCTGCCATTTTCATCCAAGGTCCCACTGTTCCAGGGTTTGAATGAGGGGGTCGTCGGTCATGTCCAGGCGCAGGGGGGTGATGGACACCCAGTCGTTGGCCAGTGCCCAGATGTCGGTACCGGCAATGGTGGCGTCGCCGGAGGGGACGTCCCCTCCGATCCAGTAGTAGGGCCGGCCACGGGGGTCCCGACGGGTTACCAGCTCGTCGCGGTAGAGCCGCCGTCCCAGGCGGGTGACCCGTACCCCGCCAATTTGGTGCAGCGGTTTGGCCGGCACATTGACATTCAGGAAGGTGTTTGGCGGGAGGCCATGTTCCAGCACTTGGGAAACAACCCCGGCGGCATGGCTGGCGGCAGGCCCAAAGTCGTCGGAATCGAAGCTGGCCAAAGATACAGACACAGCCGGCAGGCCAAAGACCACCCCTTCCATCGCTCCAGCTACCGTGCCGGAGTAGGTGATGTCGTGTCCTACGTTTTCCCCGCGATTGATTCCAGAGACGACGATGTCGGGCCGGCGGTCCAGGATGCCGAGCAGCGCCAGGGCCACACAATCGGAGGGTGCGCCGCTGCTCGCGTAGGCCATGTCGCCGTCGGCCAGCGTGCAACGCTCCACGCGCAAGGGCTTGTGTAGGGTTTTCGTGTGCCCGGCCGCAGACCAGTTGTGTTCCGGCGCAAACACGACCACCTCTCCGAGACGTTGCAGCGCTTGTTTCAGCGCCAGGATGCCCGATGATCCAACGCCGTCGTCATTGGTAATCAGGATGTATGGTTCTGGCATTAGAAGAGACCCCTATCCTCCCTGCGCCAAAGCGCGGTGGGATTGTTCTCTTTTGGTTTTGGTTTGTGGGTCACCTGGATGCGGACTTCTTCACTCTTGGTTTGGTTCCCCGCTTTGTCGAAAGCAATGACGTAGATATGGTGAGTCTCTGTGTATCCGCCCGTATCGGAGATGATGGTCCGGCCGTTGGCGAATTGTTGCACCAGACGACCTCCGGGTTCTTCGGTGACCTGGGAAACGATGACTTCCACAGGTTGGGTGGAGCCATCGGGGTTGGTAATCATCTTGGTTTCCACGATGGGTGGCCCGGGCACGGGGATGGTATCGGACATGGCAATCGTCCAGTGCCGGTTGAAGGGAGCCACCGTGCTCTCCGCAAATTTCACACCATCCAGGTAGAACTCCACGCGGTCCATGGAAACATTGTCCGTTGCATCGGCCTGGACGTTCACCCATTCGGCCTCTTCCATTTGGTAGATCGCATCAGGCGGCGGGTAGGTGATCTTCACGGTGGGCGAGATGTTGTCTACCGTCACCAACACGCTGGACCGTTCGTAGGTTTGGTTTTGCTTGACGACGGTCAGTTGCAAGGTGTAAAGACCGGACAGTCCCCGAACGTCCCAGAATTCTAGGGGATTGTTATCCACCTGATTGTAATGGTCGCCGCCAATTTGAGTCCAATTCGTGGGGTCCAGGCCTGTGCCGAATTCCAGCCGGAACAATTGGAAGTCGGAGGCCATGGCGCTGCCGACGATGGGTACGATGTCGTGTACGTACGCGTATGGCGGCGGGTCGCTGATGGCGACCGGGCCGGCCGCGACCGGTGCCCCGTAGGTGGTGTCATAGGTGGTGGGAGGGGTGGGCAGGTTGTTTTCTCTGACCCAGTCGGCGGCTTCTGGCGGGTAGATTGTGAACACCTTCGTCTCTACCTGATCCGGCGGACAATAGATGGTGGCCAGTTTGCCGGAGGGCTTGCAGATTCGGAAGGCCTGGTGCAGATTGTCCGGGGTGCGCGGTTCTGTCCCTTGAATGAAAATTTCTGTGCGCCGCTTGGGGCAGTTCTCCGTGGGGAGCAACCCCGAGTCTGCGCATATTTCAATTTGAACGAGACCGGGCGGCGCAGAGAAGGCGGCCACCGGAAGCGGCTTCAGGATGGATTCCATGAGATTGTGCCAGATCGGCGCAGCACCCTTGGAGCCGGGGATATGTTTCATCGGTTTGTTGTCGCTGTTCCCCACCCATACGCCTACCGTAACCTGCGGGGTATAGCCGATGGTCCAGGCATCGCGATAGTCGTTGGTTGTGCCGGTTTTGGCTGCGACCGGCCGGTCCAGATGTAGTGCGTTGTGAACGCCGAAGGCGGGGAGGCGGGCGTTGTTGTCGGATAGAATGCTCGTGATCAGGTATGCCAACTGTGGGCTGAGCACTTCGCGACTTTCCGGTTTGGCCTGGTAGATAAGTTTTCCTTGCCCATTCTCGATGCGTTCGATGGCGATGGGGTCCAGCTCGCGATAGCCGGGGCGGCGGTCTTCGGGCGGTATCGGCTGGCCAACCATGAAGCCGCCATTGGCAAACACGCTGTAGGCGAACACCATGTCTATCAGGCGAACTTCGCCACGGGTGAGACTCAAGCCGTAATCATCGCGGGGCAGAGTCGTGATGCCCATGCGGTGTGCCGTGTTCAAGACATTGCGTACGCCGGCCAACTGCATCACCTTCACGGCCGGGATGTTGTACGAGTTTGCCAGGGCCGAGCGCAACAACTGCGGGCCGTGATATTTGCGGTCGTAGTTTTCGGGCACGTAAGGGGGGTTGGGACTATCGTCGAAGACGGTACGCACGTCCCAAACCATTGTTGCCGGCGTGTAACCCTGGGCAAATGCCGTGACATAGGTGAAAGGCTTGAACGAAGAGCCCGGTTGCCGTGAGGCGAGGGCCACGTTGACCTGCCCGTCGATGGCATCGTCGAAATAATCCAGGCTCCCCAGCATCGAGCGAATTTTTCCGGTGGATGGCTCCAGTATTACGACAGCCGCGTTGGTGACACTGGGATCAAAAGGTTCGGGGTTTCCGGCCTTCTTTCGCTCCTCGTCTTGTAGTTCTTTAACGTGTGCTCGCGCTTCTTCCTGAGACTTGTGATAAAGATCGACGTCAAGCGTCGTGATGACCTTCAACCCGCCATGATAGACGAGATCGCGCCCATATTTTTTTTCCAGTTCTTTCCACACGTAGAAGACAAAGTGTGGGGCGACGATATCAAATCGGCGCGGAGGAGCCAGATGTTCCAGTACAGGTTCCTTCTTTGCTGCTTCGGCCTGGGCCTGGGTGATGTATCCGGCGTTTGCCATCGTGTCGAGCACGATGTGCTGCCGTTTGACGGCCGCGTCGGGGTTGGTGATGGGGTCATAGAGGGCCGGGGCTTGGGGCAAAGCTGCCAGCATGGCACTTTCGGCCAGGGTCAATTTCCCCACAGGCTTGTTGAAGTAGGTTTGCGCGGCCGCCTCCGCGCCATACGCCAGACGACCGTAGTTGATCGTGTTCAGGTACCATTCCAGGATTTGGTCCTTGGAATAGCGCCGGGAGATGCCCATCGAGAGGATGATCTCCTTTATTTTTCGCTCATAGCTCTTCGTATAGCGCTCTTCGGGTGAGATGAGCACATTCTTGACCAGTTGCTGGGTGATGGAGCTGCCCCCCTGTTGAACCTCGCCGTAACGGAAATTGGTCCAGGCCGCGCGGACAATGCCCCGAAGATTGACGCCAGGGTTCTGGTAGAACGTGCGATCTTCCATGGCGATGGTCGCCTGACGTAGAACGAGAGGCACTTCGTCCAGATGCACAACCGTACGGTTGCCTCCATTCGGGTCATAAATCTCATACAGGAGGTGTTTGCCTGTCCGATCATACAGGCGGGTTGTCTTAAACGTATCCTGCGTCTGTGTGGCGATGGAAGATGGGTCGGGCAACTGGTCACCATAGACTTGCGTGGCGTAGAGACTTACTGCGCTGCTAATCGTGCCTTCGACAAGTTGCACCATGGGGGCCGGCAAGCGGTCCACCAGGTACAGGATGCCAACAACGCCGGCCGTCGTCGGCACGGCCACCGATGTCAGGGTGACAAGGAGGAGGCCCAGCAGGATTCGCAGCCATAACGGCAGGGGCAGTTTATGCGTTCTTCGTCGTTGACGCCGGTGTATTACGGCAACCAGTGTGCTATTTCTCATTACAACCTCTTTGCGCCGGTTCTTTTGTTCTGTCACTTTTCACGTCCCGATATGGTAACAGAAAGCGTGCAAATTGGCAAGTGCGCCCCTTTTTGCAGCAGGGTATGCCGCAAAAGTATGGGCCAGCCCCTACAGTTCCCCACAGCTTTGCGCTATGCCCTTTTTGCAACAGGGCATATTGACTTTTGCGCAGACTCGCGGTAAAATATAATTGTTACTGTTCAGGCACGCAGCGAGAATAGCTTCAGCAGCCGGGCGGTAGCCCCCCCAGCCCCCAATCCTGGGGGGAGTACAGCGGTTTCCCCCCAAAAGTTGGGGGGGTAGGGGGGGCTGGCTGAGTAGTAACATATAATTGTTGGTTACTACTTTGACAATGTCACATTCGAACGCCTGGCGAATGAATTCGCGGCTACGTGGGGCGAAGCTGCCCTGCGGCAGCTAAACGAGGGGCCACGCAGGTGGCCTTCGCCACCGGTAGCACGCGGTTTCAACCGCCGTGCAAGGAAATGTGACATTGTCAAAGTAATTACAATTGTTGTATGACTCTCCCGAAGAAATATGCCACGAGGATGTGGACATGAAGACATTTCCGCTCAGGAATGGGTTGTGAATATGAAAGAGCTCGGATTACTTGACTGCTCAGGTATCTCCTATGCTCTTTTTTTGTGTCATGTTGTGGTGTCCAGTTAACCTTTTTAAGGAGGTACACGAAAATGGGGAATCAGTTGAAGCGGACGCCCTTGTTTGAAGCGCACAAGGCGCTAGATGCTCGTGTGGTGGATTTTGGGGGATGGGAAATGCCTGTGCAATACAGCGGTATCCTGGCCGAACATCAGGCCGTCCGAACCCATGCCGGCTTGTTCGACGTGTCCCACATGGGTGAGTTTGAGTTCATTGGCCGCGATGCGGCAGATTTCTTGAACCGCATCACGATCAATGAGGTGAAACGACTTGCTTTGGGCCAGGCAGAATATTCCATGATGTTGTATCCCAGTGGTGGCGTTGTGGACGATCTCATTATTTATCGCGTGGATGATGAACACTTTCTCATGGTCGTCAACGCGGGAAACATAGACAAGGACTGGGCCTGGGTCGAAGAGCACCTGCCAAAATCAGGCGATTTGTCAGCCGTAAACCGGTCAGACCGCCAGGCTTTGCTGGCCATCCAGGGCCCACGGGCCGTAAGCATTCTTGGCCGCCTGACAGACCTGGACCTTGGCGCGCTGCGTTACTACCACATCACCCAAGGGGGAGTTGCCGGCCTCGCCGCCCGCGTGGCGCGTACAGGCTATACCGGCGAGGTCGGGTTCGAAGTCTTTGTCCCCCCGGAACAGGCCCTGGCTTTGTGGGAAGCCATGCTCACCGAAGGAGAAGCAGAGGGCTTGCTCCCCTGCGGTTTGGGGGCACGGGACACCTTGCGACTGGAAGCCGGTATGCCCCTCTATGGCCACGAATTGCACGAGAATATCGACCCCCTCTCCGCCGGCCTGGGACGCTATGTGGCCTGGGAAAAACCCGAATTCATCGGACGGGATGCCTTGGCGCGCATTCGCGATGAAGGCCCCCACCAGAAGCTCGTCGCTTTCGAAATGGTCGGGCGCGGGATCGCCCGCCAACACTACGAAATCCAGCGTGATGGCGAGCGCGTTGGCGAAGTGGCCAGCGGTACCTTTTCGCCGACCCTCAAGAAGAACATCGGCACCGGCTATGTCCACAGCGAATTTGCTGTGCCCGATACACGGCTGGACGTCGTCGTCCGCGGACGACCAGTCGAAGCACGAACCGTACGGCTTCCCTTCTACAAACGCCCACGGTGATCAACGATCAACTGTCAATGGTGTGAAGAGTGGTGCGAGGAGTAAGGAGTCGGGAGTAGGAAGTAGGGGGGAAAATGATGAATGCAGAATGATGAACGATGAATCGTGTGGGGCGTGGAGCGTCGAGCGTGGAGCGGAGGAAGTGGAGATGTGAAACGTTCCAACGTTGGCATCAAACGCATCACGCAGTACGCAACGCGCAGCACGCAAATACGCAGTACGCATAATCCAAAATCGCAAATCTAAAATCCAAAATCGAAAGGAGCTATTCCCATGTCTAACATTCCTTCTGACCTGCGCTACACGACGGAGCATGAGTGGGTTCGCCTGGAAGGAGACGAAGCGGTCGCCGGCATCACCGACTATGCCCAGTCCGAACTGGGCGATGTCGTCTACGTGGAAGTCTTCGAGCCGGGCACCCCGCTCACACAGTTCAAGCCGTTCGGTGTCGTCGAATCGGTCAAGGCGGCCTCCGACCTCTTCTCGCCCCTCAGCGGTGAGGTGTTGGCCTTCAACCAGGCCCTGGAAGACACACCGGAACTGGTGAACGACGACCCTTATGGCGAAGGCTGGATGATGCGCTTCAAGCCCAGCGATCTCGCCGAGCTGGACAACCTCCTCACCGCCGAGGGCTACGAGAAGATGCTGGCCGGTTGAAGATTTCAATTTGCAATTGCAAAGGAGAAAACCGATTATGAGCTACATTCCCCATACCGAACAAGACCGGCGGGAAATGCTGGCGGCTATCGGGGTAGGTGACAGCAAGGACCTCTTCACCGACATCCCCTCCCCTTACCGATTTCCGCCCCTGAATCTGCCGGCGGCTCTCTCGGAACTGGAAGTCAGTAAGCTGGCCCAGAAACTGGCGGAAATGAACGACGATCTGGATCACCACCCCTCCTTTCTGGGTGCCGGCGTGTACAATCACTTCATCCCGGCAGTCGTTCCGCACTTGATGGGCCGGGGCGAGTTTTATACGGCCTACACCCCTTACCAACCGGAGGTCAGCCAGGGCACGTTGACGGCCGGATTTGAATACCAGACCATGCTGTGCGACCTGACCGGCATGGACGTGGCCAACGTCTCCATGTACGATGGCGCCAGCGCCCTGGCCGAAGCGGCGATCATGGCCGTGCGCGCTTCCCGTGGCCGGCGGACCAAGATTCTCGTCTCCAGTGCCGTACACCCGGAATACCGCCAGACTTTGCAGACCTACATGCAGGGCATGGCCCTGCCCGTACAGGAGATCGGCTTCGATCCCGAAGGCCCCACCGGCGGGCGCACCGACCTGACCGTGCTGGAAAAGGAGATAGACGATCAAACCGCCGCCGTTGCCGTGCAATATCCCAACTTCTTCGGAGTCATCGAAGACCTGGCCGGCATCGCCCGCGTTGCGCACGATGCCGGCGCGCTGCTCATCGTCTCCGCCAACCCCATCGCGTTGGGTCTGCTCAAGCCGCCGGGTGAACTGGGTGCCGACATCGTCACCGGCGAAGGGCAGCCTTTGGGCATTCCACCCGGCTTTGGCGGCCCCTTCCTGGGACTCTTCGCCGCCCGCAAGAAACTTATGCGCAGTATGCCCGGCCGGATCATCGGAGAGACGAAGGATACGAAAGGCCGGCGCGGTTTTGTGTTGACTATGACAGCGCGCGAGCAGCACATCCGCCGCGAAAAGGCCACCTCCAATATTTGCAGCAACGAGGCGCTGATGGCCCTGGCCGCCACGATCTACATGGCCACCATGGGCAAACAGGGTGTGCGCGAAGTGGCCGAGCTTTGCTTCCACAAAGCGCACTACGCGGCCGAACAGATCGACGCCCTGGATGGCTACAGCCTGATGTTTCGAGCCCCCTTCTTCCATGAATTTGCCGTCCGTGGCCCGAAACCGGCTGCCGAGCTGGCCAACGACCTCTCCGAAGCCGGTATCATTGGCGGCTACGACCTGGGCCGCGATTACCCCGACCTGCGTGACACAATGCTCTTCTGCGTCACCGAGCAGAATACCCGCGCAGACATTGACCTGCTGGTGGAAGTCTGTAGGGCCTGAGTAGACCTGACAGGTTTTCAAAACCTGTCAGGTCTTGGTACCCGAAAGGAGCTTACCATGACCGAGCCATTATTGTTCGAGCTGAGCACGCCGGGGCGGAGAGGCTACACCCTGCCCGCCCTCGATGTGCCGGCCTCGGCGCTGCCGGACGATTTCGCCCGCGAGGACCTTCCCTTGCCGGAAGTGAGCGAGGTCGAAATCGTCCGCCATTTCACGCGCTTGTCACAGTTGAATGTGGGGGTAGACACCGTTTTCTACCCTCTCGGCTCATGCACGATGAAATACAACCCCAAGATAAACGATGCTGCCGCGAGCCTGCCCGGCTTCACACGATTGCATCCCTACCAGAGTGAACGATCCGTGCAGGGCGCTTTGCGTCTGATGTTTGAATTGCAAGAAGCGTTGGGGGAAATTGCCGGATTGCCGGCCGTCTCTTTGCAACCGGCCGCCGGTGCCCATGGCGAGTTCGCCGGCGTCTGGGCCTACCACCAACATCGCGGCGATGCGGCCCGCGACAAAATCGTGATCCCCGATTCGGCGCACGGCACGAACCCGGCCTCGGCGGCGATGTGTGGCTACGATGTCGTCACCGTGCCTTCCGATGCACAGGGCAATACCGACCTGGCCGCGCTGGAAGCATTGGCCGATGACAGCGTCGCCGGCATGATGCTTACCAACCCGAACACCATTGGCCTTTTCGACGAAAATGTCGTGCGGGCCATCGAAATCGTACACAATTGCGGCGGGCTGGTCTACTGCGATGGGGCGAACATGAATGCCCTGCTGGGAACGTCCAAGCCGGGCGACCTCGGCTTCGACATCCTCCATTATAACTTGCACAAAACCTTCAGCACGCCCCACGGCGGTGGCGGGCCGGGGGCCGGTGCGCTGGCCGTCACGCCGGCGTTGGAGATGTTCTTGCCCACGCCCCTTGTCGTTCGCCGCGACGATGGCAGCTATGGCCTGGACTACGACCGGCCGCAATCCATTGGGCGTGTGCGGGCCTTCTACGGAAACTTTGGCATCATGGTGCGAGCCTACGTCTACATCCGCATGATGGGCGCGGACGGCTTGCTCCAGGTCTCCGAGGATGCAGTGCTCAACGCCAACTACGTGCTGGCCCGGCTGCGCGATGTCTATCACCTTTCGCTTGACCGCACGTGTATGCACGAGTGTGTCTTCACCGACGAGCGGCAGGTAGAATACGGTGTACACACCCTGGACATCGCCAAACGGTTGATCGACTTCGGCTACCATCCGCCGACGATCTACTTCCCGCACATCGAGCATCTCATCGAGGGCGCGATCATGATCGAGCCGACGGAGACCGAAACGAAGGCCACCCTGGACGGCTTTGTCGAAGTCATGCGCCAGATCGCGCGCGAAGCAGCCGAGGATCCCGACCTGCTGCACAATGCGCCACAGAACGCGCCGGCCACCCGGCTGGACGAAGTGACAGCAGCACGCAAACTGCGCCTGCGCTGGACGCCGCAGTAGTCAGCGGGGAGGCATTTGAAGGTTGCCAACTTCCCAAAAGTTGGCAACCTTCTGAGCGCAGAGTGGGCAGCGGCGGATGAAAATGGCGAACACCCACAAGCCCCAGGGGGATTGACCTTCCTGGGGCTTGTCAAATTGCTCAGATGCTTTTGCGATGGTGGGACGCTATGCGGGGTCGTGCCGGAATACGAAGCAGCCGGCCCTGTTACCAGGGCGTCGTCTGTGGTGGGCGCTGCCTTCTGCCGGCCGGCTGCCGGCGCCGGCGGTCGGAATTGCGCCGCTTCGGGGGGCGGTCTTTGCGCTCAACAAGCCCATAGAGTACGCAACCCTGAACGCCAGGATCGCAATCTTTCTTTCGACGTTTGCAGTAATATTGCACTTCGTGCGGACAACCCCAACCGCTCACAGACGCAATCTCCTTCCATTTCAATGTGCCGTAAGTATACTCGAAACGGGAGGCAAACGCAAATAAACTCTGGGTGAAGGGTGCATTTCAATTTTGGGGTGCGTTGGTCAAGGGCCGGCCTGGACGCGACGGAATCCCCATTCCGTCGCTACGGTCAGATGTAGCCCTGGAAGCCCCATTCCAGGGCTTAGAAGTTCAACTTCTCCGAGAAGTTGAACTTCTAAGCGGCTCAGGTGCGACGCGCGTTCATTTCGTTCAATCGATGCACGTTATGGCCGGTTCCAGCGGGCGGTTGGTGAGCATGAGGAAGGCAATGGCCCCGGCCAGAGAGACGAGGCCCACGGTGAGATAGATTCCCCCATAGCCCACATACTCCGCCCACAGACCGAGCAGGGCCGATCCCCCGCCGATGCCCGAATCCAGGCCCGCGTACATGACGCTGATTGCCGTCCCCCGCACCTCCGGTGGCGCATAGTCCACGACCAGCGCATCGAGGGCGGCGCGGGCTCCGGCGGAAGCGACGCCGTAGACGATTCCCAACAGAATCAGCACGGCCAAATTTCCGGTGAAGGCCAGCAGACCCAACGAGAGCGCAACGCCCGCCATGCAGGGAACGATCACCTGCCGCCGGCCGATTTGATCGGACAATCGCCCCAGGGGCATACGCGAAACGGCGTAGGCCAGCGCATACGCGCTGAAATAGAGCCCCACATTTCCCAGGCTCTGCTCTGTGGTGAAAAGTGGCAAGAAGGTGATTACACTGCCATAGGCCACGCCGAGCGTGAATGTCGTTATGGTAGGGGCCAACACGCATCGTTGTTGCAGCACGGCGAGGAATCGCCCATCTGGTGGGGCCAAGTTTGGATCTCTGTGGGGTTCCTCATCGTTCGCCGTCCGGCCGGAGATGAACAGTGTCAATCCCAGGCCCAGGCCGGCCAGCAGCGCAGCCAACAGGAAGAGTGTGGTGAAACCGAATCTGTTGAGGAGGGGCATACCCAGCGGCGGCCAAATCATCAGCGAGAGGGAAGGCGCAATGCCGGCCAGGCCGAGGGCCTCCCCGCGCTGGCTCGTGCCGACCATCTCGGCCATGAGCACAATGTAGGCGGTGGTGAAGGCCGCAATGCCCACACCGTGCAACATACGCACCAGAATGAGCAGCGGAATCGTGTGCAGCAACGCAAACAGCACCGGCGAGATGGTGAAAAGCAGCAGCCCCAGAAGCATCGTTTGCCGCCGCCCCCACCGGTCGGAGAGTATGCCGGCCATGGGCCGCGAGAGAACGGCGGTGAGGGCGAAGGCGGCCGTGGTCAGCCCCACATCGCGGGTCAGGCCGCCGAGCGAGGTGATGTAGAGGGGCCACGGAACCATCAGCAAGTGCATACTGCCGAAGAAGAGCAGGTTCACCAACATGGCCAGGAAGAAGGCGCGAGGATAGGACCGCACTTATTCCTCTAAAGTCAATACGGCCATGAAGGCCTCTTGAGGAATCTCCACCTTGCCCACACGTCTCATGCGCTTTTTGCCGGCTTTTTGTTTCTCCAGCAGCTTGCGCTTTCTGGATACGTCGCCACCGTAACATTTGGCCAGGACATTTTTGCGCAAGGCTTGTACGGTCTGGCGGGAAATGACACGGCTGCCGATTGCGGCCTGGATGGGGACTTTGAACAGTTGGCGTGGGATGGTTTTCTTGAGCTTGCGGGTCAGGGCCAGCCCCCGGTGGTAGGCCTGATCGCGGTGTACGATCAAGGACAGGGCATCCACGATCTGTTCGTTGATCAGGATGTCCATCTTGACCAGGTCGCCGGCCCGATACCCTGCCAGTTGGTAATCGAGCGAGGCGTACCCACGGGTATGCGCCTTCAGTTGATTGTAGAAATCGACAATCATTTCGGACAGTGGAGACTGGTAGGTCAGCAAAACGCGCTGGTCGTCCAGGTATTCCATTTTTTGGAACTCGCCGCGCCGTTCGTTGACCAGTTTCATGACTGCGCCGATGTACTCCGCCGGCGTCCAGATGTGAATCTCCATCCACGGCTCGCGCAGCTCAGCGATGTCGTTTGTGGGGGGGAGCGCGGCCGGCCGGTTGATGGTCAGCTCCTCGCCCGATGTGGTCAGGACGTGATATTCCACGCTGGGTGCGGTGGTCAGCAAAGCTACGCCGTATTCCCGCTCCAGCCGTTCCTGGATGATCTCCAGGTGGAACAGGCCCAGAAACCCGCAGCGAAAGCCAAAACCGAGCGCTTGTGATGTCTCCGGCTGGTAGACGAGCGACGAATCGTTTAGCTGGAGTTTTTCCAGAGCGTCGCGAAGATCGGGGTAGCCGTCACTGTCTGTGGGGTAGAGGCCGGCAAAGACCATTGGTTTGACCGGACGGTAGCCGGGCAGGGCCTCGTCGGCCGGCCGGTCGACCGTGGTCACGGAATCGCCCACGGCCACGTCGCGCACCTGCTTGAACCCGGTAGCGATGTAGCCCACGTCGCCGGCGCGGAGCTTTTCGCAGGGGGTCATACGCGGCTCGAATGTGCCGATCTCCAGGGGCTCGAACTCGTTTTGGTTGGCCATGAAACGCAGGAGGGTCCTTCGATCCAATTCGCCATCCACGACGCGCACATAGACGATGACCCCTTTGTACGGGTCGTAATGCGAATCGAAAACGAGCGCGCGCAGCGGAGCATCTGGCCGGCCCTGCGGCGCGGGGACGCGAGCGACAATTGCTTCCAGAACTTCGCCAATGCCCACGCCTTCCTTTGCCGATGTGTGCAGACACTCCTCTGCAGGAATTCCGGTGAGGTTCTCGATGTCTGTGGCAACCTGGTCGGGTTGGGCGACCGGCAGATCAATCTTGTTGATGACCGGGATGATCTCCAGGTCGTGGTCCAGGGCCAGGTAGAGGTTGGCCAGCGTTTGTGCTTCGATCCCTTGTGAGGCGTCCACCACCAGGAGAGCACCTTCGCAGGCTGCCAGCGCGCGCGAAACTTCATAGGCGAAGTCCACGTGTCCTGGCGTATCGATCAGGTTCAGCTCGTAGGTCTGACCATCGCGGGCGTTGTAGCTCATGCGCACCGCGGAGGCCTTGATCGTGACGCCCTTTTCACGTTCAAGGTCCATGTTGTCCAGCACCTGTTCGGTCATCTCGCGGGATGACACCGTACCGGTATACTCGAGCAGCCTGTCGGCCAGGGTGGATTTGCCATGGTCGATGTGGGCAATGATACAAAAGTTTCGTGTGTTCATCATGTGACAAGTATACACCACTTGCCGTAAAAGGCCAAATATTTTGACCGGAGCCAAACGCGCTCTGGCTTTTTGCAACCTTACGCGGTATAATTGCGTAGTGTGTAGTGACGCAGGGACTTGTTGTCAAAGGAAACAAATATGATAGATCGGGAACGGGTCTGGGTGGAGGAAGCTCTGGCCGGAAACGAAGAATCCTTCATCCAATTGGCAGATGCCTATGCCTCGCCCGTTTACAACTTGGCCTACCGCATGTTGGGCAACGCGGCGGAAGCAGAGGACGCTGCTCAGGAGACGTTCATACGGGTATACACCCGGCTGCACACCTATGACCGGTCTCGGAAATTTTCGTCTTGGCTGCTGTCGATTGCTTCGCATCATTGCATAGACCGCTTGCGCCGGCGACGAGACAACGCTGTCTCGCTGGATGAGCTGCCGCCCTGGAATGAGCCGGCATGTGAGGGGGAAGCGCCGGTTCAGAAGGTGATCCGGCGGGAGCGGGAGGAGACGATCCGCCGGCTCCTGGATCAGCTCCCCCCCCATTACCGTCTGGTGATGGTGTTGCGATACTGGTACGATCTGTCATACGAGGAAATGGCTGAGGTGACCGGGTCTACGGTAAGCGCGATCAAGTCCCGTTTACATCGGGCGCGGCTGCACATGGCCGAACTGTTGACCGAGGAGCGAAAGCGGAGCGATCAATGGCGTCCTGTCATGGGCAAGGCGCAACCTGTTGCCATGGGGAGGTAGCCGATGAAGTGTGAGATCGTGCAGGAGCAAATGATGGATGGTGTGACGGGGACGTTGGGCGCACGGCGCATGGCAGAATCTTATGCACACCTGCGCCAGTGTACGTCGTGTCGCGAACGGTGGGAGGCGTTGCAGCGCGTGGAAAGCCTCCTGGGTCACGCTCAGTTGTGTGCCCCCGCGCCTGGTTTCTCTGTCCGGCTGCAGAAGCGGTTGGCACATCGCCGCTCAACGCGCTGGAGTCCCCTGGCTATTTTCTTTATCGCCTTCAGCACTCTCCTGGTTACCGGTCTCGTTTTCCTGCCATCCAACGGAATCTTTCAATGGGTATGGTACCAAGCCCAAGACCCACGCAGCCTGGCTTGGTTGCAGGATGTGCTGGATCAACTGGTGATCACGGGGCGCGTGATGACTCATCTGGCGGGTACGGTGATGTTTATGCTGTTCCGCCATGGCTGGTGGCTCCCCATTCTTGGGTATGGCCTGCTGGCCGGCTTGATCATTGCCGCATGGATGGGTCTTTATTCGCTCACAAAAGTCAGGCGTGCTGTGATGCACCGGGCGTAGGGGGATGCGCAAGTGCCCTTGTCCGGCGAAGGGCGTACGCCACACGTTGCACATTTCGTTTTCAATTTGCATAGAGGTGATCAAATGAAAAAGTGGACAATACTTCTGGTTCTGTTCCTCCTGGCGACTATGACCATTACACCGGTTTCGGCACAGGGTGGAGGCGACAACGGACAGGTCGTATTTGGGGGCACGTATACCCTGCGCGCGGGGGAAACTTTGCCGGGCGACTTGGCCGTCTTCGGCGGGCAGGCCACCATCGAAGAGGGGGCTGTCGTGGCGGGCGACGTGGTCGCCTTCGGCGGCCAGCTCGAAATCGCGGGCCACGTGCAAGGTGATCTCGCGGCCTTCGGCGGCACGGTCCATCTGGCTCGCAGCGCCAAGGTGGACGGCGACTTGGCCGGCTTTGGTCAGGTCACCCAGGAACCCGGGGCACAGGTGCAGGGCAAGAAAGTGGAAGGGTTTCAATTCAAATTCGGGCTGCCCGACTCAATCGTTTCTCCCCAGAAAATTCCCTTCTCGGTCACTGGCCGCGGGTTGGAGCCGGGCACAACGCTGTTGGCGCTCATGATTCGTGTGATACGGACGTTGCTTACCATTTTGGCGGTGACGGCAATTGGGGCGTTGGCGGTCGTTTTGTTGCCCAAACAGACCCGGCAGGTTAGCGAGACCGCGCAACAATCTCTGGCTCCAACCTTTGGCGTGGGCTGTCTGGGATTGGTTGTGCTGGCCCTTGCTTCTACCGTACTGGCCATCACCATCATCGGCCTACTCGCCATTCCCTTCTTGTGGATGGCGGCGGCGGTGGTCATCCTCTTTGGCTGGATTGCTATGGGGCTGCTGGTCGGCGAGCGGGTGCTCCAGGCCCTACACTTTACCGGTGTGACGCCGATTGTATCGGCAATCATCGGCGTGTTTGTCATATCCTTGCTGGCGGCGGCTCCGTCGTGTATCGGCCCGCTCTTTACGGTGCTGGTCGCCAGCCTGGGACTCGGTGCCGTAATCCTGTCGCGGCTCGGCACGCGGCCCTATCCCGATGAAACAACCTCCTTGCCCGTAGTAACAATCGCGAACCAGCAGTAGCCATTCGCAATCCACGCTGGCGGCGTGGCTAACTGTGTAACAATTTGTAGAGATGGCGATGCCATCTCTACTTTTTTTGATTCTTTTGGTTTCAAGAAACAGGTATTGACAAAACACCCTGTTTTGTGGTATACTAAACGGTATCTACTAACTGTTATATCATTTCTTTCAGATGACTATATTTGCTTACTTTTTACCGGTATGTTGATCGCACGGAGTCATGCTATGGATATTCCAGGGGTGTCCCAAGAAAGTTCGGGAGGCTCTCACCGCAGTTCCGTTCAAGAGTTGTTCTCACGCCATCATTTACGAAATAAGGAGGCCTCGATGAGCGCACGACCAAAGCCGCGTATTGCTGCCGTTACGCCCCTCAGGGAAACATTGCGGGCTCAGGACCAAGATCTCGACCATCAAGATGGGCACATTAAGGTTGAGATCATGTACGATGAGATTGAGGGCCGCGACCGGGTTCATATCGAAATAGATACCGAACCTCCCGAGCGGCCTTATCTCGCAAACATCTTGCGCGATGTTGCCGAGGTGGACGTTTTCCCGCGCGACCCCAAGAAGCAGGCGCGTGTGTTGCGCAAGAAGGCCAAGAGTCGCCTCATCTGGACAACCGGCATTGCCATCATGGTTACGGCGGTGGCCACTTCGATACTGGTGATCACATTGCTTGCGATATTTATGGGACGACTCTGAAATGATGAAGGATGAATGCGGAACGATGAATGATGAATGATGAACGATGAACGAAGTGGAGAGCGCGGGGCCTGTACACGACACCCCCGGCCGGCAATCCAAGATCGGATCACGCATTACGCATTACGCATTACGCGTCACGCGTCGCGCATCACTTCATTCAGCGCGTGCTCCAGCTCGGCATAGCTGATCGGCTTGCTGGTGACGATGTCCGCCCCGGTGGGGGTGTCTTGTTGTAAGTCCATCAGCTTACCCCAACCGGTCAACAAGATCACCGGTATGCCGGGCCGTTGAGCCTTGACTTCCGCGATGACCTCACGACCGGACAGGCCGGGCATTCCCAGATCGGTGATCACCAAATCGAAGTCGCTCTGCTGAAAGAAATCCAATCCCTCTGCTCCGGACCTTGCCGTTGTCACGCGATGGCCCATTGCGATCAGCAACATGCTTACCGTGTCGCGCACGGAGGGATCGTCGTCGATGAGCAGTATGTTGCAACTGGGCAACTGGGTCCCCGGCTTCTCTGCTTCGGAGTAGCGCACTTCCCCTTTGGTGGGCAGGAACACTTTGAACGAACTCCCCTTGTTCGGGGCACTTTCCACTTCAATGTGACCGTTGTGTCGCTGGGCGGTACCGTGTACCATGGCCAGTCCCAGCCCGGTGCCGGCCTCTCCTTTGGTGGTGAAGAAGGGCTCGAACAGATGGTCGCGCACATCCGCATCCATACCGGTGCCGGTGTCGGCCACCTCGAGTACGGCCCATTCGTCCTGGGGGTAGGTCCGCAGCGTGAGAATCCCTCCATTGGGCATGGCATCCACAGCATTGAATATCAGATTGATCAGCATCTCCCGCAACTCTTCGGGGTTGGCCGGCACCCAGGGCAGGGGGGTCAGTTCCGTACGCACATCCACGACCACGCCATGTTGTTGGGGCTGGTCTCTCCAGCGTGGTTCGGTCAGGTCCAGCGTATTGCGTACCAGCTCGCAGAGGTCCACCATTTCGCGGGGGTCTCGTTCGTCGCGCGGGCGGTAGAAGTCGCGCAGCCGGTCGATGCTGCTGCGGGCGTTGATTCCCGCCCGCCGGATGCGCTCGACGAAGTCGCGGTTCTGCTCCGTGATGTCGGCATCGCGCAGGAGCAGTTCGGCATAACCGAGGACCGACGTGAGGATGTTGTTGAAGTCATGAACCACGCCGGAAGCCATTTGGCCCAGGGCCTGCAAGCGGGCCGTACGCAGGGTGTCGACCTGGACCGCACGCAGTTTTTCCATCGCCCTTTGCAGTTCCTGGTACAGGCGCGCATTTTCTAATGCCTGGGAAGTTTGCGTGGCGACGTTGCGAGCCAGGGCGACCTCATCATCGCTGAACTCTCGCCGCTCGATGGCATCCAGCCCCAACGTGCCGATCACCTGGTTGCGTATGATCAAGGGCATGATCAGCAGGGAAGCCGTGCCTCGTCGCGCCATCAAGTCCCGCACCGGGGCCATGCGTTCGTCTGTCTGCACGTCTGCGATGGCCAGCGGCCGGTGGTGGCGGAGAATGTACTCTGTGGATGGGTTGCCGGTCGCCGGAATGGTGGCATCCATCGCACTGGGCCGGCCCGGTTCCAGGTATTCAGCGACCACTGTGGCTACGGTTCTCTCTTCATTGAAGAGGGCGGCAGCGGCCTGGGGCACCCCCAGGGCACGGGCCAGTTCCGCACAGACGATATTCAACACCGATGTTTCGTCCAGCGATGATGTAGCGGCGACGGTGATGCGATTCAGCACATCCAGGTCGCGCACTTGCCGGCGAATCTGGGTGTACAGGTGGGCATTCTCCAGGGCAATGGCCACCTGGCCGGCGATCGCTTCCATCGTCTGCCGGTCTGTGTCGTCCAGGGCCCCGATCTCTTGTTCCTGGATGTCCAACACCCCGACGAGGCGGTCTCCGGCCAGGAGGGGCACGGAGAGTTCGCAGCTCGTTTTGGGCAACCCCTCGTACGGGAAGTAGTGGGGATCGGTGGAGACATCGGCGACAAATTGTGTCTGACGTGATTGCGCTGCGTGACCACACATACCCTTCCCCAACGGTACAGAATATCCCGCAGGAACCGGTATGGTGTATTCGCCACAAGCGGACACGACTTCCAGATGGTCTGCGGCCTCGTTGTACAGAAATAGCGTCGTGGCGTAATAACCGAAAGCCTGGGAGACCTGTTCCACGATACGTTCCGGCAGGTCGGCTTGTTCGCGCAGCGAAATCAGTTGGCGACCCACTTCGTTGACCAATTGCATCTGCTGTGCGCGGCGCAACAGTTTTGCCTGGGCCTTTTCGCGCTCGGTGATGTCCCGCAAGGTGCCCAGGATGGCGGGCCGGCCCTGATATTGCATAGCCGATCCGGCCACTTCGACGTTGAACTTGCTGCCATCCTTTCGCAACCCGATGAAGGTGTAGTGAATGGCCTGCACTTCCCCTTCCACTCGGCGGCGCAAGTTCTCCAAGACGCGCGCGCGATCTTTGGGCGCAGTCAAGTCCACCGGTCCCAGCCGGTCGGTCAATTCGTCCGGTGTGTAGCCAAAGGCCTTGGCAAGCGCCGGATTCACGTAGCGGAAAAGGCCGTCCTGAACGAGATAGACGCCGACCAGTGACTGCTCGGTCAGTGTGCGGTAATGGGCTTCGCTCTCGGCCAACTGTTGTCGAGAGCGGGCGGCCATGAGGGCGATGGTGGCCTGTTGCGCGAAGCCGGTCAACTGTTTGACGGTAGTATCGTCGAAGGCGTGGGGGTGTGCGGCGTACACATTGAGCGTACCCAGTACGTGGCCGTCGTCGCGCAAAGGGATGGCGGCCGAGGAGGCATATCCCCGGGCCAGAGCCTGTTCGCGCCACAAAGCGTAGTGCGGGTCATGCACGATGTCGTTCATCACGTTCGGTTCACCGGTGCGGATCGCTGTGCCGGTCGGCCCCTGTCCTTCGGGCGTATCGTCCCAGCGTACGTGGATATTGGCCAGATAGTTCTCCTCGATGCCATGGGCCCCGGCCGGCCGGACCGTGCCGTCCGGCTCCTTGAAGCCGATCCAAGCAAACTTCAGGTCATAGAGATCCACGACCTGCTGACAGATAAAAGGCAGCACCGCCTCGATCTCCTCGCCCAGCAGCAAGCGGCTGTTGATTTCCATCAGGGCGTCCTGGCGGGCTTCGACCTGTTTGCGCCGGCTGATGTCGCGGGCGAACGACTGCACCAGCGGTTCTCCCTCTACCTCGATGAGCCGGGCACTGACTTCCACGGGGATCAACGTTCCATCTTTGTGACATTGGATGACTTCGAAGACCAAACCCCCTTGCTGTTCCAGCGTTTCGATCCGGGTTGTGGTGGACGCGGCATACTCAGGAGGTGCAAGATCATGCGTGTGCAGGCCTAGCAGCTCGTCCCGGGTGTAGCCCAGGCGTTTGCAGGCGGCCTCGTTGACATCTACGATCTGGCCGTTCCGGTCGTGGACGAAGATGGCGTCGTTGGCGTTGTCGAACAGGCGGCGATACCGATCTTCGGACATGGTAGCGGCGCGCTCCCAGCGCCTGGCGCGCCCCATGATCAGGTTGAGAATGAAGGCTAGGGCCAGTGTCAGGGCAATACCCAAGCCCCAGATCACTCCCCGGATGACCGGTGACGGCGCCGGAGGGGACACTTTCCAGCCCACGGTGATGGTCCACGTGCGGTCGCCCACGGAGATGACCTTGTCCTCGGTACCGTAGGCAAAGGATTCGGGGCCGTAGAAGACATGGCCTTGAGAATCGCGCACCCGCACCGCGAAATCTCCGGTGTCGGAGCCGGTTGTAGCTTCGGAGATAATCGTAGGCACGTCGAAAACGCCTTGAGCCAGGCCCAGGAATTTGTCCCCCCGGTAGAGAGGCATACGGGCCACAACGCCTGTGCCCCCTTGCACCAGTTCGACCGGGTCGCTGACCGTGATACGGCGGGTACGGATGGCTTTCTTCACAAAGGGCCAGTTTGTGCTTTTCCGTAGCTGAAGCCCCACAGCCGCTTCGTTGCCGGTTAGCGGTGTGGTGTAACGGATGACCGTGTTTTCATCGGCATATTGCAGGGCGCGTATAGAGACTTCGTTTTGCAACAGGGTCGTAGCGAAGCTGTCGAACTGTGTCTGTGTGGGGAGTGAATCGTTGCTGAGCAGAAAGGCGCGTGTGGCATCGATGGCTATTAGACGATCGTGGATAGAGTCTGTCAGGCGGTTGCGCACTTCCAGTGTGTCGTGGGTCAGTTCCAAGCGGTCGCGTTGGCCGGCCTCCAGCCGTTCGTAACGGTCGGCGGAAAACATGACGGCCAGCGCTATGGCAATGAGAACCGCAGTTGCGAGCCAGCGTTTGTTGATCAAGCGATTGTCTTTCTGTATGACCTGTACCTGGCAGACAAAAGTCTCTCGAACGACTTGAGACCCAAATCCTTTGCAAACGAGTCAAAATTTTGGACACAGATTCTCGCGGATGAATATAGGAAAGATTTTCTTGGTCTGTGCAAAGCTTTGTTTCAGTAACTTGGTGGGCCGGGGTGTAGCTTCACTAACTGATTACGGTGTGTATATTGCGTTTGGGTCACGCTCTATGTTTCATTGTACTTGATTCTGCGAGGAACGTCAAATCTTGACCGTCGTTTCCGCAACGCTGTGCGGGTTAAGGGGCTACCGGCCAAAGCGCCACGCGCTGTTTGCACAGCGTCGCCAGCGTCTGCCCGTCGGGCGAGAAGGCCGGCGAACGAATGCAGCAATCTTCGCCCCTGCACAGGTCTTGCGACTTGGTGGGTTCCCGCAAGTCGAAGAGGTGCAGAACCCGCTCGTTGCCCGATGCGTCTGGTTGTCCCACGGCCAACAGCCGGCCACCGGTGCTATAGGCCAGGCCGGTGACAGACTCGCCTGCCTTCCTGGAGGGCACGAATTGGCCACGAACCTCGCCGGTACTTGTCTCCACCCGCATGACGAGAGGGTATCCGGCCTCCTTCGCGTGTAGCCCAACGGCGATCTCCCCGCCATCGGGCCGCACGGCAACGGCCCAAATTGCTCGTAGCTGCCCGCCGGCCTCCTTCGCGCCCAGCGCGTTCTGAAGATTCCATTTCTGTTGTGTGCCTGCCCCCAGATTTCGGAACGCGACCGTGCTGAAATCTGCGGGATAGGTCAGGAAGTGACCGTCTGGCGAGAAGGGCTGCCACCACTGTGCCTCCGCCTCATTCACCAGGAAAAGGGGGGAGCTCAGCAGATTGCCCTCTCCATCCCGGTGTTCCAGATAGAGGGAGGTCAGTTGTGGTTGCGACTTGCTCCGGCGTTCGACCAGCAGCCACAACGTGTTGGTCGCATCGTAGGTCAAAGCGGGCACCCACAGTGCGCCGTCCAGCGGAAACGATCCCGCGGAAGCGCCATCCGGCGTGAAGCGGCGGAGTTCGGCGCCCGTCACGGCGGCAAGCTCGGATCCGTCTGGGGCGAAGGCCACCGGCACGGGCGAGGTGGAGATATGCCCGGCTGCTGTGGTTTGCCAGCGCACCTTACCGCCGGGGAATGCTTGCAGCCGGAGCGTCACCTCCCGGTCGGTTTGATAGAGGGTGGCCAGCGCGGAGCCATCCGGCGACCAGGCCACGCCGAGCGCTTCGGCCCCCGCCGGCAGTTGCCACGGGTGGGCCGGGCTACAGGCGGTCGCCAGGAAGAGTGCGAGCGCGATAGGGAGAAACCGCCGGATTATTGTCACCGACCTGTCCAATCTCAGGAATAGCAAAGAATCCTTATGTTGCTGTCTCACAATGTTTTGAGGAATTGCCTGACCTGCTCAAAGGCGGGGTTATCGAGTCGCCAGTATCCTGCTTTGGCTGCAATTCCCAGGTCTAGGTCAGGTTTATATCTTGAGGCCAAGAATACGTGTGCCTTGGCTACCGACGGAATGCGTGACGGCTCCGCCGGGCATTCCGTCAAATATTGTTGGAAATATTCAAAGTGTGTCTCCTCAAGCCATTCCATCGATGCCAGGAACGCGCGTACCCTGGCCTTTGCCAGATTATGGGGCAAGTCTTTGATCTGTTCGCTGAGACATTGAAAGTACTGGTCAACGCACAGCATTGCAGGGTCCTCCCTTACCGAATCCAGACAAATATCTTCAAGCATTCCCTGTCTTTCTCTGTCGGGCAAAATCATGACTGTAACTTTTGGGGTATCACCAGCAGACTGCAAAGGCTTCGTTGGTCTGGGTAGGCCTGCCGCTTCTAGGGCATCACGCAGGCTACTAAAAGCTCCCGAGGGATCTTTGTCCGCATCTCTGACCATACCGAGGGAAACAACCTGACCGAATCCTGAGAGCCGAGGTAGTGTTGCAATGTTGTCGCGAAATTTTGTCTTTCCAAGAACAGACCGTATTTCAATGTCCACGAGGCCAAGATCACTAATCAGTTTTTCAAATAGCTTAACTTCGTCTTTCCCTTCGACAAGGAGCAGTTTGGGCTGGGTAATTGGTGTACCCATTATCGGACCTCCGCATCCATCTCAATCGCAGCCTCTAAAGATCTCTGGTCAAAAGTGATTGCACGGATGGTATCATCAACTCGCTCCAGGCGGTGCAGCGCGAAATCGTACTGCTCGCCGGCGGAAAAGGCTCGATGAGCCGCACGAATGCACTCTTCACTATGCGTCGTGGCAAAAAGCTGCACTGCGTACTCGCGCGCAAGACCAGCAAGCACCTTCCAGACGTCGTTTAGGACTGTGTAGTGCATACCATTTTCGATCTCGTCAACCAGCAAGATGCCATCCTGAGCCTCAGGGATGGCTAGAGCAATCCCTAACAGGCGACCTACGCCATCCCCCATCAATGACAGAGGCATCAGTCGCCTCATGCCAATCTCACCGTGCAAGATAGGAACCCCGCCCCTGTGTTGTATCGTCAGACTCTTCAGTCGTGGCTCAATGATCTGCAAGATTCTTATGATTTTGTCCTCTTCCTTAGCTACCGCGAGGTTACCGAATCGTTCTGCGAGTATCTCAGGATCATCACGCCGTCGCGTCGCCAAGAAAATTCCTGTAGGCTCTTTGACGCTACGTGGACGTTCGAACCGAATGTTATCTGATTCAACAAAGGCATGTGCCTGGAGAGATTTTCCAGAAGGACCAACATAGTCAAAACGTACTTCAGACTCAATTGGCTCAGTCGTCTCCTGACTAACCATCTCAGTAACTGAAAGTTTATTTCCATTTCCTCTTTCCCATTTCCCATTGCGTAGCGAAACATGGGATGTAGGATGTTCCTGTACTGTGATACGGAGAGACCGTGGTCGGTTTTCTAGGTCTCGACTCGATAGCTCTATAGTACTCTCGGGATCAAACCCAGAGAACAAATCCCACAAGAATTCAGTCCTCTTGAAGTGTGTGATTCCCCGAAAGGCATTTACTGTTGGTCCCAGTGTAGGGTTATAATATCCGTGGTGAAGCCACAGCGCTTCGAGTAAGGCCGTCTTGCCCATGTTGTTTTTCCCGGCAATAAGATTGATTCGTGCCAACGGTGCAATGGTCATATCAGTAAAGCAGCGATAGTTTCTTAGCGAAAAAGATGTATACATATCGGCCTCCAGTCATTCAATATGCCTAAATGAGCAACAGTCTGATCCCCTTCTTCGTGTTCTCAGCAGCCCACGCCACGGCCGGAAGGCTGTCATAGAAGTTGTGTTTGTGTCAGAAATCGAGAGTTTTCAGATGTGATTTTGCCGCCTCAAAAGTGGTCATCAACGGCCTGGTGATTTCGGGCTGGGGAAACTCTTCCAGGCAGAGTTCTGTTGCTTCTTTGTGGATGACCGCTGTCAAGGTTCGTGTCACCATTCCAAATACCTCCCACTGTGACTCCTGAAAAATAGGTTTACCTGGTGGAGTATGGTTATAGTATACACCACTTGCGTAGGGCGTGCAAGCTCTGATCCCGTCATAGGTGCCCGTCATTTTTTGCGTTGGGGTTCCACCGCCCTGGAATGGGGATTCCAGAGCTACGTCTGACCGCATAAATGACGGGGTCTGGACCGGCCCCTGTTTCGTCCCATTCACCACAAAACCGTGACAGATGCCCTCTCTACTAAATTTCGAGGCCCCCGGATGCACTCGCTCGTATCCGTCGTACAGGATGAACTAGCAGCTTATCGGAGAAAGAATAATGGGACACAGATTTTCCGATGATTTGGCCTGAACATCTGTGCAACACGGCCCTCCGACATTACAGGCTGGCGTCCTTGCATATAACCGGCAGGAAGAGTCGGTAAGCCGGTGCCGCCTCACGGTTTGGCGCGCCCCAGTACCCTGCACGCAGGTCGTAGCCGGTGCTTCGTGCAGTAGCAGCCGACGATTGCCCCAGGGTCGAGTGCAACGTGTAGCTGGCCGAGGCCATCGGGTTGCCGGCATTGGCCTGTACGCTCTTTATAAGCCGGAAGTTGGCCGAGGTTTGCGCAAAAGTCGTGCCCACGAGGACGAGGCCGCACAGCAGTATCAGCGTCAGCACTATGGCATTTCTCCTGGTCATCTCACCCTCCTACAACTTGCTGGCTGTATTGGCATGTTGGTTCGTTACCCAGATGTGCGCTCCATCGAAGCAGACGCTGTATGGCTCGCTGCCCACGTTATATGTGCCCACGACAGCGCCATCATAGGCCCGAAGCTCTGTTACGGTGTCGCTGCCATGGTTGACCACCCAGATATTGAAGCCATCGAAGGCTATGCCGATGGGGTCGCTGCCCACGGCGTAGGTGCCGAGCAGAGTCCCATCGCTGCCCCGCAGTTTGGTCACGGTATTGGCGTTACGATTCGAGACCCAGACGTTTGCGCCGTCGAAGGCGATCCCAGTTGGGCCGTCGCCTACGTTGTACGTACCGAGTACCGTTCCGGTATGGGCCTGTATCTTTGTCACCGTGTCACTGAACTCGTTCGTCACCCAGATGGCGCTGCCATCGAAGGCGATTTCACGAGGGTGCGCGCCTACCGTAACGGTGACCAACACGGAACCATCAACCGGCCTAAGCTTCATCACGTTGCCATCCAGCTCGTTGGCCACCCAGACGGCGGTGCCATCGAAAGCCAGGCCGTTCGGCGAATCTCCCACATTGAATGTGCCCAGGTTGGTGCCGTCGCTGGCTCGCAGCTTGGTCACGCTGCCCCCAAAGCGGTTGCTGACCCATACGTACTTGCCATCGCAGGCAGCCCGATTGGGGAAGGGACCGGGGACGCTGTACGTGCCCGCAACCAAGCCGTCGCTTGCCCGCAGCTTGGTGATTGTGTTGGCGTTGCTGTTTACGACCCAGACGTGATCACCGTCAAAGCAAAGGCCTTCTGGCGAGATGCCGGTGTCAAATGTGTTGTCGGCTTCGTTTGCCTCGTACCATTTCAGCAGAGCGATCTGCTTCGAGTTAGGACCACGCAGCAAGGACGTCTCTTCGGTGACCAGGGCGTGACTTGTGCTGCTCCGGAAGTAACCGCCGTAACCATTGGTGCTGGCCCCGTACAGTCCGCCTCCTACGCCCTCAAAGCGGCCACCGTAGTTGGCGGCAACATCGACCCGCACACCATCCAGTTGTGCGGATCGGACCCGTAGGCCGTACAGGCCGGCAGACTGGACTTCGACGCCATCATTGCCGGCCACAACCACGTGGAGACCATCGCCGCCGGCGTTCTTGACCCGAAAGCCGTCTTGGCCGATGGTGCCACGGGCGTAGAAGCCGTTACCCGCAGCGTTTTCGATCCGGTACCCGTTGGCCCCAGCAGTCTCTACCCAGACGCCGTCCTGTCCCGCAGAACCGACCTGAATTCCGTAGCTGCTGGTGCTGGTGAAGTAGCCGCCAGAGCCGCCTACGCTCCTTCCACGCAAGCCGGCACCCGTACCCCCGTTGGCTATGCTGAGCAGAGGGGAGGTGCTGGTTCCGACGATGGCAGATCCGGGTGCAAGACTGTTCGCCTCTCCGGCCTGGAGCGCATAGGCCACGCTGACTACCTGCTGCCGGGGTGTCATCTCCGTGTCGGTCCCTACCTTCACGCCCAGGTAAGTAGTGCCTGTGAAGACTCCCGTTGTGAGGGGAGAAACGCGACCGAGGAGTACACTGAAGTAGCCACCCGCCACCGTCACTGCCCGAGTTTCACTCCAGGATGCCGTGCCGCCAACGGGTACACCATAGAGCGAGAATGTCATCGTGTAACTATCGTCAGCGATCGGCACGCCCGTAACCGGATCCGCTAGCGCGCCCTGGTAGTTGATCATCGGTGGCACGGTTACAGCCACCGCCTCCGGTCCCATTCCCCTGGGGCCATCGGCCAACAGAGGAACCACACCCAGCAACACCAGCAGGCCCAGCGTTGCAATTGCCAGAATCAAGTTTCTGGCCTTCATTTCAACTTCTCCTTTCCTCACGGCCCGTCCAGATCAGGCTGGACGATAGCCAGTGAAATCCAACAGAAAACGATCTCTGACCAGGTTATCCGCAATGTTATCACTCCTTTCTACCTTTCCTGGCGTGTTGCAAAGCTTCGCTCTTCGACAAACCTTCTGGCACGTCCCCAAAAGATGACCAACAAAGAAACCGCAGCGCCCAATATCTGGGGACTGCGGTTGCGTATACGTTTTGTCTCACCTCCTCCGGTAGAGACCTATGGTGACGCTACACACCTCCATTCTACCATAATTGGGTACCGGCGTCAAGGATTTGAATCTGGTAATTACCCACTTCGGCTACGTAGATGCGGTAAGGGGCACGACCTTTTCACCCCCAACTCACCGAGTCGAGCACACCGACGACCACGGAGATGATCGGCGCTGTGTCGTCGCCGACGATCTGGCGGGCGGAGTTGCCTTCGCGCATGACCAGCACCCGGTCGCCGACGCCGGCGTGGGCCGCGTCGATGGCCACGAACGCCTCTTCCTCGTTCCTGCCACGCAGGTGCATGGGCTGCACCAGCAGCAGTTTGTGGCCGTGGAAGGCCGGGTGCTTGATCGTGGAGACCAGCGTGCCGACAACGCGTGCAATTAGCATTGAGGTAGGCCCTCTAACTTCAGCAAACGGCGCTGCAACTCTTCCAGATAGGCTATGCGCTCGGCACGGAAAAGCGGTTCGGTTTCTTGCAATTGGGCTTCGAACGTCCGGTGCAGGTTCAGCAACTGTTGCAAGCTTTCCTCCACGGTCATCTGCCGGAGCAACCGCGTCTCTTGTGCCTCGATGGCAGCCCACCCTTCACGCACACGGCTCAGATCGTGCCGGACCGAGTCCCGTTGTGCCGTCGGATTTGTCGTCCTCACAATTCCAACTCCAGCCCCTCCACCACATCCACACGCTCGACGATGCCGACGACGGCCAGGTCCACCGGCAGGCCCTTGCGCTCCATTGCCAACGAGGCCTCGCGGGAGCGCACGAGGAAGACGGTGTCCCCTTCGCCGGCATCCACCACATCCACGGCCACGCGCAGGCGACCGACCGGTTGGCGGTATTTGTTCAAGGGCTGTACGATGAGGAGTTTGTAGCCTTCCAGCCCGTGGTATTTGCGTGTGGCCCATGCGCAGCCCACAATGCGACCGAGGAACACGTCGCTATTCCTTCCCCTCCAGGCTGTCGAGGGCTTGCAACGCGGCTCGTTTCGCGGCCATCATGTCCGCTTCCGTGCCCGAAAGGTACAGCCGCCCGAACCGTCCCACCGAGGTGATGTGGATCAGGTTCACCGTCGTGGCCTTCTCCGCCTCGTTGGCCGCGTAGGTGATGTATGCGGCCGGGGCGGCTTCCAGGACGAAGAGGGTTTGGCCGGGTATGAGCATGGACCCCTTCCGGTGGCGATTCAGGAGCTGCGCCTGGTACGGGTCCACGTTGGTGATCGTCTGCACGGAGGTGACTTGCGGCCGTACGCGGTCCGTTTCGCGGCAGCCGATGCGGTCCAGGATGGCCTGGCCGGCGACCTGCACCGCCGATTGTGCCATGGAGTGGATCTCCAACATGCCGAACTCGCGCTCGACGATCTGGGCACCCGGTCTGACCTCCGTCACCTTGACCGCAACATCCACCATGCGGAAGACCTCGTTGCTGGGGGCCATCTCCACGTAGAGTGCAGCCATGCCGGTGATCGGCAAGTCGCCCTGTGTGACTGTGCCCATGAAGGCAGCAAACTGCGGCTGCATACGGTCGAGATAGACGTAGGTCCGTAGTTGAAACTTTGCCCTGCTTGTCATCGGGAAAGGCCGGTAAGCTGCCAGGCCAGTTCGCCGGAGCGGAACCGGCCTTCGATCTGCTCGACCGCTTGCTCGACGTTGTTCAGCCGGACGGACAACGCGACTTCGACGCCACACGCGGTCTGGGTCTGGCGCACCTCGGCGCGTAGCCAGCCCAGCCAGCCGAGCACCTCCGGATCGTCGGTGGAGGGGGCGTATGCCGGCCGGTTCGAGGGGGATGTGGCCGGCTTTGGCGGCGTGGCGACTCCTCCCTGCGCGATCTTCTCCACGTATTCGGCGACGCGGGCCAGTTCGTCGCTCAGCGCCGTCAGGCGGATCGCCCTGGCCCGGCCGGCGACCAGCCGGAAATCGGCGGCCAGCGCTTCGACCTGGCGACGGGCCCGTTTGGCGGGCGGCTCTGTGTTGCTCTGCGGGCTGGCGCTGCTTTCCGGCTCCTCGGCGAAGCGCACGGCGACGCGCCATTCACGCAGGAAGTCTTGCGCTGCCGGCGAGAAGCGCGTGCCCGGCGGAAAGGTGAGCACCAGGCCATGTCGCGGCTGGCGTATTTGCTGCCGCAATTCAGATTCGGTTACGATTTGCAATTTTCCTCCCGTGTGGGATGGGTCACCCGCATTATTCATCACCCTCGATACGTGCCAAATAGGTGATCACCAATGTTTTGAATCGGTCGAAGTCTGCCAGGTTCTCCTGCAGAATCTGGTAAATCGTGTTCGGGTCCACTTCCCAGTACAGGTGTACCAGCCGATTGCGGAAACGGGCCATTCGTGCCAACGTGGGCAGGAAATCTTTGTCCACGACACCCTGTTCGGCCAACACGGCGAAAGCGTCGGCGTAAGTCTCTGGCTTGCGCCACTGCTGGCGGGCGATGACATGATGCGCTACATCGAGGCAGGCTTCCACAGCAACCTGAAAATAGTATCGGGCTGCTCCCTGCTTTAGGAGATCTGTTACAAGGTCTTCCTCCGGCATGGTAGCCAGTGTGTACAGTTGGCTCACATAGAGATCAAGGTTGCGAAATATGTCCTCAATACGACGCCGGTCAATCATAGTTTCCTCTTTACGGTTTGCGGTCTGTCCGCTGCTGTGCGCAAAGTATGCTGCCCGGTGCATGTCCGCTATCGGGTGGTAGTCAAGATAACGCCTCAGCGCATTCACCTCATAGTCCACCCGAAAATTGGGGTCGGAAGCGTACAGCAACACACCCTCTCGAACGACCGTTCCCTGTACCATCACCGGTGCGTTGTTAATGATGTGGATGTCTGCTTCCGGCAGCCGGCACTGTTGCTCCAGAGCCAACGCCATGTCGGTTTCGAGCAAAAGGCGTGCATAGGCGTCCAGGCGCGCAAACTCGTCCGGGTCTATGACGAGAGCAATGTCCACATCGCTCCAGGGCGTAGCGTACCCCTGAGCGACAGAGCCATACAGGTAGGCCAGGCGAACCGGTGTGTTGCCTACGATCTTCGGGATCGTATGTCGCAGGTCTTTGGCAAGTTTTGCCGTGCCTGCTTTGCTCATTTTTCGTCGGTAGTGGGCAGGATTTGCTCCACGTCGGCGTGCGGGCGCGGGATGACGTGCACGGAGATCAGCTCGCCAACGCGTTGGGCTGCGGCTGCGCCGGCGTCGGTGGCTGCCTTCACTGCGCCCACGTCGCCGCGTACCATCACGGTCACGTAGGCCCCGCCGACCTTCTCCTTGCCGATCAGGCGCACGTTGGCCGCCTTGACCATCGCATCGGCGGCCTCGATAGCCCCGACCAACCCCTTCGTCTCCACCATACCGAGTGCAATCATTTGAATGTCTACCATGTTATGAAGCTCCTTTCGTATTGCGTATTGCGTGCTGCGTAATTACAGCAGTTTTTTGAATTCCCCCACAGTCATCCCCGCGTCTCTGATTATTCCTCCCATCGTGAAAGCGTTGATTGGATTAGCGCGAGGAATGATGATGACATGCTCCCCGTCCGTCATTGAAATATGCTTGCCTTGACGAACGATCCAAAAGCCAGCTTTCTCGAATGCTTTCACAGCGCGCCGGTGAGGCACCCCCGGTAGTCGGGGCATGACTATGCTGGCACCTCAACCAGTCGCGTCATCTGGCCTTGTAACAGTTCGTCAAGTGTCAAAAGGTACGTTTCTATCGCGTCTTTGATATTCTCCAGCGCTTCTTCCTCCGTTTTTCCCTGAGACCAGCAGCCAGGCAAGCCAGGACACCAGACTGCGTATCCTTCATTTGTTTTCTCTAGCTTGACTCTGTACT
This sequence comes from Chloroflexota bacterium, assembly GCA_013151955.1. Classification (GTDB taxonomy): domain Bacteria; phylum Chloroflexota; class Anaerolineae; order Ardenticatenales; family JAADHH01; genus JAADHH01. The sequence goes on from JAADHH010000155.1 coordinate 32,725, forward strand.
TCATAAGAGTTCATCTCCTTCTTGATGGATAGGACATGCTTGGGAGCAAACGAAACTTTTAGGACACAGATTCTCACAGAGAGACACAGATATTCAGGCCAAATCATCGGAAAATCTGTGCCCCCCTATTTCTTCTCCGACAAACTGCTGGGCTTTGCAACATTGGTCATCATCTACTGCCTCTCAATTCTTGCACCACGCGGCGGACGATGGCCTCGACCTCGGCCTCGGAATAGCCGCCGGTTGCCACCGGTGCCGGTCTCGTCGGTTGTGGCCTCGGCTCTGCTTCGGCTTTCAGCGGCCAGGGACGCCGGCCGTAGGCCAGCCGCTTGGTGTTCAGTAGGTGGCGGACGGTGATGTTGTCGCTGCTGATGCCGCCTCCCATGCCCCCCGTGGCCAGGGTCATGGCCGGATCGAGGTCGGTGGTCAGGCCGATGGCGCCGGCGGTGGCCGCCGTGTTGACCACGATACGGAAGGCCGGCTTCTCCAGCCCGAAGGCCATGATCACCTCTTCGTCCTGCGCGTGGATGGCCAGCGTGTGCCCGTCGCCGCCGAACTTGAGCAGCTCGATGCAGCGTTCGCACCCTTTGATCCATCCCTCTTCTTCGTAGAATCCGAGAACGGTGGTCAGCTTCTCGCGTGACAGGGGATGCTCCGGTCCGACCGCGTTCAGGTCGGCGACGAGGACTCGCGCGTCACCGGGCACCTGGATGCCACTCATCTCGGCCAGTTGTTGCGGTGTTTTGCCGACGACTTCGGGCCAGTTCGTGCCATCCGGGCGGAAGAGGCGCCGGCCCAGGGCGTCGGCGCGGGCCTGGTCCACAAAGTAGGCTCCGTGGCGTTCCATTTCCCGCCGCAGTTGGGCGGCGATGGGGCGGTCGGCCACGACCGCCTGCTCCGACGAGCAGATGACGCTACAGTCGAACGATTTGCTGTTGACGATGTCGAACGCCGCTTGCGGGATGTCGGCGCTGCGGTCCACGTAGACCGGCACGTTGCCCGGTCCCACGCCGTAGGCCGGCTTGCCTGCGCTGTGTGCGGCCCGCACCATCGCCGCGCCGCCGGTCGCCAGGATCAGGTTTACGGCCCAGTGGCCCATCAGTTCGTGCGTGCCGGGCAGGGAGATTTTCGACATGCAGGCGATCAGTCCGGCCGGTGCGCCGGCGCGCTGGGCCGCTTCGGCCATGATGCGCGTTGTCTCCAGCGAGCATTTCACCGCCGAAGGGTGCGGCGCGAAGACGATGCCGTTGCGTGCCTTCAGGGAGATGAGCGATTTGTACAGGATCGTGGATGTCGGGTTCGTGCTGGGCGTCAGGCCGACGATGACGCCCACCGGCCAGCCGATCTCGACGATGCCTCGCGCGTCGTCGCGACGGATCACGCCGGCCGTTTTCACGTCGCGGATCGACTCCCACACCGTGCGGCTGGCGAACTCGTTCTTCAGCTTCTTGTGGCTGGGCACGCCGTAGCCGGTTTCGTCATGAGCCATGACGCCGAGCCGTTCGGCGGCGCGATAGCCGGCGTCGGCCATCGCGGCCACCACGCGGTCGGTCTCCTCTTGCGAGAAGTGGGCGAACTCGCGTTGCGCGTTGCGGCAAGCCACGGCCAGCCGCCGCGCTTCCTGGATAGACTGCAAGTCCTTGTCAAACGTTGCGGACATCGGACAATCCCTTCATAATCTCATCAACCACTTCTTCCAGATCTGGGGCTCTACATAGTTCTATTCCGACCGATGTGTGTTTATGTTCTGCTTGGGGCAATGGCGGACGGTGGCGTGCATTGTCGTACCGAAAAACGAGATTCCTATTCACATCCTGGTAGTGATAGGCATACATTATCCTGGAGTCGGCCAAACGCGTATCCACTATATTCCCGAAAGTGTAGCTCGGAACTGTCCTGGAACTGGAGCAATCCGGCGATGAAGCCCCGTTGCCGTGAACGCCGATCTATCTGAATACTGACCAGCACCGCCTCGCCTGTGGTGACCACATGATTCAAAATGCGCTCAATCCGTTGAGCGTACTCAGGGAAGGTGATACTTGGCATATTCTAGTTCCAACAACTCAGCTTTCAGTGCTTTCAGTAGTTTGGCTTCCCCTGCCCATTCTACGTATTCCAGGTCACCCCCTTCCAGGTCTTCGGCCGTCATCGCTTGCAAGAAGTGAGCTGTATCCACGCCGTACTGTTTCTCAAATTGACGAAGGCGACGTTTGCCGCGCTCGATACTGGCCGTGAGTTGCACTTTGTACGATTCGATAGCTTGAAGAATTGGTTGGATTCCCTGTTTTTCTCTCAATTCAATTACCATCTGAACAGGCATTGTTTTTCTCTTTCCTTACATCTTACGATACGTCACTTTCCCTCCCACCTCCAGAGAATCGGCGATGGCCATGATCGTGGCGTCTACCGGCGCGTTCTGCGTCGGGTGGGTTTGTCGGGCGGAGCTGCCCTGGGCGACGAAGACGATCTCCCCCTCGCCCGCGCCGACCGAGTCGACGGCGACCAACGGCTTGCCCACCAGCCGGTTGCGCACCGTCACCTCGCGGACGATGAGCAGCTTCAGCCCTTTCAACTTTTCATTTTTGACGGTCGAAACCGCCGATCCAACGACACGACAGATGAGCATAGGATTCCTCGTATTGCGTATTGCGTGTTACGTTAGCCATTGAAAGTTGACCATTGATAATTGACAATTGGTATTTGCCCTACGCCCCCTGCGCCACGATGCGGACGCCGGCGCTGGCCCCGATGCGTGTGGCGCAGGCGTGGACCATCGCGTGCGTGTGCGACTACATTCTCTATGCGACTCTTTGCATGACCTGATACTCTATTCCGGTTGGTACTGCCACACGGTGAGAGGCGTCAAGAATCTCGAGGGATACAAGACTTCCTCCCGCATCGTAGTCTAGGATCACACCGGGTTTATCCTCGTCGCTTTCTGCAACTGGCGTTTCAGCCAGGATGACCGTCAACGTATCTGTCGCGGGGTCGTAAATGACTCTCACTGTTCAGTTCTCCAGTACTTTTTAACCTTGCTGGTCCGGTATGCCGTTACGACCTCCGGGGGGTCCTTGTCGACATCCACAAATACCCTGAGCAGGTGTAGTTTAGGAGGATTTCCACACTTTATCCGAGATTGGTAGACCATGCGCCCCTCACGTACCCTTTCAGTTTGCTCAGGTAAGGCCAAGATTCTGGCAATATCTGACTCTTTGATCTGGCGGCGAGCCATCTCCATTCGTGCATGATCCGTCAAGAGATACGGAGGGACTGCACGCACTGGACACTCCTGTTCTCATCTTGGCGATCCATGCTTCCCGCCCTACGCCCCCTGTGCCACGATGCGCACGCCGGCGCTGGCCCCAATGCGCGTGGCGCCGGCATGGACCATCTCGCGTGCCTTCTCCAGGGTGCCGATCCCCCCGGCCGCCTTGACGCCCATCATCGCGCCGACCGTCTGGCGCATGAGGGCCACGTCGTGCGTCGTCGCGCCGCCCGGCCCGAAACCGGTCGAAGTCTTCACGTAGTCGGCCCCGGCCGCCTTGGCCAGCGTGCAGGCTTTGACCTTCTCCTCGTCGGTCAACAGCGCCGCCTCGATGATCACTTTGACGAGTGCACCCCGTGTGTGTGCCGCCCGCACGACGGCGACGATATCTTGCTCCACCAACTCGTAGTCGCCCGCCTTGAGCGCGCCGATGTTGATCACCATGTCGATCTCCGTGGCCCCGTCGTCCAGTGCCTGCACTGTCTCGGCTGCTTTGGCCTCCGTGCTGGTCGCTCCCAGCGGGAACCCCACAACGGTGCAGACCTTCACCGGCGCACCGGCCAGCAACTGTGCGGCCAGCGCCACATAGCCCGGGTTGATGCAGACAGACGCGAACCCGTACTTCTGCGCTTCGTAGCAGAGCTGGGCAATCTGCGCAGGCGTGGTGTCTGGCTTGAGCAGCGTGTGATCAATGATGCGGGCAATGTCGGTGGCCACGCCGCCGGCACCGAGCGATGCAGCGATGCGTGTCGCGCCGGCATCCATCACCCGGCGCACCTTGTCGGTGCAGGTCCAGGCGCACCGCCCCTGGCTGCAGTCGTAGCAGCGGAAGACCGGCAGGTCGCCGCGCTCTTCCGCCTCCTGCGTGCGCAGCTTGACCATGACCTCTTTGGTGATCAGGGCGACCAGTTGCTCGATGTCTACTGCCATTGTTTCTCCACAGCCATGATCTTTTCCACGCGACCGGCATGGCGACCGCCGGCGAAGGGCGTCTCCAACCAGGTCTGCACGATCTGCTTGGCCAGCGCTTCGCCGATGAGCTGGCCCCCCAAGGTGAGGACGTTGGCATCGTTGTGTTCGCGGGCGTTCCGCGCGCTGGACAGGTCGTAGCAGAGGCCGGCCCGCACGCCGGGCACTTTGTTCGCTGCCATGCAGGAGCCGATTCCCGCGCCATCGATCATGATACCCCGGTCGCAGACCCCTTCGGCGACCAGCCGCGCGACCTGAAAGGCGAAGTCCGGGTAGTCCACGGATGAGGTGCCGTGTGTTCCGCAGTCGCGCACGTCGTAGCCCTGGCCCTGCAGATAGCGACGCAGCGTTTCCTTCAGGGCATAGCCGCCGTGATCGGCCCCGATGGCAATGTGATGTGGGGGGTCGGGGTGTGGGTCGTCCGGCTGCGCTGGCGCTTCTTCCCAAACCAGCGCCACGCGCCGCTCTTGGGCCACGTCGCGGGCCAGTGGTGTGACGATGGCGTGGGGGGCGATGGACAACTGCCCGCCCGGCGGCATGGCTTCCACATCCGCCTGCGTGACCAGGGAGAGCGGGGCAGGAACATGCGGCTTCCTCCTGCCATCATCCGTTGACGGGGCGGGCTTCGAGTCGTCTATCTCATCCAGCACACGCCGGACAAGGGCGCGGATTTTTGCTTCGTTCATCGCTGCTCCCGCTGCTGCGTTGAAAATAAGTGTCATGTGTCACGTAATCCGTAAAACGTGTTGCGTAAGACGCAACACGCATCACGCAATACGTTTCACGTCTTCACGTTTCACGCACTCCGTGTTCTGTCGTTCGATGCTCCCCGCTCGACGCTCATTGCACTGCTGCAAGGCTGGGGCGCAGGTATTGGACCAATCCCCAGGTGCTGGGCGGCCAATAAATACCCCAGGCTTTGCCTACGACATTGCCTCGTGGCAACATACCCCATGTATGCGAATCACTGGAATTGTTGCGGTTGTCCCCCAGGACAAAGAACTCGCCCTTCGGCACGACCTGTGGCCCCCAAGAATAGGTGCCCGGGTTGGGGCCGTATGGTTCGTCCATCTGTTCGCCATTGATGTAGACAGTGCCACGTCGAATTTCTACCTTTTCTCCGGGTAGTCCGATGACGCGCTTGATGAAGTCCCGTTTTGGAGCACGAGGATATTGGAAAACAATCACATCTCCGCGTTCCAGATCGTGAAGGCGGTAGCTGATTTTGTTTACGATGAGATACTGGCCGTCGTGAAAGTTCGGTTCCATGCTGTACCCTTCGATACGAAAGTTTTGGGCTACAGAGCGGATCAGGACAAAGATAATCGCGGTCAAGATGAGTGTCTCTATTGTCTCACGGAGCAGCGGACGTATCGTTTCCCATAACGATGGCTTTGGTTGTGTTGCCTCCGGGGAGATAGAGGGCGTTGTCCCCCAATCTACAGTGGCGGGAACGGGCGTATAGGTGTCGGGCTTTGCCGGGATGGCCGGGGTCCAGGCCCACTCGGATGCGGGAAAGTTAGCTCCCTGGAAAGATGACACTTCTTCGTTCGGGAATTGCCCATCGCTGGGTGCAGCGGGAGATGTCTGTTCTGTGCGTTCTTGTTCTTTTTCCGAAGCAGTTATGAACGGATCGTCGTCCGACTTTTCTGCAGCCATTTGTCGATCCTCATCCGTTAAACTCAAGGTAATGGTCTCCTTATTCATTTCCATGGTGATTGTGTATCTTCTCAATAATTCGGGGTAGGGGCACGGCCTTGCGCCTACCCCGTAGGGCGACCGCTGCCCCGTAGGGCGACCGCAAGGGTACGCCCCTACTTTTTGAGAAGATACGTGATTGCTTTGAAAATACGACCCCACCCCGACGCGGGGAGGGGAGACCGCCCCTAACTTGCTCGGAGCGGACGACAGTCCACCGCGGTCGCCGGTCGCCACGTTTCACGTTAGCCAACAATCCAAAATCAGGAAAGCGCAACGTACGCTCGTGCTGACTCCTTAGATTATAATACATCCTCCCCTCAAAGGCAAACGTAGCAGCGTGCCCCAAAGGTGCGCCACTATTCACCTAATATCGCGTTCAGGATTTTTTGGTCCGTACGTGGCAAGGCTAGTTTCTGAATCTCTTCAGGTAACATCCATTTCCATTCTGCGCAACCGATGGTTTGAGGCTTTCCACGTAAATAGCGGCAATGGAATGCGTGCAGGGTAATGCGAAAATGGGTATATGCGTGCTTGATGGTCGCGACGGGTGCTTCTACCGCGACGCGTACACCAAGCGTTGCGTGGATCTCCTGGCATAAACTGCTCTCCAGGCTTTCGTCAAGGATCTGTTTGCCGCCGGGGAAGGCCCATAGTCCGCCGAGCAATCCTTGCCAGGGCCGGCGGGCCATCAACACCTTGCGTTGCGGCCCCCAGATGACGCCGGCCGTCATGTCGTAGTGGGGCAGTTCGCGGCGCATTGTGTGGACGGGAAAATCGGCCTGCCGGCCTTGCCGGAAAGCCAGGCAATCTCCGGTCAACGGGCATGAATCGCAGTCGGGCGTGCGGGGCAGGCAGACCTCTGCGCCCAGGTCCATCAGCGCCTGGTTGAAGTCGCCGGGCCGGCCGGGGGGGATCATGTGCGCGGCCAGGTTGCGCATTTCCCGTTGTGCGGCCGGCTTGCCTATCGGTGACTCCACGGCGAAGAGGCGGGCCAGCACACGACGCACGTTGCCATCCACCGCCGGAAAGGGCTTGCCAAAGGCGATACTGAGTACTGCGCCGGCGGTGTAATCACCGATCCCCGGCAGCGCTCGCAGGTCGTCCCAGTTGTTCGGAACCAGTCCCTGGTGGTCGCGGACAATGCGTTGTGCTGCCCGGTGCAAATTGCGGGCCCGCGCGTAATAGCCCAGGCCCTCCCAGGCCTTTAGCACGTCATCCATGGTGGCGGCAGCCAGACCGGTCACGGTCGGAAACCGCTCCATCCAGCGTCGGTAGTAGGGCCGTACCGTCTCTACCCGTGTTTGCTGGAGCATGACCTCGGCGACCCACACCGCATAAGGATCACCCTCCCCGCGCCAGGGCATCTCCCGCTGCCGGTGGTCGTACCAGTCCATCAATCGCCGGCGAATCTGAGACCAACGTTCGTTCATGCGGTTCATTATGCCAGGTTTTCGTCGGTAAGGCAAATGGCGTGTGCGGCCCCGTCCTTTCCAACCCCAAAGAGCCGCCCGGTCCATTGGGCGGCCCTTTGGGGAGGCGATGGTTTGTGCAAGCCGGTCAGACAAAAATCACTTGCGCGCCTTCGCTCATTTCCATGAATTCCATCGCTCCAATGACGCCATCGACGCCATCGAAGAGATCGTCCTTGGTCAGCTTCATCATGTCCATGGACATTTTGCAGCCATACATCTTGCCGCCGGCATCCGAGATCATCTCCAGGAATTCGTCGACGGGCGGGAAGTCGAGCTTCTCGATTTCTTTCTTCATCATGGCCGAGGCCAAATCGGTCATGCCGGGAAGCACGCTGACGAGGTTGGGCATGCCCATACTGGGATTGCCAAGAGGCGTCGCCTTGAGGTGGGTCATTTTCTTCTTGTTGACGATATCCAGCCCCCAGAAGGTGAAGAACATGGTCACATCGATGCCTTCCATCAAGGCAGCGTTGGCCAGTACCATTCCTGGGTAAGCCATGTCAATTGTACCTTTGGAGCAGATGATGGCGAGTTTGCGGTCGCCGTTTTCCGCGGTCATGGTTCAACTCCTTTCAGGATAAAAACAAGCCAGCGAATCAGATACAGCCGGTCGGTTTGCCCAGCCCGGCGATACGTGCCACTTTCTTGGCCGGCCCCTTGGGAAACAGGCTGTAAAGCTCCTTGGTGGGCACGCCTCCTGTCTTGGTGATTCTGCGCAATGTTGGTGGTTCGCCCCGTGCTTGGAAGTCCGCACGGCAGAACTCGATAACCTTCCAGTGGCGATCGGTCAGGCTGTCGATGCCTACTTCTCCGGCGAGCACCTTGGCGATCTCTTCGTTCCAATCATCGGGGTTGGACAGAAAGCCCTCGTCATCAAAATCGACAACTTTTCCGGCGATTTCACGTGCAGTCATTTTTCTCCTCCTAATTCTTTGAATAGCCGTTGTCAGAAACGGACCTAAGCACATGCAATGTCTTCATCAGCCCCCGCTTCACGGCAGGATCGTTGAGCTGTCGCAGCAACGCCCGCAATGACGTATCTACCGGTTCCTCTTCGGCAACGATATGGGCCGCCTGGCGAGTCAGGTTCATAATCTCCGGCTGGGTCATGTCCCGAACGGTCTCCAGAATGAGGACGATATTGTCACCCAACTGGCGGACGTCTTCTTCACTGAATGAGCGCACGATGCGGTCGAAAATCTCCATACCCCCCTGCAGGAAGACGAAGTAGCCGCGCCGCTCCAGTTCGTCCAACCGGTTCATGAAGGCGAGGAAGCCGTCACGGGTGATCGGACTCACTTCATTCCACAGGTCCACGAAGCTTTCCATTTGATTCAGCATCTGCTCCAGTTGCCGGGTATCGCGCAACAGCCGCTTGAAGAGGCGCAGGATGTCTTCGAGTTGGACGTACTGGTCTACTTCTTCGAGTTGTTGAACGGACAGACGAAAGACGTCGTTCGCCACCGGCGTCAGGTCATTCTTCAGCTCGTCCCACTCTTGGCGGCGACGTCGCTGGATGCGGGCCTCTTCGGTCAACAGGGCAACCTGGTCGCTCAGGGCATCGAGCTTCTGATTTAGTTCCAGCAGTGTTTGATCGTTCATTGGTCCGGCTCCTAGTTCCATTTTCCGGCCATGGACATCTGGGCGGTGATGGGCATTTCCTTGCCTTTGAGCAGGATGTTCCAGTACATCCAGCGGAACATCATCTTCCCCCAGTGGTTCATCTCCGATTCCTGCAAGAGAGAGAAAGGCCCAATCCCCGGCAGCGGAAACTTGCCTGGCAGCGGTTCCACATCGTAGTTGAAATCAATGAGGATGCCTTTGCCGAAACCAGATTCGATGTAGCAGTTGGCGTGACCGTCGAAGGCATGGATCATCTCCAGGCCGTCGATGTAGCGCAGGAAGTTCTCGGTGAAAACTTCGGCAGCGAAATGGGCCACAGAACCGGCCTTGGATGTCGGCAGGCTGGCGGCGTCACCCAGGGCGAATATGTTGTCGAACTGTGTGGAAAGGAAAGTGTGCTTGTCCACCGGGACATAGTTTAGCTCATCTCCCAGACCGGATTGCTCGACGACCTCCGCGCCCATGTTGACCGGTATGGTCACCAGCAGGTCGTAGGGGACTTTTTGCTCAATGTAGGAGATGATTTGCTTCTGCTCTGGGTCCACGCGCTCAATGTTGAAGTCGGGAATGACGCGGATGCCCTTTTCCTCCAGGATGTTGCCGAGCATATCTGCCGCACGTGGTTTGGTGAATGCGCCGGAGAGGGGCGTGACGAGCGTCAGGTCAACCCGGTCGCGTATCCCCTGCAGATGGAAATACCAGTCGGCCAGAAAGATGAACTCAAGTGGTGCGACCGGACACTTGATGGGCATTTCGGCGATGTTCAGCACCAGATGTCCACCTTTCCAGGTGCGCAGGCGTTTGGCCAATGCCTTCGCTCCCTCATACGTGTAGAAATCGTAGATAGACTTGCGCCATTCGTGTCCAAGCAGGCCGGGAGTCTCGGACGGATCGATATTGGTCCCTGTGGCGATGATCAGGAAATCGTAATTCAGGTAGCGGTTGTCTTTGGCAATACGCACGCGGTTTTTCTCCGGCTCTATGCGCTCGATTGTGGAGACGATCATCTCCACTCCCGGCGGCACAAAGTCTCGTTTGGGCTTGATCACATCGTTTTCGCCGTAGATCCCGAAGGGGATGAAGAGGAACCCCGGCTGATAGTAGTGGGTTTCCTCCTGATCCACAATTGTGATCTTCCATTCATCGGAATCGAGGTAGTGAACCAGCTTGTTGGTGACCATCGTTCCGGCGGTTCCGGCGCCGAGAACTAACAACTTCTTCATGCAAATGCTCCTTTCTGGTATGTGTTTGTCGCGCGTAGAACGTCGCCCCCCCTACCTCCCCCACTTTTTGGGGATTGTGCTCCCCCAGAATTGGGGGCCGGGGGGCGTTCCCCAGTTGTTGAGAAGATACGCAGGCGATGAAAAAAAGAGAGGATCCTATCGCCCGGTCGTTTTATCTCGGACAATACGATCCTCTCCTGTTTCGACGAATGGGGTCCGTCTTTAGACCCATAGGGCATGACAACGATGCCATCTGTTGTATTCACGTTTTTTTCTCGGGAGCGATATCTCCCGGGCCTCAGTATAAAGCATACCGCGCGTCTCGCCGCGCGTTCTTTCGCTCTGCCGCCAGATCACCCGACGGAAAGCAGTCTCCCTATCCGCTGCCCATGACCGCTCCGGTGATTTCGGCGATGTCTTCGAACCGGCGGAACAGTTCTGCTCGTTCCTGGCCGATGTGACAGAAGGTGTCGGTCACGCGGCTCAACAACCGCATGATTCGGTCGGCTTCTTCCGACGCTACTCTACGCACAGATTTGGAAGCCTCTACCAGGGTTTCCGGATCGACTGCACACTCCTTGGCCAGTGTTCGTATTCGATCATCGGTCAGGGTGTTGTCCTGAGCGTCTACGATAAACTGGCCGGCGAAGGTCATCGCGATCAGGTTGCCCTCCACCTCCACCCGGCCACGTGCGTAAGAGAGGCCGGCGTGACAACGGGCGACTTCCGGATCCCTTTTCGACTGATGGCTCAGTTCCGCCCACGACTGCCGGCATCGCACCCGCCCGGCCTCTGTGCTGTTGATGAGCTTACAGAACCGGCTCTTGTTGCTGAACTCGGTCATCGGCTGGCCTGCCGCATCGGTGGTGACGGAGCCTACTTCCAGGGCTTCGGCGAAGACATCTTGTATGGGCTGGACGCACGGGATCGGCAAGAGTTCGCGTGTGGGGGGTGTGGTCTCTCTGGGTGCTTCAAGTGTGCGATGCCCTTGCTGTTGCGACTCCAACCATTGACGAATGGCCCGGCCGGAGAACCGCCACTGGCTACCAACCTTGAAGCCGGGGAGCGATTTTTCGTCCAGCATCCGGTAGATCGTGGTGCGATCCACTTTGAGAATGTCTTGCAGTTGTCTGACCGTAAGCAGCTCGGGCATTATGCACTTGCCTTCTGAACCTGTGAAATATCTGACACAATTATACCACAGATCAGGGGGTTTGTCAAGAGGTTTTTATAGCAATCTATCATTTTCTATTGCAACGTAGTGCTTTCGTTGGAAATCTGTCCCCGGCACTCGCGGGGTGCCGCCAAAGTTTTGCGTTTTGGGGTATCTTCTCAATAACCTGGGAAACACCCCCCGGCCCCCAATTCTGGGGGAGCACATTCCCCCAAAGTTGGGGGCCGGGGGTACGACGGCCTACTCACCCCGAATTATTGAGAAGCTACCTTTTGGGTTGGTCAAGGGCCGGCCTGGACGCGACGGAATCCCCATTCCAGGGCGATGGAACGTAGGGGCGATCCCTTGCGGTCGCCCTGGGCGGATGCAAAACTCGCCCCTACCGGTGCCCCAACGCAAAAAAATGACGGCCACCCCCATTGGGCATGCGCAGCGAATGCCCGGGGAGTACGAGGGGTGTCCCCTCGTCTCTCCCTCCCCCTACATTTCGGGGTTTGCGGCGAACCGCTGCGGCCCCCCATTGTGTGGCAATTGCTGTTTCTGGCAATTTGTGATATACTTACCTCCGTCACCCCGTTTGTGACGTGAAGTCAGACCAGGCGAGTCTGGAGCATTGCCTCGAAGGTGAAGGCCGGCAAAATCGGTTTCAAACCATACAGGAGGTTGGCACCATGATCTTGCCAAATTATGGTTCCGGAGGAAACCTGTCCTTCTGGAACCATGCAAACATGTTCGCTGTTGTGTGTGGGCAGTGGCCCTTTTGCACAGCATTCTTCTCCACACCTGACCACCACCCTTTCACTCAGAAGACCTCCATTCGTAGCTGCTGGCACAGGACAAGGGCTACTTCATGAAAACCTATCGCGTGGAAGTCCGCCTGACGAGCGGGCACTTCGACCCCCGTGGCGATTCAATGCACCGGAATATCCTCGACTTGGGCATAGCAAATACCGAACAGGTCATGGTATCCGATTTGTACTTCCTGCGCGGTGACCTCGCAACCCAGGACGTAGAGACGATCTGTCGCCTGTTGCTCGCCGACCCGGTCACACAAACGTGGCACGTCGAGCGGATAGCGGGTACGAATAGTCAACGCTCAACGGTCAATGGGCAATTGTCAAGTGTCACGCAACCCGCAATACGCAATACGCAACCCGAAACCCAGTACCCAGAACACGAATCCTATTCCGTCGAAGTCACGCTCCGCCCCGGGGTGACCGACACACAGGCGGAAGCGCTGCTCCACGGCGCGCAGGTCATCGGCGTGACGGGACTGCGACAGGTGCGCACAGGGCTGCGCTACGAGCTGGCCGGCGACCTGAGCGAAGCGCAGGTCCACCGCATTGCCCGTCGCCTCCTCTGCAACGACGCCATCCAGACCTACACGTTAGGAGCCGCCCAACCCGGCTTTGCACTGCCGGACCTCAGCCAGGTGGGGTATGTGCAGATCGTCCCCCTGTGCCAGGCGTCGAACGCAGACCTGGAACGAATCAGCACGGAGCGCCGGCTTTCGCTCGACCTGACCGAAATGTGCGCGATCCAGGCCCACTTCCGCAACGTGGGCCGCGACCCCACCGACCTGGAACTGGAAACCCTGGCCCAGACCTGGTCCGAGCACTGCGGGCACAAGACGTTCCGCGGACGGATCGCCCGCCAGTCGCCCGCGTTGGATGACGGGCGTGACTGGTCCCTGCTCGACTACATCCGCGAGGCCACTGCGCAAGCGGCCCGCCCCTGGGTGCGATCCGCCTTCGTGGACAACGCCGGCATGATCGATTTCGACGACGATCTGGAGCTTTCCTTCAAGGTCGAAACACACAACCACCCCTCCGCCATCGAACCCTTCGGGGGGGCGAACACCGGTGTGGGGGGCGTGGTGCGCGACATCATCGGGGTCTCTGCGCGCCCCATCGCTACCACCGACGTCCTCTGCTTCGGCCCGCAAGACCTGGACTTCGCCGAACTGCCGACCGGTGTGTTGCACCCCCGCCGGATCGAAAGCGGAGTCGTTCACGGAATCGAAGACTACGGCAACAAGCTGGGCGTGCCGGTCGTCAACGGCGCGGTCCTCTATGACAAAGGCTATGTCGGCAATCCGCTGGTCTACTGCGGCTGCCTGGGCATTGCGCCGAAGGGGCTGCACCGCACGAACCCGTGCGCCGGAGACGCCATCGTCCTGGTCGGCGGGCGTACCGGACGGGACGGCCTGCGCGGCGCGACCTTCTCTTCACTGGAGCTGACCCACGAGACGGGCGAAATCGCCGGCAGCGCGGTGCAGATCGGCGACCCGATCACCGAGAAGAAAACGCTGGAAGCGATCCTGATTGCACGCGACGCCGGCCTCTACAGTGCGATCACCGATTGCGGCGGCGGTGGCCTCTCTTCATCCGTCGGCGAAATGGCCGCCGAGCTGGGCGCAACGGTGCATCTGGAGCGTGTGCCGCTCAAGTATCAGGGCCTGGCCCCGTGGGAAATCTGGCTCTCCGAAGCGCAGGAGCGGATGATCCTGGCCGTGCCCCCGGAAAACGTGGAACGTGTGATCCAGACCTGCGCCGACCTGGACGTGGAGGCCACGGTCATCGGACAGTTCACCGGTGACGGGCGACTGACGCTGCGCTACAATGGAAAGACGGCCGGTGCGCTGGACGTGACGTTCCTGCACAGCGGTTGCCCCCGCCGGCATTTGCCGGCCACGTGGGAACCGCCGGACTATCCTGACCCCGACTTCCCTTGCCCGGACGATCTGGGTGCGGAGGTGGAGGCGCTGCTGGCGCACCCCACGAATCGAAGTCGGGAGAACATCATCCGCCGGTACGACCACGAGGTACAGGGGGGCACGGTGGTCAAGCCGCTGGTCGGGCTACACGGCGATGGCCCTTCGGACGGGGCAGTGATCAAGCCGCTGGAGGCGCGCAGCCGGCGTGGTGTGGCGGTCGGCTGCGGAATCAACCCGCGCTATGGCCTGCTCGACCCCTGGGCGATGGCCGTCTCGGCGGTGGACGAGGCGCTGCGCAACGTCGTCGCCGTCGGCGCCGACCCGGAGCGGGTGGCCATCCTCGACAATTTCTGCTGGGGCGATCCAAGCCGCCCAGACCGCCTGGGGGGGCTGCTGCGCGCCGCGCAAGGGTGCTACGATGGCGCTGTGCCCTACCGCCTGCCCTTTATCTCCGGCAAGGACAGCCTGAACAACGAATACGCGGACGCGACCGGCAAACGACGCCCGATTCCGG
>JAADHH010000036.1:0-12065 GCA_013151955.1 Chloroflexota bacterium
CCCGGCGCGTGTAGCCGAAATAGCCGAGTGCAACAAGAACAATAAGGCCCAGTGCCGTAAGCAGTCGTCGGTTGGTCATTGGTGTTCCTCCCCCATGCTCGTTCTACGACGTTCAATCCAGATGTCTCTGACTATTCCAGCAACTTACGCCACCGCTGCTCTACCTCAGCATCCCCAAAGTTGGTGCTTAGCATCCACCCCAGCGCTGTAGCGCAATCTTCACAGAAACGCAGACTGTCACTCTTGTTTATCGCCGTTGGGAATTCCCATTGTCGAGCCACACCCGCTTCCACCGGTGCCAGTACCAGAATTGCGTCGTGGGATAGGGCTTTCAGGTTAGCAATATGAACCGAAATAGGATTCTCTGAGTGGACAACGTACCGGTTGAGCAAAACGAAACGTGCTTGCCTAAGAGCTAATGTCAACGCTGCCCACCCCTTGGGATTCCAGTGGTGAAACGTAAAGATAAGACGCCCACGGTCTTTCCGCAAGATACGATGACACTCTGCGAAGATAGCGCTCAGCACCTTTGTGTATTGCCCCTTGCCGTTGGTGTGCTGATCGACCGCGGACTCTGCCAAATTGTAATCCCATTGGGCGTCCGCCGGTACCAGTTGCTTGAGCCAGACGCGGAAAAAGGTCGCCAGATCACTGTACTGAACACTATCGAAATAGGGCGGGTCCGTAACCACGAAGTCTACACTATCATTCTCCAGGCCTAGTGAGGCAGAGGAACCCTGAATGAGTAGGAAGCGACGGGTGCCTGAGCGCAGGTCCGCAAATCGGTTGACTTCAATGCCGGCATCGACTTCACCCTGCAGCGGGACGACTTGTGAGGAGCTGTTTTTTATGAGTCGTTCCTTCGGCTGTAGAGCCCATCGGCGTGCTCGGCGAATACGGGTGTGAAACAGGCCTTGTAGTGTACCAGATGCTTTTTCAGGAAAGAGAAGGTTGTTTTCCAGAGCAGTATAGGGAAATGAATAGGCATGATGAGAGAATGTATGACGGATCGCACCTGGCCGACGCTGGTGGCTGCCCTTGTATCCGCAGAGCATCGAATTAAACTCTAAGGACGTCGAGACCAGCAATGCCAGGTTCAGGCGGATGAGCGGATCAAAGGAAGGCATTAAGTCGATTGCCCTGCGGAGGACAAGCAACTGTCGGCTAGAGAAAAGGTCAAGGTAACTCGTTATGCCACGGCGGACCAGGTCAGCAGACTTGGGCCCCGGCTCTATCGCAAAGTCGCTAGGTGGGCCAAAGTTCAGATCTGTGCGTACAGCATTGGCACGTGCGATGCAGGACAGATCGTCCGAAGTGGGTTGCGCAAAAAAGAGGCCGTGATGTGTGCATTGACCGACAATCGCCAACGGCGCATAACGCGCATAGTAGGGTGTTTCGTAGTCGTCTTGGTATGATGCTCCACAGGTCTCGCACGACTTGGTACCCTTCTCAATCAAGGGTGTGCCCGACCCACTTGGGCAATGACATGCTTCATCATTGTGGCCGATAGCGTGGCAGCGCGGGCAAATATGGGTTGTGGAGCCATCGGATTCGTGCCGCAACACAGTTGAATCCACGAATAGTGCCGGTCCGCACGCGCAACGGCGTCGCAGCCCATAGAGCGTGAAGCGCACCTCTGTACTTTGCCCACAGGCGGGGCAGTGCGTGACGAAATAGGACACAAGTTCATCGCGAAGCACCCGGTAGAATTCGTCGAAGGCCGTCTCTACATGTCTGAGGGGGATATCGGACAGCGTGGCACGTGCCTGGAGCACGGGGATCGGATCGATGTCCGCACCGATGACATTCGCCCCCAGGCGGATAGCTTCGTGTAAGGTCGTGCCCCCCCCCATCATCGGATCAAGGATGATCTTGCCCTCAAGTCCACCGGGCGTATAATAGTCACGTTGGAATTCGTCCTGCACCAAGTGCTTGAGAATAAGGCGAAATGTGCTTCCACACCGTCGTGCCCACCATTTGTGGAGATAGGTGTTTGGGCGATATAAGTGCTTGTTATATGATTCGAACTTGGCGAGCGTGTTCGCGAACACAATGTCGAACTGGGAATCAATGGGCAGCGCCCTGCAGTCGCCGAGTGTAGGATCGGAAGAAAAAGGGAGACTCAACTGACAGGAAGCTCGCATAGCCCTCACCTATCCGATTACCACATCAGCAAGACTCGGGGCATCCGGTGGGAAGCCGCCGTCAAGCTTTTTGTCCAGCTTCTGTTGCAACTGCTCGATGAATTCATTCAGGCCACTAGGTGTCGGCGTGGTAATCGTATCCAACGCCGGTTGGAACAAGGTGTAGATAGTTTGACGGTGTGCCAGACTGTAACAATTGGTAGTCCTGTCCAGATCAAGCCCATAGATTAGCCAAGCTATGTCTGCCTGTGCAGGTTCGACAGTAGGCAGTTGGGGAAGTGTGCTGTAGAAAGCTTCGTGTAGGGCGACGACCTGTCTTTTTCCCCAGGCTTTGAGAATACGCCCTTTGTAAATCATTTGAGGCACGAGGCGTTTGCGTGAAGAGGACAAATAGTCTGGACGAACATGGGTCGTCGTCCACACCATGTTCTTGCGGCCCGCGCGGTCGGCCATATAGTGTTCGAAAGGACGACGCACATTGCCCGATATGTAGACGGCCTGAACCTCCAGGGAGCCGAAGTCAATGACTTGTCCATGATCGTCGTAGGCAACCAACACAAAGTCAATGTTTCCGGCCGACTGCCCTTGTGCATCGTTGAGTCTGATTTCCTGGAGAGATGTCCAAGAAGTTTGCGGGGCGAAGAAAAAGCGGGCCGCGCCCTCAATGATGCTCCAATCTTGTCGGAAACGAATTGGACACGTAATGGCAAGCGTGTCCCCGTCGTGAATGCTGCACACGCCCAACGGATTGTTGGCCTTGTCTTTGGTGCATGAGGGCACTTTGTTGTGGTATGGACACAACGTATTGTTCCGATAGCGTTCGGCTTCGGTAGACAAGTTGTCCGGCGGAAAGCCAAAAACTTCAGCCAATGGATGACCGGTCATCGATACTCCTTCGTTTACTCATAGCGCAGGGCTTCGGCAGGGCGGAGGCGGGAGGCCCACCAGGCCGGGTAGAGGCCGCCCAGGCCACCCAGGATCACGCCGATCATTCGATGGCTCGCCGCATCGAGAACATACCCCGAAACAGGTCGCCGGACCCCGGGGTGAGCCCAATCAGTTGCAGCAACCCCCAACCCAGCAGAATGCCTACCGCGCCGCTCAACAGGCCCAGCAGTATCGATTCGCGCAGCACACTGCCGATGATCTTCCGCTGTCGCCAGCCCAACGCACGCATGGTGCCGATCTCCCTCGTCCGCTCGAAGATGGACATCAGCATGGTGTTGATCACGCCAATGCCCCCGACGATAATGGCAACGAAACCGATGGCTCGGGCCATGGAATAGAACACCTGCATGTCCTGTGTGTTTTCGGCAAACTCGGCCGTCTTCGAGACGTTCACTTCTGGAAACCGTGCTTCAATCGTCCGGCGTATGGCTTCGATGCGGGCCGGATCGCGCACTTTGACTTGGTAGAAACTCACCTGACGTGGCTTCTGGAACAGCGACTGGGCCTCGCGCAAGGCGATCACGCTGCCGACCCCCTCGTAGGCGACAGAAGATTCGTAGATGCCGACAATCTTGTACCAGGAGCCGAAAAGCTTGATCCTATCTCCCACACCCTTTTTCAGCCCCTCGGCGGCCTGCCGCCCGACGATGATCTCGTCGCGCCGCTGGATACTGCGCCCCTCTACGACGTCATAGTGACGAATCGCCCGTTCGTTCGGGTCCAGGCCCCAGATGAGCAGGTAGGGCAGTCCCTCCGTGCTGGCAGCGCTGAAAATCATGCCGGAGACCGATTCCACACCCGGCATAGCGGCGATGCCCCGGCCCACGCGCTCGTCGATGGCCGAGAGGGACATGTCGGCCACCTCGGCCTGGCGCAGCACCAAATCGGCCCCTGCCTTGGAGTTCAAATCGGTAAGCTGCTGGACGAAGCCATCGGCCATGGTCGTCAGCGCAAAAATAGAGGCTACGCCAATGCCGATACCGACAGCCGCCAGCAGGGTGCGGGTACGACGGCGGGTCAAGTCCCGCAAGGTACGGGGCAGATTCTCTGCACGCAGCGGTAAGAAGGGGAACAGTCGCTTGCCGCCGCCGGCCGATTGCCCCTCGTACCGCAGGGCCTCCACGGGGCGCAACCGCGCGGCCCACCAGGCCGGGTACAAGCCTCCGACCAGTCCAAGCCCCACGGCCACAGCCATCGCCTGGATCACCAGGATCGGGGTAAGTTTGCCACTCATGAAGGAGCCCAGGGCCGGATTGCGGACCGCCAGCCACACCAATCCATAGCCCAGCCCGATGCCCAAAACACCTCCGGCCAGACTGAGCAGCAGCGCTTCGCGCAGGATCATGCCGATCACCCGGGCCTGTCCCCAGCCGAGGGCGCGCAAGGTGCCGATCTCGCGTGTCCGTTCGAAGACGGTCATGATCATCGTATTCATCATGCCCAGGCCGCCGATCAGCACAGCAATCAGAGCCAGCCCCCAGGCCATGCCATTCATCATTTGCACCGTTTGTTGGCGATTGCCCGCATCAGCAGCCTCGGAGACCGTAACGTCTGGGAAGAGCCGTTCGATGCGTTCGCTGGTGCTCTTGGCCTGCCGCGGGTCCTGGAGCGAAACCTGGAAGTAGTTGACCTTCCGCGGCCGGTTGAAGACTGCCTGGGCGTCTTTCATCGTGATTACGCCGGCCCCCTCTTCGAAGGCCGATCCGGTTTCGTAGATGCCCACAATGCGAAAGGCTTGCTGGTACAGGCGCATGGAATCGCCCACGCCAAGTTTCGTGTGTTTGGCGGCCGCTTTGCCCAGCAAGATTTGGTGCGGGCCGGAGAGTGCCTGCCCTTCCACGATCTTGAAGTGGCGGATGGCCCGTTGTTTGATGTCGTGACCAAAGACGATGAAGTAGGGCTGGCTGGGTAGGGAGACGTAGCCGACGACCACGCCGGAAACGTCTCGCACCATGGGCAGGGCAGCGATGCGCTGGCCGATACGTTCGTCCAGGGCGGCGATGCTTACGTCCAGGGCATCGGCCTGGCCGACCAGGAGGTCGGCGCCGGTGCCGCCAAATATGTCGGAGTAGCCCTCTGCTATCCCTTCGGCCAGCGCGCCTAACGTGATCACGATGGCCACGCCGATGGCAATGCCCAGCAGGGTCAGCCCCGTGCGCACTTTGCGGCGGAGCAGGTTACGCAGAATCATAAACGATCCTCTCGGTTTTGGACAGGTTCACCCCACAAGAGATCAAACCGTTCACGAACTTCACGTGCCATTTGATACAGGGCATTCCAGTCCATAAAGTCAGCCGTGTCGGCCATTTCGCCACACTGCCAGCGTCGGAAGAATTCATCCGAGGACATCTGGTATTGCTGTTCCAGCTCCCTCAAGTCGCGTTCCAAGTCGCGCAGGGCAGCTTTGTCACGGGCTGCCTGGCTTGATGTTATCCTGAGTAATGCTGTGTCCATAACCGGGTCGTGAAACCCACGCCGGTAAAGTCTTTCCAAACTACGTAGTGCCTCAAGGGGAGTTAACACAACCATTGTTCCACCTCCTTGGTAGCTGTTCAGCCAGGCCCCCTTACCCCCAAAAATTCTGGGGGGAACCGATATCTACTTCCTCCAGAATTGGGGGGCTTCCAAGCATAGCTAAGACCATTCTCCCGGCCCGCTTGAACAGTTCCCTCCTTGTGTCTCACTTCCTAACTACCCGTTTCACACCAGTCCTCCAGGTCGGTCCATTCCAGTTGCAGGGTTGAATGTTCGACGTCGAATCGCTCGCGTAACATGGTGCGCAGCCGCTCCAACAAGGCCTGGCTGGCGGTCACATCGTAGCAGCCCTCACCGACTACAACGTGCGCACTGAGTGCGTAGAAGCCGGAGGTCACCGTCCACACGTGCAGGTCGTGCAAGTCGGCAACTTGTGGGTCGGCCTCCACAGCGTGTGTCAACTCTGCCAGGTCAACGCTCACCGGCACCGCTTCCATCAACACGTCTACAGATTCTCGCAGCAGATTCCACGAGCTGAACAGGATCAACAGGCCGATGCCGATACTGACGAGTGGGTCGGCCAGGTACCATCCGGTGGTGAGCATAATGACGCCGGCGATGATGGCCCCGACCGATCCCAACGCATCGGCGGCTACGTGGAGAAAAGCGCCCCGCAGATTCAGGCTGTCCGCTCGACTGCGGAACAACACGTAGGCACTGAGCAAGTTCGCCCCCAGACCGACCGTAGCGACCAACAGCATCGGCAGGCTGTTCACTTCTGGCGGTTGGCCGATTCTGCGAAACGCTTCGTAGAAGATGATCACGGCAATGACGACCAGGCTGGCCCCGTTGGCCAGCGCTGCCAGTATCTCGGTGCGGTAGTAGCCGTAGGTTTTCTCTGCCGGCGCCGGGCGGGTAGCCAGCCATATCGCGAAGAGGGCCAGGCTCAGGGACGCGACATCGGTAAGCATGTGGCCAGCATCGGCAAGCAGTGCCAGGCTGTGCGTCCACAGACCGCCAATAACCTCAGCGACCAGGTAAACAAGGGTAATAACCAGCGCTATGAACAGAGACCGGCGGGCCGGAACTCTGCTGCTATGCTGTTCGTGGCCGTGCATTGAGATTGCTTTCGTTGCGCATTCGGGAGAGACGCGTAATCTTTCCCTTGACCTCCCAAAAAGGAGGTGTTGTGAACAGAAGATAGTATACCATAGAGGAGGCCTTTTGTCTATCATACGTGTGGATGGGGGTTAAACTGCGTCCGCAATCGTTCATGCCTTGCCCTACCACCGGGATACAAAGACACGAAGCACA
Source organism: Chloroflexota bacterium (assembly GCA_013151955.1). GTDB lineage: Bacteria > Chloroflexota > Anaerolineae > Ardenticatenales > JAADHH01 > JAADHH01. The sequence goes on from JAADHH010000036.1 coordinate 6,882, forward strand.
CAAAGCGGGGCAGGCTGGAAACCCTGCTCGTCCGGCTTAGCCAATTCACGGAACAGAAGTTCGACTTCTGCCAGAAGTCGAACTTCTCACTTCTCAAACCCCTGAGGAAATTCGGAATCCTGCCGATAATAGAGTAGCGCCCGCGCAATGGGCATCTCGGGCTGTGCGCCGATGCTTCCATCACGAGGTCACAGGGGCGCATTTCTGTCAGTTTCAGGGGAAACACAAAAGGGTCACGCACCCTGGATGTTTCCCGATTGCTCCGGTAGGGGAGGGAAAAGATCGAATGACAGCAACGTCTGCGTCTGCTCATCGCTTGCTCTGCGTGGATGACGAATCGGCTATCTTGCGGGCGCTTCACCGCGTGTTTCGCCGCGAGGGCTACACCGTGCTCACGGCCAATGGGGGCGATGAAGGGCTGAACTTGTTGCATCAGACGCCGGTATCTTTGATCATATCCGATCAGCGCATGCCCGGCATGTCTGGTGTGGAATTCTTGCGCCGATCCCGACAGATCGCACCAGACACAATCCGCATTCTACTGACGGCGTACTCGGATACGGAAGCCGCCATTGCCGCGATCAATCGGGGGGAAGTATACCGCTTCTTGTTGAAGCCGTGGGACGATGGTGAATTGTGCCTGGCAGTCCGCGACGGCATAGAGCACCTGGCACTGAAGCTGGAGAATCGCCGGTTGTTGCAGGTTACTGCCCAACAAAACATGCGCCTGCGCTCATTCAGCCAGGACCTGGAAGCAAAGGTGCGTGAACGGACACGGGACCTCGAAGAGAAGAGCGCACGGCTTGAGCAACTCCACGCACAACTGGACCGTGATTTTGTGGACATGGTCAGTGTGTTTGCGCGACTCATCGAAATGCACGATGCGCACACCGGCAGCCATAGCCAGCGCGTTGCGACCATGGCCAAAGCCATTGCCGTGGAAATGGAACTTTCCGCAACAGAAATCCGCAACGTCGAGATCGCCGGCGTGCTGCACGACATTGGCAAGATTGGCCTGCCGCCGGCCCTGATCAACCGGCCCTACCGCAAGCTGCCCGAATCGGAGCAGCGGGTCGTGGAGCGACATCCCGTACTCGGGCAAGCGAGCGTCCAAGTTGTGGGAAGCCTCCGGGAAGTCGGACGTCTCATCCGCAGCCATCATGAATGTTATGACGGCACAGGCTATCCGGATCAATTGCACGGCCCGGCCATTCCGTTGGGGGCGCGCATCCTCGCCGTGGCCAATGCGTACGACCTTCATGCCGAACAGTCTCACGCCTCGCTGCCACTCTCTGCCACCCGTAAGGCCGCCGAAAACGCTATCATCGCGGGCAGCGAAACGTGGTTTGATCCGCGCGTCGTCCGCTTCTTCAGGCAGGCTCTGGAAAGGATCAACCGGGAAGATGGTGATTTTGCGGAAGTGCCCGTTCCCCTGAGTGACCTGCGGGAAGGGATGATCCTGTCTCGCGACGTATATACGCGGAGCGGGGTGATGCTCATGCCCAAAGACGAATCGTTGCGCAAATCCTTCGTCGAAAAGATCTGCACCTATCATCAAAGCGATCCCGTCGCCGGCGACGTTTACGTTTATGCGAATTGGCGCCGGTAGTTTCTGCGGGCACGCTGGAAGGTCCGTTTCGTGGCAGACACGCTAAACACCTATTTGCAGGCCCTGGAAGGATTGCTCGGGCGGCGCGCCTTGGCACTCTATCTGGCCGGCCCGCAGCGGCAACGATGGCATTTGGCCGCTTCCCGTAGCTTGCCCGGCCATGTCGTCGAGGAAAAGGAGGGCGCGCTGGATGGGCCACACCCGGTGGCCCAGGCTATGCGTGGCCAGATTTGGGTTCGGCACGACCGTGCCGGCGAAGCGGCGCTGATCATCCCGATAGTTCGCGAGGGAGAGGCCATCGGCGGATTGTGGATTGGCCTCCTGCCGGACGAGGAACCTTCGCTGCACATGAAGCGCAACATCCAGTCGCTGCTCCCCCTGGCCTCCAGTCTCGCTCTTGCCGGCATGAACGGTTCCGGGGATGCCAAATTGCTGGAATCAGAAAACAGCCGCCTGCAACGCGAAATGGCCCAGCGGCTGCGTGAAACCAATGCCCTGATTGAAGTCGGCCAGAGTATCACCAGTATCTTGGACATGGACGACCTGCTGGCCCACATCGTGGATGAGGCCCTGAAAGCAGTTCCCAGCGCATGCAAGGGAGCGATCCACCTGCTCGAAGGGGAAATCCTTGTGCCAAAAGCGATCAGCGAGGTTGCGCCCGACAGACGTGACTCCTACCAAATGCGTGTGCGTGGCGGCATCAAAGGGGTGGGGGGTACCGCATTCCTGGGGATGCCCAATCCATCGGGACATTTGCAGGTAGGGGAAGGTATCCTGGGTTGCGTGGCCCTGGGAAATACCCCGCTGTACGTGCCGGATGTACGCACCGAACCTCGTTTCATAGACACCGGAAATAGCAAAACCAGCGCCTTGTTGGTCGCCCCTTTGCTCATCCACGACAAGCCGATCGGAACGCTGAGTATCGAGAGCCAGCAGCGGGACGGTTTCACCCCTGAACACCAACGTCTGCTGGTCACGCTGGCCAATCAGGCCGCCATCGCCATCCGCAACGCCCAGATGACCGAAAGGCTGCGTGTGTCCCGCGACCACCTATCCCGTCGCACCGCCGAGCTTGAGGAAATACGGGCGACGTTGGAGGACCGCGTCCAACAGCGCACCCGCGAGCTGAGACAGGTGAACGCATCGCTCGAGGAAAAAATCAAAGAGTTGCGAAAAGCCCGGCAGCAGTTGGTGCAATCAGAGAAAATGGCCTCGCTGGGCGTACTCTCGGCCGGCATTGCCCACGAAATCAACAACCCCATCGGTTTTATCCAGAGCAATCTGGGCATGTTGCAAACGAGTGTAGCCGATTTGTTGAACATTATCGGGGAATACCACCGGTTTCGCCAATTGGTCGGCCAATTGGGCATTCTGAAAGCGCAGACTGACGCCATGCAGGCCCTGGAGCAACGGTTGGATATGGATTTTCTAACCGAAGACCTTCCCCAGCTCATTGCCGACGCCCGCGAGGGTACGCAGCGGGTGAAGACCATTGTGCAAGACCTCAAGGAGTTCTCGCGCACCTCTGATGATTCGCCCCAACCATTCGACATCAACCGTGAGATGGAAATTGCCTTGCGCATTGCGCACAATGAAATCAAGTATGTAGCCGAAGTGGAAAAGCTGTATGGTGATGTCCCTCTCGTCAAAGGAGTGGCTCCCCAGCTAAACCAGGTACTCGTAAACTTGCTGGTCAACGCCGCGCAAGCCATCGGCCAAAAGGGGGCTGAGACGCAGGGCAAGATACGCGTGCGTACCTTTGCCCACAACGGCACCGTAAATGTCGAAATTGCAGACACCGGCGTGGGGATTGCGCAAGAAAACCTTACCCGCATCTTTGATCCATTCTTTACCACCAAGAAAGTTGGCCAGGGCACAGGTCTCGGTCTCTCTATCAGCTATAGCATCGTGCAACGCATGGGGGGCGCGATCACGGTGCGCAGCAGGCCGGGCCAGGGTACGATGTTTTGCGTCGCTCTGCCGGCGGTTCGCGCAAACGAAATAGCGGCACCGCAGAAATGACGGGGGCCCGGCGTCGTCCTGAATAGGGGTGAGGCTTGATTGCACAATCGTTAGTTTGCGTGTATAATTGTAGCCCTTGCCGTACAACAAAAGATGCCAACTAGAGAAGGTAATTTGTGGATATTCGAAAGATTGTGTTGATTCAGCCCGGTCGCGATGGCCGGGTTTTGGGCAAGGCCACGGCACTGCCCTACACGCTGATGCGGCTGGCCTCCCTGGTACCCGAGGAGATTGCGGTCGAGATCTGGGATGAGAATCTGGGAGCACTCGAAAACCGTATCCTTACTGAGCTTGGCCCCAACGATGTGGTCGGCATTTCGGCCAAGACGCTGGCCATTGAAACGACCGAAAAGTTCACCGGGTTGGCCCACCAGGCCGGCGTGCAGTATGTTGCCGTGGGGGGCGCCCACGCGACGCTGATGCCGGAGCACGTATCCCGCTGGGCCGATGTGGTTTTTACCGGCGAAGCCTATTTCACCTGGCCCGCCTTCATCCAGGACGTGTTCCATGATACCGTGCAATCTCATTACGACGACACGGAGTGGGCCGACCTGGGCGGCATCGCGCCACTGACCGACCGGGTCATCGCCCAGGTGGACGAACAACGCAACTATTGGACACCGCTCCTGGAGATCACGCGGGGCTGCCCGCGAAGCTGCACGTTCTGCACGGCCATTCGGGTCAGCGGGCAGGTCATGCGGTTTCGACCGGTCGAAGAGGTCGTAGAGGAAATTGAACGCCGCAAGATTGACCGCTTTTTCCTCACGGATGACAATTTTGGGTTGGCCTTTCGCATCAATCCCGGATATGTGGAAGAACTCTTTCGTGCGTTGGCCAAGTTACCTTTGCGCAGTTGGACGACCCAGGCCGAAATGATGGTCTCCCAGTTCCCCGATTTGTTGGACATGGCTCGCCGGGCCCACCTGGACAAGTTCTTCATCGGGTTCGAATCGGTGAATCCCAATAACCGGAGCGAGTTGGGGGGGAAGAGCAAGGGACAGACCGACGATTACTTGCGAGCAATTTCCGAGATTCACGAGCACGGCCTTGGCGTTGTGGGCTTGTTCGTCTATGGCTTTGACAATGATACACCGGCGACGATGTGGGAAACGTGGGAATTTGCGAAGGCGGCCGGCCTGGACAGCATGAGCCAGACGATCCTCACGCCCTATCCCGGCACACCCTTCCGGCAACAACTGCTCGAGGAAGACCGCTTGATCCCCAATATCCCGTGGCGACTCTATGACACGGCGCATGTGACATACTACCCCAAACGCATGACCGTGGAAGAGTTTACCCGTGAGTATGACAAGATTTGCCGCACCGTGTATTCCCCGTTGCGCATCGCCAAACGGGGCACACGCTCGCTGGCCCGCATTTCCCGGTTCTCCTTCAGTGCGCTGCCGCGCAAGATATTCTCCAGTTTTAGCACGGATTACGGGTACAGACGAGAGTTTAGCTGGCGACACACAAGCTGAAAACAGTCGTCAGTCGTCAGTCGTCAGTCATCAGTCGCCAGTCGCCAGTCGTCAGTCGCCAGTCGTCAGTCGCCA
>JAADHH010000036.1:12090-16815 GCA_013151955.1 Chloroflexota bacterium
CAGAACGTGCTGCGTAAGGCCATTCGTCATGCAGTCTTTACGCAAATACGCAATACGCTTCACGTCCCACGTCGTTCATCATTTCATCCCCGCCCGGGTCAGGGCTTCAATGTCAGCAAGTCGTTGCTGTGCGATTGCACGGCCTCTTCGCTCCACAACATCGGATGGTACTTTACCGCCTCCCAGGTTTCGATCATATCGCCGAAATGGGCGTTGAATGGCAAGCCGGACTGGCCGGTCGTATGGATCGAGCGAGACTGGTCCCAGTTCCCGACATCCAGGATTTGGCGGTAGGAGGGCAGGGCCGTTGTGGCGAACGGCTTGTTATAGTTGAAGTGGGACGCGAACGGGGTAAAGCCGGCCCCGCGCGTGGCAATCGGCCCCCGGTTGAAAATGCGGTCGAGCGGTTTGACCGCTCCCAGGGGGTGGTTGAAGGTTGACTGGTGTAAACGTCCCCAGGTCCACTGATCGGGTACATCGCCAAACTGCTTTCCCAAATACTCGATAGTCTCGCCAAAGGCACGGCTCATGATGTCGTCCCGCGTCTCTTTTTCCGGCGTGCTGGTGTCATCCCACCAAGGGTTGTCCGGCTGATCTACCAGGAACCATATCGCCATGTGGTGCGCGTTTTCCTGCTCCAGGTAGTCTTTGAGCATCTCCGGGCCCATCTCGTCGCCGAAAGCGTCTTGCACCAGCCGCCAGTAGAAGACCTGGTAAATTGCGCCGCCGGTGCTATCCACCTCGTTCCGGTAGTCCCACTTCTTCAGCTCTGCCATCACCCGTTCTTGTAACACACCGTTAGGAGCCAGATTCAAGATCAGAGGCACAATCTTTTGCGCAGGGAGGGAGGTGGTATCGGCCTGGATATCGCGAAAGTCGTCAGCAGTCAGTTTGTCTTTGGCCGCGAGCTGCGTGGTAATGCGCATGGCCCGGAAGGGTGCGGACCAGTCATACCCCAGGAAATATGGGTAGCTGTCCGGAACGACTTTGTTGTTCGCTGTGGCGATGTAATGCGTAGGCGGATCGAACACGCTGGGCAAATCGTCGAAGGGGATGTAGCCTGTCCACTCGTATTCGCCAGACCAGCCCGGCACCGGCAACGTGCCCTGCCCTTTGGCGCGAATGGGAATCTGTCCGGGGGCCTGATACCCGATGTGTCCCTCGACGTCGGCATAGACGAAGTTCTGGGAAGGGACGTCCCAGAAGCGGAGTGCCTGCCGGAAACTATTCCAATCTTGTGCCTGATCAACCAGCAGTACCGCCCGCATGATCTGGCCCGGTTGTGAAATGGCCGTCCAGCGGAAAGCAGCCGGCTGCGTCAGCCCCTCGACCACGTCGTTGAGCAATGGGCCGTGGCGGGTGATGCGTACAGTCAACGTTTCGGGGGTTTCCTGGCCCTTGACCGCGATCTTCTCTTCGAAGATGTTCAGGTCTTGCCACTCTCCGGCAAACTCGTACTGCGTGTCGTTGTCGGGGTTCAGCTTTTCCAGATAGATGTCCTGCACATCGGGTCCCAGGTTCGTGACCCCCCAGGCCACGCGCGCATTGTGTCCGATGATGACTCCCGGAGCACCGGGGAACGTCGCACCGACCACGTCGTAATCGCCGCCGTGCAACCCCATCTCGTACCAGATCGAGGGCATCTGGATGCCGAGGTGCGGATCGTTCGCCAAGAGCGGCTTGCCTGTGGCCGACTTGCTGCCGTCGATGACCCAGTTGTTACTCCCCAGGCCGTTTGCCGTCCCGAAGGGGATGCGCTGCGCTTTGGCGAGCACCTGGGCCACAGAATCGAGTTGCGGAGCACCCAGAGCGGCATAGTCGCGGGCTTCCGGCGGAATGATGTAGGGCGCGTCTTGTGGGTAGGCAGGGTAGAGAACGTTGATCGAATCCTCGCCAAACTTCTGAACCAGGCGGGCCCGCAGCAATTCCTCTTCCCAGTTGCCGCTCAAATCCCAGGCCATCACCTTGGTCCAGACCACGGTATCCACCGGCTTCCAGGGTTCTGGCTTGTAGCCCAGGATGGTAAATTCGAGGGGCAGGCTGCCCTGGTGGGTGCTGATGAAGGCGTTCACGCCGTCTGCGTAAGCCTGCAACGCGCTCATTGTAGCAGCGTCTGCCGTACTCAAGTCATTCTGGGCAGCGCGGGCCAGCCCGATGGTACGCAGGAAGCGGTCCGTCTTCAGGGTCGTCTTGCCGAAGATTTCCGAGAGTTTCCCTTCGCCGATCCGGCGGTGGAAGTCCATCTGCCAGAGCCGATCCTGTGCGTGGACGTACCCTTGCGCGAAGAAGAGATCGTGGTTGTTTTGCGCATAAATATAGGGAATGCCCCACGAATCGCGGTACACACGTACGGTGGATTGCAGCCCACTAACTTGCAGATTCCCCTTCGTGGTGGGAAAGCTGCGTCTTACGAACCAGGTACCCCCAATCAAGAGCAAGGTAACGAGGACAACGATTACGCCGGCAACGATGGGCAACAAACGGCGTGCGATTTGCATGGCAATCTCCTCCTTTTGAAGAACTGAAAATTAAAGTATAGAAGCAGGCAAGGATTTTGTCAAGTCTGTTCTTGGGGTAAGGATGTCCGTCAAAGTTTTGCGTTTTTGGTTGGTCAAGAGGGCCGCGTCTCATTTTGCCAACTCTGCAAACGTGTGGTATAGTAACGCGCATGAACCCTCCTACCAGGCCGCGAACCCGGCGTATGATCCTGGCAGCAGCCGGGGCGCTCTTTCTGCTCGGCTTGCTGCTGACCTACCCATTGCTCTTGCACTGGATGACTCACGCACCGGGCGACGGCAGTGACGATCCGGCCATCATCTGGAACTTGTGGTGGGTGCGCCATGCCCTTTTGGACCTTGGACAGAACCCCTTTACCACGGATTACCTCTTCTTCCCCATCGGAATCAACCTGACATTTTACACGCTCACTCTCCTCAACGCCCTTATCACCTTGCCGGTGCAGCTTCTTTTGGGGCTGATTCCGGCCAACAGCGCGGTGGTTTACCTGGAACTGGTACTGGCCGGCCTGGGCATGTACCTTCTGACGCTCGAGCTGTTGCCCGCAACCCTACCGGTCGCCACCCGTCACCGCGCATCCTTTCTGTCGGCGATCATTTTCGCTTTCGCCGGGCACAAGTTCGTGTTTCTCTCTCTGGGCCAATTCAACATCGCCAGCACACACTGGCTTCCCTTTTACGCGCTGTACCTTCATCGCGCCCTGCGCCCGCCGTTCAGTCGCGGGGACGCGGGATTCGCCGCCCTCTTCCTGCTCTTCAATGCCTGGACGGAATTTACGTACGCATCCTTCGCCCTGATCTTCACCGCCTTCTACGCCCTGTTCCGGCTGGTGCAGCCACGAAAACAAAAGCCGGCAGCGTCCTGGGGACCGATTCTGCGCGCCTTGCTGTGGATTGCCGTGCCTTTCGCCATCGGCATGACTCCCATCCTGGCCATGATGATCCCGGACCTCCTGCGCGAAGGGGATTTTACTGTCGTCGGGCTGGGCTTTGCCGATGTCTTCTCCAACGATTTGTTGGAGTTCTTCGTCCCCGGACACTTGCACCCTCTCTGGGGAACGCTGAGTCAACACTTTCGCTTTGCCTATTTGAATTTTGCCTATCTGGGCTATGCAGCTTTGGCACTGGCCCTCTACGCCCTCTGGAAGTGGCGCGCCGAACTGGAAGTCCGGTTCTGGGCCATAGCCGGTTTGGCCTTCGCCGTCATCTCCTTCGGCCCGACAATCCGGCTGAATGGCACCAGCTATGATTTCCCCCTCCCGTTCGACTTGTTGCTCAAATTGCCCCTTTTCAAGGCGAACCGTTACCCCGGTCGTTACAGCGTAATGATCGCGCTCTGTCTGGCCATCCTGGCAGCCTACGGCTTTGCGGCCCTGGAGACTTCGCCCCGCTTCGCCCTTTCTGCTCCTCTGCGCATGGCCACATTTGCCTTGCTGGGGACGCTGATCGTGTTGGAGAATCTCTCCGTGCCCCTCCCCCTCTCGGACTATCGCGTGCCGCCTGTCTACAACCAGATTGCGGCCGATCCGGGTGACTTCAGTGTGCTGGAAATTCCGCTGGCCTGGCGAAACGGCTTCCGCGTGACCGGCCCTTTGGACAGGACGTTCATGTTCGCCCAGTTTTACCAGACGACGCACGAAAAGCACTTGTTGGGGGGCAACACCTCCCGCAATCCGGCGTTCAAGTTCCAATATTTCACGGAGGCCCCGGTCATCAACAGCCTGCTGGCCCTGGAGACCGGCCACGAAGTACCACAAGCCGTCATCGATCAAGACCGCCAACAGGCCGCCGGCGTGCTCCGCTTTTTCCGCATCCGCTACATCGTTGTCCACAAACTCGGTTCACCCCGGCAGCACGTCACCCCGGAGGCCACGCTGCCTTACATCGAACAACTCTTGCCGGTCACGAAATGGTACGAAGACGACCGTATGACCGCGTTCCGCATTGGCCGGGAGACTGCGCCACCATCTGGCCACCTGGCCGCCAGCGACCCGTTGGCCGATCTGATGTTTGCCGAAGGGTGGGGGCCTATAGCTTCCCCGGCCCAAACGACGCGCTGGGCCACACGTCAAGAGGCCCGCCTGTTCCTGCCCTTGGGGCCAAGCGCGTACACACTGACCCTCGACCTGAACGCGCCGGCCACGGGACAGACCATTTCGGTGATCGTAGGCCGGCAGGAGGTCGCCCGGCAAACGTTGGCCGCCGGCCG
>JAADHH010000036.1:16881-18304 GCA_013151955.1 Chloroflexota bacterium
CTCTTTCCCCCACCGGTGGCCGGCGGCAGCGGTTGGCCCATCGGCGCGACCGGCGTTTCTGCAACCACCCCCATCCTGGTCGAAAGTGCGGGGGAGGAGGTGGGCAATCTGGCCCACGTGTACGTAGCCGGCCACGATGTAGTCTCTGCCCAACGCGGATTCAACCTGGCAGTCATCGAGCCGCAGACGATGGGCGTGGTATCGCGCGCGACCTTCGACACGCACCTTGACCCCGTCGCTTCCGGACGGCTGGCGGACTTCGTGGCCCACATCCCACGCGGGCAGATCGTCGCTGTCGCCGTCGCCGACGAAGGGTCCCGGTTGCTCGGCGATGCGGCCGTGGGCGCGCTGCGTTCGCTGGGGCTGCGCCAGAATTTACAGGGGGGGGCACACTTCAGATGGAGTTATGCCGCGCTTGGGGTAAAGGACGCCCCGCCCGGCAGCGCGTTGGAGGCCGCCTCCGCCATCCGGCCGGTGCGGGTTGGCGTGGGGCCGGCGATCCGCGAAGGGGGCGTGGCCGTTGGCCTGGCCCGAATTGTGTGGGAGGAGAACCGTGGACCCTGACCCCAAATCAGCTCGCCTGGGTGTGCCCAGCTATGTCTGGCGATTCGGCCAGGACCGCCGGCTGGACCTCATCGCCCGCCATGCGGCCCCGGAGGGCAAACGTATTCTGGACGCCGGTTGTGGCGTGGGGATATACGTGCGCAAGTTTCGACACTTTTCCGAGCACGTGTCGGGGGTGGAATTGGACGAGGAGCGCGCAACCGAGGCCGGACAAGAGTTGCCGGGGATCGTCTGTGCTTTGGTGGAAACCCTCCCCTTCGCCGAGGCCACCTTCGACGTGGTCCTTTCGCACGAAGTGCTGGAACATGTCGGCGACGACCGTCGCGCCGTCGCCGAGGCCATGCGGGTGTTGCGTCCAGGGGGGCGGCTGGTCGTTTTCGTTCCCAATCGCTGGTGGCTTTTCGAGACTCACGGAGTCTATTGGCGGGGTCGCTATCACCTCGGCAACATTCCCCTTATCGGCTACCTTCCCGATGCGCTGCGGGAGCGGTTGGCTCCCCACGTGCGGGCCTATACGCGGAGCCAATTGCGCGCACTGTTTGTGGGCCTGCCCTGCCGGGTGGTGGTACACACGGTGATCTACCCTGGTTACGACAAGCTATCTGCCCGGCAGCGCCGGTTGGCGGGTGCGCTGCGCCGCCTGACCTATATGTTGGAAGGGACGCCGCTGCGCTGGTTTGGCCTGTCCCACTTTCTGGTGGCCGAGAAGTTGTGAAGAGTTGCCGGCAACGTCACGGGGCTTTTCAAAGTTCTTATGTTTGTTTTTGGTGACTACTTTGACAATGTCACATTCGAACGCCTGGCGAATGAATTCGCGGCTACGTGGGGCGAAGCTGCCCTGCGGCAGCTAAACGAGGCC
>JAADHH010000036.1:18401-26779 GCA_013151955.1 Chloroflexota bacterium
CTTTCGGTGGATGTCTCAAAGCCAACATTCGTCTACATGCCTTGTCACGTTCAAGCGAGAGGGCCTGCACAAGTGCCTGGCACCTAAAGACTGGTTCTGTGCCATCCGCGAGCCTGGTCATCGCCCGCCGGATAGGCCACGCGGCATGAAAAGTAGCACACCGATGATGGCTATGCCGTATAACATCTGGTGCGAGAATGGGAACAGCGGTTGGAAGATGAAAGCATCCACCAGATACAAGGTCAATGCGCCGATCAGAGGGCCGCTAATGGTCGTCATACCACCGAACATGGACATGACCAGGGGCAAAGCAGACAGAGAAAGGCTGAAGACCTCGTTCGGGTTCAGGAAATGGATGAGGTGCGCATAGAATGCCCCACACAGTCCCGTGAAGAAAGCGCTGATCAACAAGGCCCGGCCCTTGTAAAGTCCCAGGTCCACCCCGAGAGAGGCAGCCGCCAATTCTCGCTCACGGATAGCAGCAAAGGCCAGGCCGACGCGAGCCCTCATCAGCCAGCGTGTGGTCCATACCACGGCGAACATCAAGAGCCAGGCAACGTAGTAATTCGGCCAGCGCGTGTGCAGGAAATCTATCGTCAAAGGGCCGATGGTGATCGGGGAAAACGGGGGGATGCCTACCAGTCCTTGCGAGCCATTGGTCAGCGAATCGAAGTTGGAGACGACGGCCTTGACCACTTCGTTGATGGCGAACGTAGCCAGCGCGAAGTATAGGCCGCCGAAGCGGAAAAACACCTTGCCCATCAACCAGGCGAAGAGTGCTGCCAGTGCCGCCCCAAAAGCCACCGCCACAACCGGATTGGCGTGGGCACGAAGCACGAGCAATGCCGAACCATAGGCCCCCAGACCAAAAAACGCGGCATGTCCGAGAGATATTTGACCCGCGCGGGCCAGCAGAGTCCAGCTCATCGCCAGCGTGGCGAAGAGGTACGCCAGGGTCAAAACAAAGAGGATATAGTCACCAAACCAGGGCACCAGGGGCAGGAATAGCAACGCAAAAAGGAACAGGAGCAAGCCCCGTCTGTGTTCCCCTCGTTCCCAGTGCGCCTGGCTCCAGAAAAAGGGATCAGTGTTCCTCACGTTGTCGTCCCATCACCGGCCCAGTCCGGCCCGCAATCCCTGGGGGCGCAGAAACAGGGAACCCAGGAGGACCAAGAAAAAGAGGAGTTCGCGCCACTGCCCGCCAAAGAGGACAACGGCCATCGCTTCTACCACACCCAGAATGATTCCGCCGGCCAGCAAACTGGCCGTTTCGCCTACGCCAGACCAGATGGTCAACACCAAGGCGATGATCAGGGGTTCACGTCCGGCTGCGGGTTGGACATAATTCAGGGTCACGAACAGGGGGCCGGCCGCACCGGCCAGCGCGGCTCCCAGTCCGAAGGTGAGCAGGTCTATGCGCTGCACGTCAATGCCCATCATTTCCGCTGCCTCGCGGTCCTGGGCGGTGGCCCGCATCGCTTTGCCCGGGTAGGTGTGGGAAATGAAAATATGCAGGGCCAGAATGATCACGATGGCCGCCGCTGCGACGACCAGCCGGCCTACGTTGAGGGTCATCCCACCGAAAGAGATTGTCGCTTGCATGTACGTGACGACGAGGACCTGGTAATCTCCCGTCCACAATTGCAGCATCAGGTTTTGCAGCAACATGGAGAGGCCAAGCGTGACGACCAGGCCGTTGAGGCGCTTTGGCTCCCCCAAACGGGAGAGGCCGGTCTGGACGACCACGCCAATCACAAATAAGAGCAATGATGCCGGCAGTATCGCCAGCAGCGGGTCTATTCCCAGGAAGGACCAGAGGCCATAGGCCAGGTATGCACCAATCACCAGGAACTCGCCATGGGCCATGTTGAATACACGCACCACCCCGAGGATCAGGCTGAGACCCACAGCGAGCAGGGCATAGAAACATCCAATCAACGCCCCGGATAGCAGGCTGTGCAATAGCAAGGTCACAGGCGCATTCCTGGCCTACGGTATTAGGGGGTTTTCTGCGGGTGATAGCGGTGGTCTCCCGCGGAAACATGCCCTAACATTCGTTACCGCTCTTCCCAGGTCGGTACGGGAAAGACCACCTTGCCCGCAGCCCGCTCCTCCGGCCAGACGATGACTTCCTTGTTCCCTTGAATTTGCATGATAGACTGCTGGTAGAAGAGCGGGTCACCCTTTTCGTCGAACTTGAGATGCTCCAGCGGCAACGGAACGTCCAGGGCGGCAAGTTGGTCGCGCACATTTTCGGGCGTCAGTTCCAGGCCGGCATCGAGCGTGTGCTGAATGGCCAGCAAAATGGCCTTGCCGGTGCTGTAGCCATGCTGCTCCAGCCCCCCGGCCGGCCGGCCCATCTTTTCCAGGAAACCTTTGGCAAAGGCTGCCGACATTTCTTCCGACCCCGGAGGGGTCAGGCCCCGTTTGTCATCCCAGATTGCTGTGTGGAACGTATAGTTGGCCGCGTCCCCCAACTTGAACGTGGGAACCCGCAGGCTGGCTCCGTAGAGTACGAGGAAGCCGCCGGCATCAATCTTGTTGGCTTGCAATTGGCGCACCATGTTGACGTTATCACCGGTGAAGCCGGCCGAGACGATCAGGTCCACGCCGGCCGCCTTCGCCTTGTTGAGCAGCGGCACAAAGTCGGTCGTCTTGCCGGGCACGAATTTCTCGAAGACCGGAACTTCGACTCCTTTCGCGACCAAATCATCGCGGATGCGCTGGGATGTTTGTGTAGCGCCGGGCGTGCTGGCGTGGAAAATAGCGACCTTCTTGGCGTGCAAGACATCTGTCGCCAGACCGACCGTGGCGTCGGAGAATCCGGAGAGCTTGCTCATGCGAAAGAAATAGTGATACCCGCGTGCGGTCAGGCGCTCATCCAGGCTCGAGCTGGCCAGATAGGGCACCTTGTTCTCTTCTGCTACTTCGCTTACAGCGCCGACCAGGGTGTCTACGTATCCGCCCATCAGGGCTACAACTTTCTTTTGTGTGATCAGCTCGCGCGCGGCGGCGGCAGACTGCTCCGGTTTGCTCTCATCGTCGCGGGAAAGGAGCGTGATGGGGATACCGTTGATGCCGCCGGCCGCGTTGGCTTCATCTATGGCATACTGGATCCCTTCGTGGACGAGTTTCCCTTGCGGTCCCTGCACGCCGGTCAAAGGCTCCACCTCGCCAATGACAATCTCCTTGACGGTGGGAGCCGGCGGCGCGGTCCCTCCTCCACAGCCCAACAGCCCCACGCCAGCGATGACCAACCCGGCCACGGCCAGCCAACGCCCATAACGCTTGGCCATATTCGTAACGCTCATACGCATAGTTGCTCCTCCTAAGCACAGAAATAATGGGGTGATGCACGCAGGGAAATTATATCATGGAAGGATGCTCCTGGCAAAGCCGGCAGCCGCAGAGGGGTGTGCGTCAAAGCCGCCGCCGCGAGTTACGGCTACAAATTTTCGCCGCTTCCGGCGGGCGCTAGAATGCCGTCACCGTCAGCTCGTAGAGCGGTGAAGGGGTAGCCGGGAGTGCAGTGACAGCGGAACTCTCGGCGGGCTTCTGGCGCATTAAGCGGGCAGTTTATTGCTCGCCGTCCATTCCGCATTCATCATTCTGCGTTCTGCGTTTCTTTTCCCAGCGCCTTCAGCTTCTCCGCACGATCGGTGGCGGCCAGTTCGTCCAGAAACTCGTCCAGGTCGCCATTGAGTACAGCCTCCAGGCGGTAGAGCGTCTTTCCGATACGATGATCCGTCACGCGATTTTGGGGGAAATTGTACGTGCGAATCTTTTCGCTCCGCTCGCCGCTGCCGATTTGAGAACGGCGGGTCTCTGTAATCTCCGCCCGCTGACGCTGCTGCTCCAAGTCGTAGAGACGGGCGCGTAGGATGGAAAGCGCGCGCAGTCGATTTTGCAGTTGGGACCGTTCGTCCTGGCAAGAGACCACGATTCCGGTCGGCAGGTGGGTGATGCGCACCGCAGAATCGGTGGTATTCACACTTTGTCCGCCGTGTCCCGAGGATCGAAAGATGTCCACACGCAAATCCTCCGGGCTGATCTCTACCTCTACGTCATCGACTACCGGCAGCACAGCCACTGTGGCCGTCGAGGTGTGGATACGCCCGCTCGACTCGGTCGTCGGCACGCGCTGCACACGGTGGACGCCCGATTCGTACTTCAGGCGTGAATAAGCGCCGCGCCCCTTGACTTCAAAGATCACTTCCTTGAAGCCCCCGATTCCGGTCTCATTGCTGGTCAACAGGCTCATCTTCCAGCGATGGTCTTCCGCAAAGCGGCTGTACATGCGATATAGATCGGCCGCAAAGAGGGCGGCCTCTTCCCCACCGGTCCCCGCGCGGATTTCCACGATGGTGTCGCGCTTGTCATCGGGATCTTTCGGCACGAGCAGGAGCATCATGTTATCGTACAAAGCTGCTTCTTCTGCCTGCAGGGACTCGATTTCCTCGCGCACCAGGGCCAGCATCTCCGGGTCCGATTCTCCCTCGGCCATTTCCTGTGCGCCGGCAAGCTGTCGTTTCACCTCCTGATATCGTTGATAAGAGCGGACCACCGGTGCCAATTCGCGCTGCTCCTTGGCATACTTTGCCAGTGTTTCATAATCCGCAGAGACTTCAGGAGAAGCCATGATTTGTTCGATTTCGTTGTACCGTTCAGCAATCTGTGCTACTTTACCTAACATCCCAGATCTGCTCCTACAAAATTGGAACTAGAGTTGGCCACTCCCTCGCGAATTGAGGGGCTACGTCTTTTCCTATTGTACCACGGTTCTGTTTCTACGGCGAATGAGGAGAATCAGCGCATCAATCCGAGGGCGAACAGCAGGTCGAAGAGGAGGGCCAGTTGCGCTGTGCGCGCCAGGATGACGTTGAACGAAGGGCCGTCTCCGGCCACGAGGGTTTCCCGCACCAGGTGAGCGGCGAGTGGGAGAGAGAGCCAGGGGAGCATGACCCAGCCCGATTGCCCGCCCCTTGCCCAAAGCAAAAGCGGCACGACGTAGGCCAGGGCCAGGAGCAATACGTACTCCATGCGCGTGCGCGTTGCACCCAGAAGAACGGCCAATGTACGCTTGCCGGCACGACGATCCGTGTCGATGTCTCGCAAATTGTTCACGACCAGAATGGCCGTGACCAGCAGCCCCGGCGGAATGGCGCTCCAGGCCGAAAGGGCGGTCAGCCGCAGGGCCTGCACGTAATAGGTACCAGCAACGGCGATCAAACCAAAGCAGAGAAAAACGACCACATCCCCCAGGCCGTAATAGCCGAAAGGCCACGGTCCCCCGGTGTAGGCCAGCGCCGCTACGATAACGCCGGCGCCCACGATGAGCAGAGGGAGCCCTCCACGGAAAACCAAATGGAGGCCGGCTATACCGGCTGCACCAAAGACCACGGCCATGCCCACGCGAAGCCGGCGCGGGGAGAGGAGGCCGCTGGCCACCACACGCACCGGCCCAACCCGTTCGGGAGTGTCGGCCCCTTTGAAGAAATCGAAATAGTCGTTGGCGAAGTTGGCCCCGACCTGTAACAACAAAGCCACGACCAGTGACGCCACAGCCGCCAGCAGGACAAACGCTCCGTCGCGGTAGGCCAGGGCTGTGCCCACCAGCACGGGGGCGATGGCCGCCGGTAAGGTCTTGGGCCGGCTGGCCAGGAGCCAGACACGCCAGGCCGGCAAGGGGGGCGGTGGCGGATCAGTCACGCGGTTCATGCGGGGCACAGTGCCTGCCGGGCGTCAACGGCCCACTTTTTCGACCGGCCGGCAATGGTACGCTCCTCACTGCTGAAGCCGGTTCAAGACCTTGGCCCAGGTGCTGCTCAAGCGCACACGGGGGCCGCTAAGCCGGCCACTAATTTTTGCCGTGCCGAGATTCTTCAGGAATTCTGCCGGCGTAGACCATGCCGCCATTTCGACGTACGCGCCACCAATTTCGTAGGGAGCGTGGGCGTCGCTGCCGGCGGAACAAGGGATGCCCCGTTCCGAAGCAATTTCGCGGGCACGTACATTGTCCCTCGCAAAGACTACCCGCGCGTTAAACCCTTCGATGATGTCAACTTGATCGAGGATTCTGCGGAGCACAGTCTCGCCCAGCGCCGAGCCACGCCGCACGCGGTCCAAAGGGTGTGGGATGGCCACAAGTCCCCCCTGCGCTTTCACGCGCGCGATGGTATCTTCCGGCGTCAGCCCGCGCGGGATCTCCTCCGTCAGGAAGAGGCCGATGATTTCTCCGACCGGAGTACGGATCTCCTCTCCCACGATGACGGGGAAGGGAGCGATCCGGGCCAGTTCCAGCGCGCCGGCAAGGGTGTTGTGGTCGGTCAGGGCCAATGCGTCCAGGCCCCGCGCCATAACCATGCCGATGATAGAATCGTACGAGCTGCGGCTGTCCGGCGAGTGGTAGCTGTGGACGTGTAGGTCGATTTTCATCGCGGAACGGTGGGGGAAAACCTATCCCAGATTTACCAGCCGGCGGACGGTGTCTTTGGCACGCAATCCGGCAATGATTGCTCCCCGCGCACTCCGGCCGGCCAACGATACATGCTGGACGGCGACATCGGCTATGAAACCTTTTTCTGAAATCAGCACGACACGCTCTTTTTTCGACACAACAACCGCTGCGGCCAGCAGGCCGGTCGTTTTCGTCAACTTCATGGCTACCACGCCCTTGCCGCCGCGGCCCTGGCGAGGGAAATCTGACAACCGTACCCGCTTGCCGTAACCGGCAGAGGAAGCTACCAGCATTTCCTGCGATTGGGAGGCGATCAGGTCTGCGCTAACCACAGTGTCCCCTTTGGCCAGACGTATGCCGGCGACGCCGGCCGCGGTCAGCCCCATGGAGCGCACATCTGTTTCGGCGAAACGGATGGCCTGGCCGGTCGCAGACACGAGGATCACATCTTGGTCGCCGGTGCTGAAGCCGGCCCAAATGAGGCGGTCGCCATCGGCGACGCGCATGACCGGTGTGCCGCTGCCCAGCACAGCCGAAAGGACTTCCGTAGCCACCCGCTTGACGACACCACGTGCCGTGACCAGCACCAATTGGTTCTTGTCCTCTGGGACAGAAAGCACCGTCGTGACCGGTTGGCCGGCCGGCACCGAAACGAGCGTGGAAAGTTGCACCGCTTCGCCATCCGGAATTTGATGAGCGGCCAATCGATAACCGGTACCGGTTTCCGTGAGGAAGAGGAGTTCGTCACGCGTGCTGGCCCGGGCCAGCGTGTTCGCGCGCCGCACTTTTTGCCTGCGCGTCCCCACCCGATTGCGGCGCACTTCGCCATCGCGGGTTACCGTGAGCAAGATCTGCACGTCGGGAACCAGCTCGGCTGTGGTCAACACACCGGAGCTGGGGATCTCCACGATCTGCGTGCGACGGGGGTTGTTGTATTGCTTCTTGAGTTCCTGGAGTTCCGCCTTGATTGCTTGCAAAACCTTCTCCGGGTGGGCCAGCAGATCTTCCAGGAAGCGAATCTTTTTCAGAGTCTCTTTGTATTCTTGCTCGATCTTGCGCCGTTCCAGGGCTGCCAGGCGACGCAATTGTAGGTCCAGAATGGCCTGGGCCTGGACTTTCGTCAGTTTGAGCTTCTTGCGGAGATTGTTCCTTGCCGTGTCTGCGGTCCGCGACTGGCGAATGATGCGAATGACTTCGTCAAGGAATTCCAGGGCGATGCGCAGTCCTTCCAGGATATGCGCCCGCTGGCGGGCACGATCGAGTTCGAATTGGCTGCGGCGGGTGATGATCTCCTGGCGATGCTCCAAGAACAGGTGCAACGCTCTTTTCAGGGGGGTGAGGCGTGGCTGGCCGTCTACCAAAACGAGCAGGATAGCTCCAAACGTTGTGCGCATGGGTGTCAGACGATACAGATTGCTCAAGACATCGGCCGGTTCCACGGTGCGGGTCAATTCGATCACCACACGCATACCCTGGCGATCTGATTCGTCTCGCAGGTCAACGACGCCTTCCAATTTGCCGTCGCGCGCCAAGGTAGCGATGCGCTCGATCAAGCGGGTCTTGTTCACTTGGTAAGGGAGTTCGGTAATGACCACGCGGTTTCTGTTGCGGGACATTGGCTCGACGTGGGTCTTGGCCTGTACGGTGAATCGCCCCTTGCCCGTCGCGTATGTATTGAGAATGGTGTCTTGGCGCGGGTCGTTGGCCGCTTCTCTGTAACGATAGACGATGCCGGCGGTAGGGAAGTCGGGCCCCTTGACAAATTTCATGAGCTGTTCAGCCGTAATGCCTTCCATTTGATCGTAGTGATCGATGAGGTAGATCAGGGCATCGCAGACTTCGCCCAGGTTGTGGGGGGGGATGTTCGTGGCCATGCCCACGGCAATGCCGGAGGCCCCGTTGACCAGCAGGTTCGGCAAAC
>JAADHH010000115.1:0-4391 GCA_013151955.1 Chloroflexota bacterium
GGGCCAGCCGGTGTCTGTACCTGAGGCCAACACCTGACCCAAAATGCGCTGGGCGATACCCTCGGTCTCTGGATTGCCTGTTTCTTTGGCAGTGTCCACGATCATTTGTGCATATTGCTTGGCTTCTTCCCAACAGCCTTGTGCCAACCGTACCTGGGCTAACCACTTGCGGGTATCGAAGAGTGAGCCCTGCTCACCAAGTTCAGATAGCCATCGTTCCCCTTGCTCCAGATGCCGGGACGCTTCATCTAATTTTCCATCGCTGAAGTACAGTTCTCCCAGGTTGACGTGGCAAAAGGCAACGCCGGAGGCAGCCCCCACTTCTTGCCAAGTATTCAAGGCTTGCTGATAGCAGGCTTCGGCCTGTTCATACCGTCCCTGTGTGTAGTAGACAATTCCTAGATTGTTGTACGCGGTGGCTGCTCCCCAGCGGTCGCCGATGCGCTCCCGAATCTCCAGGCTGCGCTTCATGTACTCTGCTGCAGAAGCGTAGTCTCCCCTACTCCAGTGAACAGCAGCAATACGGTTGTAGACGATGGCCACGCCCTGTTGATCGCCCAGGTCTTCTTTTAGGGTCAAGCTATCCTGCAGGTAGGCGATAGAGCGGTCGTGCTCGCCGGTGAAGCGGCAGATAGACCCCAGGTTGTCGTAGATGCGCGTGCGAACTCGCCGGCTGTCCTCGCTGGGCTGGACCTGTGCGAGCATTTGTAAGGCCTGGTCACACGCGGCCTCAGCTTCTTCGTACTGCCCCTGGCGGGCAAAGACCCAGCCCCGGTCGTTGCCGATACGGGCCAGCACGAGGGGGTCGTGTGTCTGCCCCAGGGCCTCTTCCGCACGGTCCAGTTCGGCCAGGGCCTGGTCGTAATCGGCCTGGAACTGACGGACGCGGGCGACCTTGCGGTGCAGTTCTGCGCAACTTGCCGGGGAGAGTTCTTCATGTTCCAGCGCAAAGCGATATACCTCGCTGGCCGCATCGTACTGACCGGTCAGATGGTATACGTCGCCCAGGGCTTCGGCAGTGGTGATGGCCACAGCGGGCGGTGCGGCCTGGTGACGGCGAATCAGTTCCAGGGCTCGCTCGTAGTAGGTGATGGCCGCCTCGTTCGCGTAGGCAGCCTGCGCGCGCTCTCCCGCTTTGATGGCATAGTCTGTCGCTTTGGGCCAGACCCGGCCCAGGTAGTAATGGTGGGCCAGGAAATCGTAGCGCTCGAGCAGGTTGGCGGCGTAGGTCTCTTCCACGAAGCGAGCTACCTGAGCGTGCAAATATCGCCGGCGGGCAAAGGGCAGGCTCTCGTAGGTCACTTCCTGAATCATGGTATGCTTAAAGGCGTAAGCCATGTCCGGGTCCGGGTGATCCAAAAGGGTCAGCCCTCGCGTGCTCATTTTGTGCAGGCGGTCCACGATCTCGGCCCGCCGGCTGGCATGGGGAAATACGCCGCGCAGGACATCCACGGGAAAAGTCTGGCCGATGACAGAAGCAACCTGCAAGACGCGCCGGTCGGCTTCGGGCAGGCGGTCGATGCGGCTAATGACCATGCCGTGGATCGTATCGGGGACGTCTATATCTTCCCAGTCGGGATTCAGGTGTCCCTGCCCCTCCTCATCAATGTACAGGGCTTTGCGGTCCACCAGGGCACGAACAATTTCCTCCAGGAAGAAGGGATTGCCCTGTGTGCGCTCCATGATCAAGTGTTCAAGGGGCGCAGGCACGACGGAGGTGCCCAACATGGAGGAGACAAGGGAGAGGCTATCTCCTGCCGGCAAATCGGTCACGATCAACTTCTTGCAGGGGGCAAACTGATCCCACACCTCAGTGGCCGACTCTGTCCGGTAGGCCACGGCGATCAGGATGCGATGTGTGGCAATGTTGCGTGCAATATACTGGATCAGATCACGCGATGTGCTGTCCAGCCATTGCAGATCGTCGATGGCCAGGAGCAGTGGGGATTGGGTCGCAGCCTGCTGGAGCAGGTGTAGGATCAGGTCGAACAATCGCTGGCGGCGTGTCTTCGCATCCAGGTGACGCGTGAAGTCATTCTCCGGAAGGTTCAAGCCCACAAAAGGATTCAGAAGCGGGGCCAGTTCTTGCCATGCCGGCTCGAGGTCTTTCAAAGTGTCGTAGACTTTGGCAATCCGTTGGTCTGATGTATCTGCCTCGCTCAGGCCTATGTATGCACGGAGAAGCGTTGTCCACGGAAGGTAGGGGACGTTCTGCCCATAGGAAAGACAGGTAGCGTGCAACACGGCAAAGTCGCGGTGTTCGGCCGCTTCGTACAATGCGTCGAGCAGGCGGGTTTTGCCCACGCCAACGTCGCCGGCAATGGCCATCATCTGCCCCTCGCCGTGCTCTACCCGCTCCAAGGTACTGCGTAGCGCCTCCAACTCGGAGGTCCGGCCTACCAGGGTGGTTTGGTGGACGACGCGCGTAGTTTCACGCTGTGCGCCTAAGACCTGGTAGGTCTGTACGGGCAAGGCCTTCCCCTTGACGCGCACCGCCGGTTGTTCACGCACAACGAATTGGTCGGCGAGCTTGTGATAGGTCGCTGCACTGACCAGTATTTGGTTGTCTTTGGTCACACCGATCAGGCGAGCGGCCAGGTTGACTTCATCGCCCATGATGGAGTATTCTTGACGGTGGCGATCTCCCACGTTGCTGGCGAAGACGAATCCGGTGTTGATGCCGATTTGTTGGTACAAGGGTGGCGGCAGAGTTCCCGGAATGTTGGTTTGTTCCCAGGTTGTCCGAATGGCTTGGTTGGTTTTGGCCAGCGCCTCTTCCATCTCCAGCGCAGACAGAACAGCTCGTTCAGCATCGTCTTCGTGTGCAATAGGGGCACCGAAAAGGGCCATCAGACGATGTCCGTGCAAAGAAGGATCCACCTTGTTGACGACACCGCCATAGCGGTGTACGATCTGATGCACGGAGGTGAAGTATGTGTTGAATATGTTTGTCAGCATCTGGGGGGCCTGATGGATCAGCGCAGAGACGATGGGGTTCCACGAGACAACGTCGGCAAAGAGGGCTGTCACCAGGCGATGTTCTCCGGCCATCTGTGGATTTAGCGGGTCAACGATCAATCTGTCCAAAAGGCCGTAGGGCAAATAGGGAGCCAGTGTCTCGATTTTGTGGACCAACACCCCAATTTCATCCGGTACATGAGAGGGCAAGGGTTTTGCCGGTTCGGGCATTGCCGGCGCGCCGGCAGGGACGGGGGGTCTGGCCGCAATGTCCAGCGACGAGGGGCGGAGTGGATAGAATCCATCCCGTGGCGATACGTCTCTGGTGGCGGAGGCCACGACTTGAAAGGTTGCCTCATTCAGGACGAGTTCGCCGGCCTGGGCGATATTTTCTGCCTGGGCCATGGCACGCACAGCTTGCCCCATCACCACGTACTCCATCCTTTCGCGTGTGCCAACGTGAGCCGTGAAAATGTCACCCGTGCTGATGCCCATCTTGACCCGTAACGAGAACTCGCCCTGGGAGGTCTGTACGTGCGCAAAGCGTTTCATCGCCTCTTGCATGGCAACGCCCGCACGGACGGCACGCCACGCATGGTCCTCGTCCGTGAAGAGCAGGATCATGGCGTCGCCGGCGAATTTGATCAGAAAACCACACTCCCGGTCACTCGATTCGATCATGTGTGTGAAGTAGTGGTTGACAATGCCGGTGATTTCCTCCGCGCCCTCGCGTCCTAACCGGGCAATGTGTTCGGAGAGTGCGGTAAAGCCGGTGATGTCCGCCATGAGCAGGGTGCCGAAAGTGGTCTGTCCGCGCACGCGGCCGGGCGTCGGGTCGGCCAACACTTCGTTGACCACTTGACGAGGCAGGTAAGTGGCCATAGTTTGCAACAACTGGCGCAGATGGTTATCAACCTGCGCCAGTTCTGGGGAAGGCATAGTCTGCAAATCGTCCGGCAGATTTCGCGAGAGCCATGGCGGAAGATAGGGCCGCAACTGCTCGCCACGTATGCTGTTACTCGGAGGTGGCGCGCTTGTCGTCATGAAAGTATTATACCAGCTTTCGCCAGCCTTGACAAAGTGGGGCCCCATAGAACGACGACTTTTTGCTCTTGCGGGGACCAGGAGAAACGGCGTGCCGTCCCTCCCGTTTTCTTGACAGAATGCCCGCTTCGTGGTATAGTATAAGCGCTGGCACTCTAGAAAAGAGAGTGCTAATAAGCGAAAAAGGCCGGGGGTGGGCGAACAAATCTGCGCGAGGCCGGGTTGGCCTCGCCGGCAGGGAGAGCCGCCGAAGGCGACACAGGGAAAGCACGAAGATTCGCAGAGTTTTCTTTTTTTCTCAGAAAAATCTGTGTGCGAAGCCTGTGTAAATCTGTGTCCCCTGTCCTTTTGTCAACTGCCCCGTCAGGGGCCACATTTTCTGAGCGAAG
>JAADHH010000115.1:4476-13244 GCA_013151955.1 Chloroflexota bacterium
GCTAAACGAGGCCACGCAGGTGGCCTTCGCCACCGGTAGCACGCGGTTTCAACCGCCGTGCAAGGAAATGTGACATTGTCAAAGTAGTTACTTGTCAGGGTAAAGATCAAGTAAATGGCTAGACTCACAGAGCGACAAGAAACCATCATGGCCCTGGTTGCACGCGAATACGTGGCCACGGGTATGCCGGTTGGTTCTCAGCGGTTGATCAGGCAATACGATCTAGGGGTAAGCGCGGCGACGGTACGTAGTGAAATGGCGCAGTTGGAGAGCATGGGCTACCTGGCCCATCCCCACACATCCGCCGGCCGAATGCCGACCGAGCAAGGATATCGCTACTTCGTGGCGCACCTGATGCGAGAGGCTGAGCTGCCTTTGGACGAGCAGCGCCTCATCCGCCACCAGTTTCATCAGGCCAACACGGAATTGAGGCAGTGGTTGAAATTGGGAGCGGCTGTGTTGGCGCACATGTCCCAGTTGGCATCCCTTGTAACGGCTCCGAAGGCGCAACAGTGCTGCTTCAAGCATTTGGAGTTGGTCTCTGTTCGCGACGGCGTAGTCTTGCTTGTCGTCGTGTTGTCAGAGGATTTGGTCAGACAACGCTACCTATCCTTGCCCGACCCCTATCTGAGCCGGGACGAGCTGATTCAATCGGCTACATTGCTCAGCAACCTTTGGGAAAACAAGATTTCCAGCGAAATAGCGGCCACGTCATTCCAGGCCCCCGGCGGAAAGCTGGCCCGACAGATCCAGTCTGTAGTGATTGATATTATGAAGAGCGTAGACCAGAGGACCACAAGCGAAATCTATCGCGACGGCATGTTACAGGTTTTGCAGAATCCGGAGTTTTCCTCGTCCGAAAGCCTTCGACAGATCATGACCCTTGTCGAGGAGCGACAGCTCTTGGAAGCCGTGCTCGGAGAAGCAATGGCCGGGGGCGAAATCCAGGTGATCATCGGGGGAGAGGGACGCTGGCCGGAATTGAGCGATTTGAGTATCGTCATCGCTCCGTATGGCTACGGCGACGATTTGATGCGTTCGGGCGTCATGGGAATCATTGGCCCGATGCGTATGCCGTACCAGCGGAACATCTCGACCGTACGTTTTGTGTCTGACTTGATGACCATGTTACTTGGCGATCTATATGGGCATTCATAACGATCTCACACCCCCCGGTACCGTGACCCGTGGAATATTTCTCATCACCCTTGAGGAGGTTTTGTAAACGATGACTGTGCACTCACAGCCAAAAAACAGGACCAATGACGAACAAAAGTCCACTGTTTCAACCAACGATGAAACTTCAGCTCCAAACGCAGTGGGCGAAATGGAGCAACACCTGGCCACTTTGCAAACTCAAGTGGACGAACACCTTGAGAAGTGGCAGCGGACGGCAGCCGAATTTGCAAACTACAAGAAGCGACAAGAACGAGACCGCAT
This sequence comes from Chloroflexota bacterium, assembly GCA_013151955.1. GTDB lineage: Bacteria > Chloroflexota > Anaerolineae > Ardenticatenales > JAADHH01 > JAADHH01. Next base: position 5,917 of record JAADHH010000115.1, read on the forward strand.
TCAGTTTATGAAGTACGCCAATTCGGGTTTGATTACACGGCTGCTCCCGGTATTGGATGACCTGCAGCGTGCCCTGGCCACAACCCCCGAACACTTGAATGACCATTCCTGGGTTGAGGGAATCTCGCTGATTGAACGGAAACTGTGGAATACGCTGCAACAAGAAGGGGCAATCATGATTGAAGCTGGCCCGGGAAAGCCTTTCGATCCCGCTTTACACGAGGCCCTGACCTGGGAAGAAAGCGATGCAGTCGCCGAAGGGCACATCATTGAACAGATACAGCCGGGCTATAAATTGCACGATCGCGTTCTGCGCCCGGCCCTCGTGCGGGTAGCCAAAACCATATCGCGACCGGCCGAAGAAGAAGAGAAATCTGAAGAACAATCATCACAAGGAGAACAATAATTATGGGCAAGATCATTGGCGTTGACTTAGGAACCACAAATTCCGTGGTAGCCGTTATGGAAGGTGGCGATCCTACCGTAATACCCACTTCAGAAGGTGCCAGACTAGCGCCCTCTGTCGTTGCCGTAAACCCCAAAACAGGCGAGCGCATGGCCGGACAGGTTGCAAAGCGTCAGGCTATCACGAATCCAGACAACACAATTTACTCTGTCAAACGGTTCATGGGGCGCAAGTACAACGACCCAGTAGTCCAGCGGGATATTGAACTCGTTTCATACAAAATAACCGAAGCTCCGAATGGCGATGTACGGGTTGTGATGGGAGACAAAGAGTACTCTCCCCCCGAAATCTCCGCCATGATTCTGCAAAAACTTAAGAAAGATGCCGAATCCTATCTCGGCGAGACGGTCAGCCAGGCGGTCATCACCGTTCCGGCCTATTTCAACGACTCCCAACGCCAGGCCACCAAGGATGCCGGACGCATCGCCGGCCTGGAAGTGATGCGCATCATCAACGAACCAACCGCGTCGGCTTTGGCCTACGGATTGGATAAGAAAAAGGACGAAAAAGTTGCGGTGTATGACCTGGGTGGGGGAACCTTCGATATCTCCATCTTGGATATCGGGGACGGCGTCTTCGAGGTTATTTCCACGAATGGTGACACCCATCTGGGTGGCGACGACTTCGACCAACGCATCATTGGCTGGATTGCTGATGAATTCAAGCGAGACCAGGGCATCAACCTGCGCCAAGACAAAATGGCCCTCCAACGCCTGAAAGAAGCTGCCGAGAAAGCAAAGGTCGAGCTTTCCACGGTCCTGCAAACAGAAATCAACCTGCCCTTCATTACGGCCGATGCCTCTGGCCCGAAACATCTGACCATGACCCTAACGCGGGCCAAGTTGGAACAATTGACCGGCGATTTGGTAGAACGCTCCATAAGCCCCTGTCGCCAGGCGCTCGAAGACGCCAATCTTTCGCCGGGCGACATCAACGAGGTCATTCTCGTCGGCGGGCAAACCCGAATGCCGGCGGTGCAGGAAGCTGTACGCAAGTTCTTTGGCCGCGACCCCCATCAAGGGGTGAACCCAGACGAGGTCGTGGCTATCGGGGCGGCCATCCAGGCCGGCGTGTTGGGCGGCGAGGTTCAAGACGTGCTGCTCCTGGACGTCACCCCACTCACCCTGGGCATCGAAACCCTGGGAGGAGTGGCGACGCCGCTCATCGAACGAAACACCACCATCCCCACACGCAAATCGCAGATATTCTCCACAGCATCTGAGGGCCAGACCAGTGTCGACGTACACGTCGTCCAGGGCGAACGCCCTATGGCCACAGACAACAAGAGCCTCGGACGCTTTATTTTGGATGGCATTCCGCCGGCCCCCCGTGGCGTTCCCCAAATCGAAGTCACCTTCGATATTGACGCGGACGGTATCTTGCACGTCTCGGCACAGGACAAAGCGACCGGCCGGGAACAGAAAATCACAATCACGGCTTCCAGCGGGCTATCGGACGAAGAAATCGAACGGATGGTACACGAATCACAGGACCATGCCGAGGAAGATCAACGACGCCGCGAAGAGGTGGAAGCTCGAAACATGGCAGACTCGACAGCCTACTCCGCCGAAAAGACGATTCGCGAACTGGGCGAAAAAGTTCCCGAAGACGTACGAAGCGATGTGGAGTCCAAGATCAGCGCAGTTCGTAGCGCCCTGCAAGGGCAGGATGTTGCCGAGATTCGCCGGCACACGCAAGAACTCTCCGAGGCCATTCAGAAAGTGGGAGCTTCCATGTATGAGCAGCAGCCACAGGCTGGCCCAGAGGCCTCCCCCGCAGGCGAAAGTGCCGGCGATGAAGGTTCCGAAGAGGAAGGCGACATCGTAGACGGCGAATACAAAGAAACCTGATCGTATCCAATCAGCTCCCGAGAAGAGGGCGCTGGTGTCGCAGATTCCCGACCTGTGCAATGTGTGCAGGTCGGGAATCTGCGGAGTTTCTGCACCGGTCGGCGCTATTCTCTGGATACCGGAACGCTACCATCTGATAGAGAAAAGACCTCCACATGAGCAAGCGAGACTACTACGAAGTACTGGGAGTTGACCGCAGTGCAGGCGACGATGACATTCGTCGCTCCTACCGCCGGTTGGCGCGCCAGTACCATCCCGATGTAAACAAAAGTGCTGATGCCGAAACCCGCTTCAAAGAGGTGAACGAAGCATACGAAGTCCTCAGCGACCATAAAAAACGGACTGCTTATGATCAGTTCGGCCACGTGGGGCCTCAAGCAGGTTTCGGACAAGGCTTCACAGGCTTTGGCGGCTTCGGCGACATATTCGAGGACCTCTTCGGATTCGGGGCCAGGACGCAGCAAGCCGCGCGGCGGGGCCCCCTGCGGGGCGCCGACCTGCGCTATAACCTGACCATCTCCTTCGAAGAAGCCATATTCGGCTGCACAAAAGAGTTGGAAATTCCCCGCCTGGAAACTTGCCCGGCTTGCGGGGGAGAAGGAGCCGAACCGGGAACCACACCTGTGCGTTGCCCGCAATGTAACGGCGCGGGCGAGGTACGCCAATCCCGCCAATCTATTTTTGGCTCCATCATCACTTCCAGTACCTGTCCGCGTTGTAGGGGAGAAGGCGAAGTTACTCCCTCCCCCTGCCGCGAGTGTGGCGGACAAAAACGGACCCAAGTCACCAAGACCATTCTCGTCGACATCCCGGCCGGCGTGGACGATGGAACACAAATCCGTCTCGCGGGGGAAGGTGAAGCCGGCATAAACGGCGGCCCTGCAGGCAATCTGTACGTGGTCCTTTCCGTCACTCCCCACGACTTCCTCCACCGCCGCGACAACGACGTTCTGCTGGACCTGGAGATCAACATGGTCCAGGCCGCCCTGGGCGACGAAGTGGAAGTCCCCACACTGGACGGGACCGAAAAACTGCGCATCCCCGCCGGCACGCAAACGGGTAGGTCCTTCCGTATGCGCGGCAAAGGCGTCCCTCACCTGCGACGCAAGGGCAGAGGCGACTTGGTGGTAACCGTTTTTGTGCGCACCCCCACAGATTTGACCAAAGAACAAACAACGCTTCTGCAGGACCTGGCCCGTACCTTGGGCAAAGAAGTCGTCCCCACCCACGAAAAGGGCCTATTCGACCGTCTGCGCGAAGCATTCAAAGCGTAAAATGGAGAATCGTGACGCGGTGAAATGGATAGAAGTGACCCTCCGTGAGTTAGACGGAGAGGGAACAGAGGCCACATTCGACGTGCTGAATCGCTGGGGCCACGGCGGTGCAGTCATCGAACACCTGGTACGCGATTCGCAGCACGAGAATCCCTTGCCCCTTTCCACAACCATGCGTGCCTACTTCCCAATGGACGGAACCGAATCACAAGTTCGAGCAGAAATCGAACGTGAAATCTGGCACCTGAGCCAACTGTACCCGCTGCCCAATCCCGGGTTTCGCGTTGTGGACCACGAAGATTGGGCCAACGCCTGGAAGAAGCATTACGGGGTACAGCGCATCGGTCACCGCTTGGTCGTCGTCCCTTCCTGGCAAAAAACCAACGTGGTCTCTGGGGATATCGTGATTCGCGTGGACCCGGGGCAGGCTTTTGGTACCGGGCTGCATCCCAGCACACGCCTCTGCCTACTCCAACTGGAGAGACTCGTACGCCGTCCGGCACAGGTCCTGGACGTTGGCACGGGATCGGGTATCCTGGCGATTGCTGCGGCAAAACTCGGAGCCGGTGCAGTCACGGCCCTAGATACGGACTCTGTGGCCGTATCTGCCGCCCAGGAAAATGCAAAAATAAACAGCGTCGAACACCGCGTTCACGTGCTACAGGGCACGATTGGCGATGTGCCGGAACAACCGCCGTGGGATATTATCGTGGTCAATATCCTGGCCGAAGTTATCGTAGAGATGATGCCGGCACTGGTGGAACGTCTCTCGCCACAGGGACGTCTGATCCTCTCGGGCATCATCATGGAGAGGGAAACGCTTGTGCAAACGTCTCTTCAACAATGCGGATTGCGTGTTGTGAGCCGTGACCTTCTGCGCGATTGGGTTGCCTTGGTCGCCATGAAGAGCGGCCTCATGACCGGTTAGCTACACCGCCCATGCACCGCTTCTTCGTTCCCCCGGCCTGGATCACGGGTGACCAGGCCACACTGCGCGCGCCCGTGGTACACCAAATTCGCCACGTGCTGCGCATGAAACCGGGCGATCACGTGATCCTCCTCGACAATTCGGGGTGGGAACGGGAAGTCAAACTAACCGAAATCCACCGGAGGACGGTACGCGGCAAGGTGGTTGGGAAACGACAGGCTTTGGGAGAGCCGCGGACCAAAATCACACTGTACCAAAGTCTGCTCAAAGGAAAGAATTTCGAATGGGCGCTGCAAAAGGGGACCGAGTTGGGCGTCGTTCAGTTTGTGCCCCTCATTACCAGCCGGTGCGTCGTCGGGTCCCTGCAAGACACAAACGCCAGGAAACAGGGCCGTTGGGCGCGCATCATTGCCGAAGCAGCCGAACAGTCCGGTCGTGGCCGGCTGCCCTCACTTCTACCGGCCGTAATGTTCGACCGAGCCTGTGAGCAGGCCAGGAAATTTGGCGGCCTTCTGCTCATTCCCTGGGAACAAGAACGAGAAACAACCCTCAAGGAAGCCCTCGACTATTCATCAACCGGTGCCGGCCATCATGGCGAGCGCCCCTACGTGTTGAACATCCTGACCGGGCCAGAGGGGGGGTTTACAGAAGATGAAGTGGCGTTGGCCAGACGCTACGGAGCCATTCCGATAACTCTTGGCCCGCGCATCCTCCGCGCAGAGACCGCCGGGGTTGCCCTTGTAGCAGCTATCCTGTATGAGTTGGGAGATTGGGCCGGAGTATAGCGCAAAACCTTGACAGGCACCCCCCTTCTTGACGAGTTACGCTATTTGTGGTATGATAAATAAACTTTTATTAGCTCAGAAGGAGGTAAGGAAGATGGACAAAATGTTTTCCCCTTCCAAGTGGTTAGCCCCATTCTTAATCCTGCTCTTGGTTGTCCTATCCGCCTGTGTCCGCAGTAAGCCGAGCCCTACGCCTATTCCAATAGAGTCTCCACAGACCTCGACTCAATCTGACGTGACGCCTACGGGAGGAACGCCGACAGTTTTGGGATTGGGACCTGCCCCCACGGGGACCAAAGAAGTTCCAACGGGCGAAGCTTCTCCTGCTTCTGAGGCGACCCCCTCTGTTGCAGAGGCTGCTCCCACGGCCGCTTTGCCGGCACCAACAGAAGTGCCCTCGGCTGCTTCGGGGACCGGTTCGGCCACGGGCGGGCAAGTATCGTCGTACACCGTGCAAGAGGGCGACACCGTCTATTCTATCGCCCGCCGCTTCAACACCACACCAGAAGCCATTGCCCAATTCAACAACCTGGCCAATCCGGACAGTCTTGTTGTCGGCCAAACGTTGCAGATCCCATCCGGGGTGTCACCGGCGGGCGAGGCTCAGCCGAGCGGAACCGGCAAGACGGTCTATACGGTGCAAGCGGGAGATACCATGTTCTCCATTGCCCAACGGTACCACACCACGGTGGATGCGATCTCCAGCGCCAACCAGATCTACAATCCCTGGTACATTCACGTTGGCCAGAAACTGGTCATTCCCGGAAGTGCGGGCGAAAGCACTGCACCTCCCACATCCTCTGAGCAGGGGACGTATGTCGTCCAGGCCGGAGATACCCTTTGGTCAATCTCCGCGCGTTTCGGCACCACGCCACAGGCTCTGGCTGCTCTGAACAATCTCTCGAGCTTTGGGTTCATCTACCCGGGACAGGTGTTGCAACTTCCCTGAAATGGCCCAAGAAAAGGTGCTGGCCAGCCGGCAAATCTATTCCGGACGCATCGTGACGTTGCGCCTCGATACGGTGCGGCTGGACAATGGCTATGTCACGGAGCGGGAGATCGTTGAACATCCCGGCGCTGTCGTGATCGTGCCCTTTGACGACGACGGGCAAGTGATCCTTGTGCGCCAGTTTCGCCTGGCGACGGGTGGGGAGCTCCTGGAAATTCCGGCCGGGACGCGTGAACCGGAAGAAGATGCCAACTCGTGTGCCCAACGAGAATTACAGGAGGAGGTCGGGTTCCGTGCCGGGCACCTGGAACTTTTGGGCACAGTATTCCCCACCCCCGGTTATTCCACGGAACGATTCTCGCTGTACCGGGCCACCGCTCTCGTGCCCTCGCGTCGCCCCATGGAAGCTGATGAGCAACTACAGGTAGTGCGCTTACCCGTCGATGAATTGCTGCGCCGCATTGACGCCGGCGAGATTCGGGATGGGAAAACGATTCTTGGCTTGCTCTGGGCACTCCGTCGCATGTAGCGTACGGGCCACACGCTGGCCAACCAATAAGTACATAGCGCCAAGTGGCCGCGCAATCACAAGCGAACGAACAAAAAAAGGTACTCTGTATTGCGATGGTCGATCACAATACAGAGTACCTCACACGCCTCAAGAGAATTGCTCTAAGATTGCAATGGTTCTGAGGAAAAAGCGTTAGACTAAATTGTCCGCTTACGAGTGCTTTTTTTTGCGTCGCGACGGAGAGCCTTTCGAATCGCCTTTTTCTGTTCTTTCCGACGTAACTCACTTTTGGAAATGAACCAACGTTTCTGGCGATAGGCGCTGAGTATTCGGCTCTGCGCTACCTCTTTGCGAAACCGTTTGAGCAGTGCTTCTTGTGACTCACCGGGTCGTAGTTTTACCGTCATTTTGCATACATCACCTCCTCACTCATAAGTTTTCGAACCTACTACGAAAATGTAATCGTTCAAGTTCCTACGCATTGTCCGAGACTTCGCTCAGAAAATGTGGCCCCTGACGGGGCAGTTGACAAAAGGACAGGGGACACAGATTTACACAGGCTTCG
>JAADHH010000037.1 GCA_013151955.1 Chloroflexota bacterium
CGTAGTAATCGAACGGTTTGCTGTACCAACCGGGGTCGAAGAGCACCACGTCGCCCGGAGCAGACTGTTCGGTAAGGGCCGCGGCCAACTGGCGCCAGTCCACGTTCTGCGCTGTAGCTTGCATCTGCAACGAAATTGCGAGCGGAACAATCGCGGCAAGCAGCACACCCGGAAATCGAACAGACCTTCGGGACACGGAGGAGAGCCCGTACGCGACCAACAACACGAATGGGGGAAGGAAGGGCAAAAGATAGCGGGTCGCAAAGAGGGGCTTGACCTGAGAAATGGCCCAGGCTGACCCAAGGGGCACCAGCAAATAGAGCAAACAGAAAAGTATGCCCCACCGGTCACGTTTCGTTTGCGGTGTGCGTCTTCTCAGGGCAGCCAGTGACAGCAAACCGGCCAGTCCATAGACCCCATAGCCTATCCTTCGCCAGAGTGCCGGGACAGCAGCATGTGTGGGGCCTACCACATACAGTAGCAATGCTTCCGGCAAAGCGCGAAGAGATGGTGTGCCGACGGCTTGTGCCACCCAGGCCCCTCCGCCGCTCAGGACTTGGCGAGCCAAGGTCGGCAGCCAGGGCAAGAAGAGGAGGAAGATGATGCCCTGAACGATTACCCACGCTCTGGCCACCTCTCTTTGCCGGTGCGGTCTTCCGCGCGCGCGCCCTATCCAAAAGATCACGATGGCCCAATGAGACAAGATGAGGAAGATTGCGTAGTAATGCGTATAGAGGGCCAAGGTCGAGCAGATGACATAACCGGCCCAATGGCGCCGGCGTTGGCTTTCCAGGGCCATGGCCAGGTACCAGGAAGCGAAAAGTGTCAGCGTGGTGACCAAAGCATACATGCGCACTTCCTGGGAATACCACAGATGGAGGGGGGAAACGGACAACAAGAGGGCCGCCAGCAAGGCCGTTGTTTTGTCAAACAAGGCGCTTGCCAGGAGAAAGATCCCCACCACGCCGAACACCCCGGCCACCACGGAAAGGCTGCGCAGCGCAAACTCGCTTTCGCCGAAAACCAGCCACAGGTGCAGAAGGATATAGTAGAGAGGTGGGTGGATATCGTGGGCGGTCCAGGCAGTTAGCGTGGGGATGTCCATGCGCGCCAGGAACAGGCTGGTCGCTTCGTCAAGCCACAGGCTCTCCGCCCCCAGGGAATGTAGGCGAAGTATTAGCGCGAGGGAGACCAATGCAACAACCGGCAGCACTTTGGTCCATGCTACCGGTCGTCTCACAAGCAAAGAAGTTGGCATCTTGCGGATGGAACTCTTTGTCTTTGTGTCTTGGAGTCTTTGTGGTAAGCAATCCTGCAAAGATAGTGAGTCACAATCGACGGGTGAATTCCTAACTGGAGCCTGGCGTTTTTCTGTTTTTGCCACGGATTACATCGATTTTCAGTATCTTCTCAATAAAACGGGGTGGGGCGAAGAAGTTCGACTTTTGGTAAAAGTCGAACTTCTTCGCCCCGGAATATTGAGAAGATACGATTTTCACGGAAAAACGTTACTACTCAGGCTTCCGTGGCTGGCGGTTGAAACCACGCCTACCACCGCAAAGTCGGCCTTCACCGACTGGAGATCGAACCGACGGCGGTCGGTTTTGCAATGGTAGCCGCGAATTCATTCGCCAGGCTATCTATTTGCTCCTCGCCAGAAGCCTGGCCGAACTTAATCCCGGCCACCCAGTGCCGGCGGGCTGCTCGGGGGTGTCTTGTAAGAAACCTTGGCCTGGGCCAGAATCTGGCGCACATATTCATGGCTAATGGAATCTACGATATTTCTTCGCTCGGCTTCTTCCGCCAATTTGTGCAGCGTCCACTTGCTGAAGTTAAGGCCCAAATCCCGTGGGTTCTGCCCGGCCAGGGCAACAATCTGCTCTTTCTGCTCCTCGGAAAAGCGAGGCGGCGGACCGCCTGATCGCGGAGAAATCAGGCCGGACGGCCCCTGCATGTTGAACCGGTGAATCCACTTCCGTAAGTTTGTGGGGTGTGCGCCCAGCAGCGGGCCAATCTCCGGAATGCGATACCCCTGGCTGGAAAGAAGGATCACACGCGCCCTATGTCGCAGGATAGGATCCGCGTCCTCAATCCAGTGCCGCAGTTGTTGCTCTTCCTCTTGTCTTATGTCCCGTACGTAAAGGGCCATCTTTATTACCCTCCCTGATTCCGGTGCGGCCTGCAGGCTCTCGTCTCACGCCGAAAACCTCGGGTTCCGAGGAAAACGGTCAGTAGTTGAAGAAATTTGTATAGGTACCACTTGTCCACTATTATACAATCATAACATGAAGAATTGGTGAACACCGCACAGAAGTTTCCTTACAATCTGTTCATCTTACGCGCCACCAGGGCTGTCAGGTTGTTCATAAGCCCCGGATGACAGCGGTTTGCCAGAAATGGAGGCACCTGGTAAAATAGCATGGAAGATTGTTGATGCTGGACAGGAGAACGTGTGGCGAGGTCACCGAAACATGGCAAATGAGGTCACGGAGGCAAAGCGGACCGCCGCCAAGGACGATGCTACCACGGTTGACGAACTGCGGCAGATGGTTCGCACCTTCGTAGCCCAACGAGAGTGGAAATCCTACCACGACCCGAAAAGCCTGGCAATGTCTATTGCGATCGAGGCCGCGGAACTCATGGAACACTTTCAATGGCTGACGACGGAGCAGAGCAGGGAACTCCTGGAAGACGAAGAACGGCGCTGGCAGGTGGAAGACGAATTGGCGGATGTCTTCATTTATGTGTTGTCTTTTGCAAACGCAGTCGGGACAGAACTCAGCGAAATTGTACGACGAAAAATAGCGCGCAACCAACACCGTTTTCCCGTGGAGAAGGTCATCGGCAAGCTCGGCGATGCGGATGATAAAACTTCTTCGAAAAACCAAGAGAGCTGAGATCGCCAGGATCATCAGCTCTCGAGCAAAAGGAGGAGAAAGAGAAACCTTTTGGTTTGACAATACTATACCACATCCTACGTAGAAGTGCTTGACGTTTTGCCTACGTTTCCCCTACGTTTTGCGAATTTGTATTCCTGATCCTGGTTATTCAGGACATAGGACGTGCCTTTGTTTCCAATGAGACGATTCTTCACCCAAAGTCAAGAAAAAATCCTAAGCCCCTTGGGCCTGTTTCTGATCATTTGCACAGCGGTGGTGGTCTTGTCCTCTCCCTGGAACGTCACGGCCCAGGGAAGCACCAAAACCGACGTGGACAAAATGATTCAGCAGATGTCGGTCGAGGAACGAGTCGGCCAACTTTTCTTGGTAACCTTTGCCGGTTCGGACGTAACGGCCCAATCGGACATCGGCCAACTGGTGAACGATTACCACGTAGGCGGCGTACTTCTCCTGCCGGAAAATGGCAACTTCCGGAATGAAGGCAATACGCTCACCCAAGTGATCACAGTTACCAACCGCTTGCAAATGTTGGTCTACGCAAATAGCAAGGAAGCGGGCCACGGACCGTACATTCCCCTATTTGTCGCCGTGGATCAGGAAGGAAACGGATATCCGCATACCGCTATCCGCAACGGATTGACGCCCCTGCCCAGCAACATGGCCATTGGCGCAACGTGGAATCTCTTGTATGCCAAAGAGGTCGGGCACGTTGTCGGAAGCGAACTGCGTGCCCTGGGGATCAACATGCTTCTGGGCCCATCGCTCGACGTGGTCACCGATCCCCGCCCCGGCCAGCCCGGAGACATGGGCACGCGCACGTTTGGAGGAGACCCCTATTGGGTCGGGAAACTGGGGGCAGCCTATATCCGTGGGGTACATCTGGGCAGCGAAAACCGTGTCGCCGTCGTGGCCAAACATTTCCCCGGCCTGGGCAATGCCGACCGCCGCCCCGACGAAGAGATTGCTACGATTCAGGAATCTCTGCAGGCCTTGCGCAATGTAGAGCTGATACCATTTTTCTCGGTAACGGAACAGGGCAAAGGCGAGGACACCCTGGGGTTGGCAAACGCCCTGATGACTTCTCACATTCGATACCGGGGATTCCAGGGAAACATTCGCCAGCTCACCCGCCCGGTCAGCTTGGACGCCCCGGCCCTCCACGCAATCTTGGAACAGCCCGAACTCTCTTCCTGGCGCAACACCGGGTTGCTGGTGAGCGATGCGCTTGGCGTCCCGGCCATTCAAAAATTCTATGACCCCACGCTGCAAACTTTTCCCAACCGCCGCATCGCCCTGGAGGCCTTTCTGGCCGGCAATGACCTGCTTACGCTCTCACACTTTGGTTTGACGGACGATTGGACCGAACAATTCGAGAACATCAAGAGCACGATCCTCTTCTTTCAAGAAAAGTACAAATCAGACCGGGCCTTCCGCTCGCAGGCCGACGCAGCTCTGCGACGCATTCTCCTCCTCAAACGGAGCCTCTATCCGGCCTTCACGGTGGAACACACCTTGATCTCCGCCCAACCGGCGACCGGAAAGTTGCTTCAGGGACAAGATGAAATCAGCAAACTGGCGCAAGAGTCCGTCACCCTCATTTATCCGGGGCCGGACGAATTGGCCGACCGCCTGCCGAGCCCGCCGCTCAGCGATGAAGACATCCTCATATTTTCCGACTCCCGTCTTTACCAGGAGTGCGCCGACTGCAACACCTTTCCGGCCATACCCACAGATGCTCTGGAGCAAACGATTCTGCGGCTCTACGGGCCGGATGCCAGCAGGCAGATTAGCCCGTCCCATATACGCAGCTTTAGTTTTCGGGATCTCAAAACCTACGTCCAGTCAGCCGAAGAGAAACGAGACCCCACCATGAAGCGCCTTATTCAGCAGGCCGATTGGATTGTCCTGGCTATGCTGGATACAAACCCCACCGATGCCCCAAATTCGGATGCGGTCAAGCTTTTTCTTCGGGAAAGTGCCGATACGTTGCGCAATCACAAGGTCGTCGCAATCAGCTTTGGCGCACCCTACTACCTGGATGCGACCGAGATCAGCAAACTTACCGCCTATTATGCGGTATACAGCAAGACCAGTCCCTTCATAGAAGCATCGGTGCGTGCTTTGTTTCAAGAATTCACGCCACGCGGGGCATCACCGGTGAGCATTCGGGGAACAAACTACAACCTGATCGACCGAACAGCGCCTGACCCAAATCAGGTGATCCAAATCAGCGTTGGCAACGTCTCCAGCGGGGACAAAGGCACCGCCGTCCCCATCGGGGTAAAGGTGGGCACGGAGCTACGGTTGCACACCAGCGTAATACAGGACCGGAACGGTCACCCGGTTCCCGACGAAACGCCGGTGACATTCATCCTCTCCTATCCGTCCGAATCTTTGGAACTCCCCCGGCAGATCGCTTCCACACTGCACGGCATCGCCAGCACGACCGTCACCCTGGAACGGGTGGGGGACCTGGAGATAACGGCAATCAGCGACCCGGCAGAGCGTTCCACCACCGTGCTGGTTAGCATCGAGGAAGACAAACCGGGAACCATTGCCACACGGGTTCCCCCCACGCCAACCGCCACGCAGACTCCGCTGCCTACGTCCACGCCGAACCCCTCCCCCACGCCCCCGCCAGCGCCGGCGGCCACTGTCACGGCCGCTCCGTCCGGCATTTTCACGCCGCCCGCCGGGAAAAACCTGGGACTGGCCGTATTGCTGCTCTCTCTGGCCGGAATGGGCGTAGCCGAAGGCATCGGGTTGTGGATAGACCGAAACCGCTACCGGCCGACATACCTCAAACTCCGCACCGGCCTTTGGGCCCTGGGCTGGGGATTGGGGGGGTACATCGCCTACGGGCTTGGCGCAATACAACCACTCATGCTCGCCATACTGCCGGAAGGCTTTCCCGCTTGGGCACAAGCCCCGCTGTTTTCATCTGTGCTGGTGCTGCTGGCTATGGCCTTTGGCCTCTGGTCGGAGGCCGAGCGGGACTAGGGGGCCTTGCTACACCGCCGGCAGGTAATGCCCGACGGTACGATTGGTTGCCGGCAGATACGCCTGTGCCACCCGCCGGACGTCTGCTGCTGTCACCCGGCTCAGATTGTCCAGGTAGGTACTGAACCAGTCGTACGAAGCCACAATTTCGGTGAATCCCAGCCAGAATCCTTGGTTCGTTACGCTCTCGCTGCTGAACGCAAACTGTGCCTTCGATTGCTTGATCGCCGTTGCCAGCTCCTCTTCCGTGATTGGTTCATCGGAAATGCGTTGCAACTCGGCCAAGAGCACCGATTCTACCTCCTCCACCTTCTGACCGGAGCGGACTGTCGCGGAGAAGGTAAAGAGATAGGGATCGACCGTAGGGCTGTACGAGCTGGAGACGTCAGACGCCAGTTCGCTGTCAACCAGGGCCCGGTACAAACGTGAGCTGCGGTTGGGCGGCGACCCTCCCCAAAGGCTCATAGACTTTGCGCCAGAAAGAATGGTATCCAAGATTACCAACGGGAAGAAATCGGCATGGCTTGCGCCAGGGACATGGAAGACGATCTGAACGTAGGCCGTCTCCCCCTGACCATGTACAACGCTGCGTCGTTCCCCACGCTGGGGTGGCTCCACCGCTCGAATCGGGGCAACGGCAGAGCGGCGTGGAATAGGCTCGTACAGTTCACGAATGCGCTCCAGCAAAGCACCGGTCTGAAAATCGCCGGCCGCCACCAGGATCGCGTTGTTCGGCACATAATACGTCCGATAGTGGTGGTACAGGTCTTCGCGGGTCATCTGTTGCAAGTCGCACTTCCAGCCGACCACTTCGTGGTGATAGGGATGCACCTTGAAGGCGGTACTGGTTACCTCTTCAGAAAGAAGGAATTGCGGAAAGTTTTCCGCGCCTTCTCGCTCGGAAATGATAACCGTGCGCTCTGATGCTACCTCGTCGGGGTCGAAGTTGGAGTTGACCATGCGATCTGCCTCCAGACGCAAAGCCAGGTCGAAGCGATCGGAGGGCAAAGTCTCGTAATACGTGGTAAAATCGATCCACGTCATGCCGTTGAACGTACCCCCTTCACGAGCAATGCGCCGGTCAATTTCTCCACGCGGAAAGTTGGGTGTGCCCTTGAAGAGCATGTGCTCCACCCAGTGCGAGATACCGGTGATGCCGGAAACTTCGTTGCGACTTCCGACGCGATACCAGATCCACAGGCCGGCGACCGGCGCATGGTGCATCTCCCGGCACAGGACTGTCAAGCCATTGCTCAAGGTGGTACGCAGAAAGCCGTTCTTCATTTGTTTTTCGGTGGGTATTTGTTTGGGAGTCATGATTTCTATTTCCTGTGAATGACTTTCCGTGTGTTGGAGAGGCACAAATGCCGATCACCAACGTCTCTGTCGTGAAAATAAGCGGATGAGCGAATCGATCTCGCTCCACGCCACACGCTCCTACGTGCAGAAGAATTATACCATCTCCCTGCGGCTTGCGCAAACGGCGAATCGAGACCGTCACGAGCTGGGGACATGTTCTTGGCCCACGGATGCGGCCCATACGGTGAGAACCAAAAGGTTGCCAACTTTCTAAAAGTTGACAACCTTCAAGAGGAGAGGCCGGACAGCCCTTCCCGAAGCCGCTGCAAATCGTCAGCGCTGTTGAAGAATCCGGTCGAGGCCCGCATCCAGCCCTGCTCGCTCAATGAACGGATGATCACACCCTGGTCTGCCAGGGTATCGCAGGCCGCGACAGCATCCACGCCCTCCACGCTGAAGGTGGTCAGGCCGGCATGGTTGGCAGGTGTGTGGATGGTACACCCTGGCAATTCACCCAGCATCTGGCGACACCGCGCGGTCGCCTCCCGCCCGAACGCAAAAACCGTATCGTACCCGACAACCTCCTCCAACCACTGCAGGCTTTCACGCATGCCATAGATTGCCGGCCAGAAAAGCGTGCCCGTTTCATAGCGGTGGGCACCGGGCGCAGGGATGAAGCTCCCCGAAAAGTCAAAGGCCTCGAAGTCGCGCATGGAGAAGAACCCGACAAAAGTTGGCGACAACTCGGCCACCCGCTTCCGTCGAACGTACAGCGCCCCCACGCCTTCTGGCCCACAGAGCCACTTGTGCCCGGCAATGGCGTAGAAATCGGCGTCAAGCGCGCGCACATCCACGGGGATGACGCCGGCCGCCTGGACACCGTCCACGGCAATCAATGCGCCGGCGCTATGCACGGCCTGTGCAATTTCCGCCACCGGCAGAAGGGCACCGGTCTTGTAGCTGACGTGAGAGACGACCACCAGCCTTGTTCGCGGAGAAAGCGCGGCGGCGATTTTTCCGGCGATGTCGCCGTCACCAAGCCCCAGGTCTACCATGCGCAGCGTCAGTCCGAAACGGCGCAAGACTGCGTAGCCGGGCAGCAGGCCGCCGACATGTTCGAGCGTGGTCGTCACGATCTCGTCACCCGCCTGCCAATTCAGCCCCCAAAGGGCGATGTTCATGCCCTCGGTAGTATGGTGAGTCAGGGCGATTTCGTCGTGGCCGGCGCCGAGCAACCGCGCAAAGCGCGCGCGCAAGTCGTCGAGCAGTGCAAGGTATTCCTCCCGAAAGGCAGACAGATTCGAACGCCCCTCGAGAAGTTGACGTTGGGCCTGTTCGGCGATGATCTGCACGGTCCGACGGGGCAACGGCCCGGCCATCCCCGTGTTCAGGTAGGCCACATTCTCTGTGACCGGTAGTTCATTCCGTATGCTCGTCAGTTGTCGTTTCATCGGTCCTCGAAATGTGATAAGCTGTTTTGAAAATAGAATTGTCCCCCTTCTCCCCCTGGGGGAGAAGGGGGGAGAAGGGGAGGTG